>JAEZKH010000418.1 GCA_023415515.1 Actinomycetes bacterium
ACCCCAGCCAGGGGTGGCGGGCCGCGTCGCCGGCAGCTTTGATCGCCGCACCCGCCCAGTCCTGCCGAAGTCTCCGATGTTTATCTGTGAGAAGTCGACAGGCTCAGGCAATGATTCGGGATTGAATTCCGGCAAGGTCGGTAGCAGCGGTAGCTGCCCGCTATCGGTCTGCGGTTGTTCGTATCCGTCGACACAGGCATAGGTCAGCGGGTTGTAGTCGGTCAGGCCTTGGACATCACCGGGTTTCGGCAAGGTGTCCATCAGTCGCTGGCCGAACGCTGCCTGTCCCACTTCAGTGCTCATGTCGTACGGGCAATTCGGACCCGCCGCCGCAGGCGGGCTGTAGGTGACGCACATCGCTGCGAGCGCGGTCGCCCCGATGCCGGTCGTCAATGCCAGTTTGCGCGTCGTTTCCGGGCAGGTTGCTGTGCTCGCGGCCGTGACGATCAGGTGCCGACCGAGGTTCAGAAAACCGCAGCTCAGCTGCAGGGATGGCGGCATTGAGGTTTTATTGAGCGCTGCGACCGATTCTTTTTCTCAAGCAGCCACACCAGATGGCTCCAAGGAAAAGGAACTCCGATGATCAAGAACCGTATCGCCGGCGCAGCCGCTCTCTTCACCTTCGGATTCGCGGCCCTGGGTGGCACTGTCATCGCCATCGCGGCGCCGGCCAATGCCCATGCCGACACCGGCGCCACGTCGACGTCGCAGACCTCGGGTAACAAGGTCACGCCCACCGGCGACATGACCGGAACCGCCGCTTCGGCAGTCGCCGACGCCGAGACGGTCGCTGACGAGCTCGAGGACGCCACCCGCGGCCCCGGCGTCGTCGATGTGCCTGCCCCCGGTACCGCGGCCACCATGGAGCATGTGCTGTTCCCCCACGTGGCCGCGCCGCACAGCGACCATGAAGGCCAGGGCCACAAGGGCAGCAACAACGCACCCGAGGCGCGCGACCCCGGTCGGCACATGGAACTGCCGTCGAAGACCAAAGGCTGAAACGCACAACCGCAAAAGCACAAAGCCCGGACCGCAAACCAGGTCCGGGCTTTGTTTGTTGAATGCATATTTGACGCATCCGTTATTGATCTTTGCCGCAGTGAAATAAGTGACGGAATCGATGACTTCCCAGTGCTTTTGCCGCCGCGGTGATACCTTGAAATTATCGCTGACTCCAGTGGACTCCAGCCATGCGGAAGTAGGTCATCGTGACTGATGCTGCCGAACGTGCCCGACAATTGGCGCTTGTTTCGCGCTTGAAGACCACTTTCCCGGAAGTCCCCGAATGGCCGACGCCGGACATGGTCACCCACGATCACTATCTGGCCTACATGAAGACTTCTCACGACGTGGGTGGCGAGCTGGACTACCCGCACCCCTACGAGAACAAAGAAGAAGAGCAGTGGGAGCTGATGACCTACGTGCTCTGCGAGGTGCTCGGATGGCGGGGCATCTGGGTGTCCGAGGAGCGTCGCAGGATCGGCAACGTCGACGTCGGGCGCGCAATCTACCTGGGGCTTCCGTACTACACCCGCTGGCTGTGGTCGGTCGGCCGGTTGTTGATGCAGAAAAAGCACATCACCTGGGGTGAATTGACCGACCGGCTTGCCGAGGTGCGGGCGCGTTATGCCGACGGGCTGAACGGCGGTTACCCCGAGGCGAAGCCCAAGTTCGAGGGTGACGGTGCGAATGTCACCCGCAACAAACATCACGTCGAGGCCGTCGGTATCGGCGATCCGCAGTGCTTTGCGGGGAAAGCAGGCAAGGCGAAGTTCAAGGCCGGCGACAAAGTGCGGGTGCGCGATCTGCCAGCGATGTTCTACACCCGCACCCCCGAGTACTGCCGGGGTGCCGAGGGGACCATCGCCGAGGTGACCTACGAGAGCCCGGCTCCCGAAGACGAGGCCTGGGACCGCGAAGACGCCGAATCGGAATGGTTCTACATCGTGCGGTTCAACCAGGCTCAGCTGTGGGACAACTACACCGGGTCTGACAACGACACCCTGCAGACGGAGATTCCTGAGCGCTGGCTGGAAGCTGTCGGCTGACAGCACGCATCAACCAATCCGCCGGTCAGGCTCGATCGAAAGGAAACATTGCGGCTATGTCCGACCACGATCACGATCACGACCACGATCACGCGCGAACCGTCAAGCCGATGGTGGATGAGATCACCGACTTCGAGGTGCTCGAGATTGCGCTCCGCGAATTGTGCATCGAGAAGGGCCTTTTCACGGCGGAGGAACACCGTGTCTTCACCGAGTATGCCGAGCAGATCGGACCGACCCCGGGTGCGCGTCTGGTAGCCAAAGCATGGCTGGACGACGACTTCAAGAAGCTCGCGACAACGGACGCCGTTGCCGCCGCCAAGGAGGTCGGCATCGACTGGCTGGACCCGACGGGCTTTGGCACACCCAGTGATTTCGCGGCGTTCAAGATCCTGCCCGACACCCCGAAGTTGCACAACGTGATCGTGTGTGCGCTGTGTTCGTGCTACCCCCGTCCGGTCCTGGGCAATTCGCCCGAGTGGTATCGCACGCCGAATTACCGACGCCGCATCGTGCGCTGGCCGCGCCAGGTGCTCTCCGAGTTCGGACTGGAGTTGCCCCACGATGTCGAGGTGCGGGTGGAGGACTCCAACCAGAAGCACCGCTTCATGGTCATGCCCCTGCGCCCCGAGGGGACCGACGGGTGGAGCGAAGATCAGCTCACCGAGATCATCACCCGCGACTGCCTGATCGGCGTCGCACTACCCAAACCGGGCGTCACGACGAACGTCACTCCGCTGGTTCGCGCGGCCATCCGGCCGATCGAGGAATGACCGGCGTGGTCGACGAAGCAACAGGCGGTGCCGAGCAATTCGCCGTTCTCGAGGAGATCTCGAAGGCCGAACAGACGTGGCCCGTGATGGCGGCCAAGTACGGCGTCGAGAATCCTCTGCCGCCGTGGAAGACCAGCCTTGACGGCCTGTGCGACGCACTGGACCGGTCGTGCACCGCCAATGACGACCTGGGTCTGACGTTCAAGCAGCGCCGTGACGAGGAAGACGAGTTGTCGGCGGACCAATATGCAGAGTTGCCGTATCCCGAGAATCAACTTGTCGCACTTGCTCACTCGTTGTTGAAGCGAGGTCTCATCGACGAATCCGACCTGCGCGAACGGCTCGCCTCGATCCGTGCCCGGCTCGAAGCCAGGTAGCCGCTACGACAGCGACTCGTCCAATTCGCCCAGCGAGGCGATCAGCGCACTGTTGGCGGAATAATCCACGGGGCAGGCGATGACGCTGACGGTGTCGTCGTCCAGCGCCCGACGCAGCGTCGGCAGCAGTTCGGCCGCCGAGGTGATGCGGTAGCCCTTCGCGCCGAAACTCTCGGCGTAGGCGACGAAGTCCGGGTTGGCGAACTTCGTCTCGACGTTGTGGCCGATCTCGAGGTCCATCTTCCAGCTGATCAAGCCGAAGGCGTTGTCGTCCCAGATGAGGATCACGAACGGGGTCTTGCACCGTAGCGCGGTCTCGATCTCCTGCGAGTTCATCAGGAATGCGCCGTCACCGGTGGCCACGAGCACCTTCGAGTCGGGCCGGGCGATCTTGGCGGCGATCGCCCCTGGCACTGTCCACGCCATGGTCGACAGCCCGTTGGAGATCAAGCAGGTGTTCGGTTCGTAGGTGGGATAGAGCCGGGCCATCCACATCTTCAGCGCTCCGGTGTCGACGAGGGCGATATCGGTGCGGCCAAGAGCTTCTCGGGTATCGGCGACGATGCGGGCCGGTGTCAGCGGGAAGCTGTCGTCGGCGCGTCCGCGGTCGAGTTCGCCCGAGACCAGCTCGCGGATCTTCACGTGGCTCTCCGAATGGAAGTCGCGTGTCACTTGCGCCGCCAGCGCGTCGAGCGTTCCGCCGATGTCGGACTGCAATCCGACTGCCACGTCGTAGTGCACGTCGACTTCGGCGGGGAAGCGGTGGATGTGGATGATCTTGGTGTCGCCGCGGGGGTTGATCCGCACCGGATCGAACTCCTGGAGTTCGTAGCCCGCGGCGATGATGACGTCGGCCTGGTCGAATCCGAAGTTCACGTAGTCGTGGCGCATGAAGCCGACCGCGCCGAGCGCGAGCGGGTGATCGTCGGCGATCACGCCTTTTCCGTGAAACGTCGTCGCGACGGGAATGCGCAGCGCCTCGGCGAACCGGTGCACCGCGTCGGCCGCGTCGCCGCGTGCGGCCCCGTGTCCGGCCAGCAAAATGGGGTTGCGCGCCGAGCGCAGGATCTCGGCCGCGCGCTCCAGTTGGACGACGGAGGGATCGTCGGGCCTCGGCACGTTGATGCGCAGGGGACGGGAGTCGGATGCGGCGGGCGCTTCCTCGACGTCCTCTGGCACGGCCAGATACACCGCACCGGGACGTTCGGTCTGCGCCAGCTTGAACGCCTTGCGGACCATCTCGGGGACCGCCGACGATCTCGCGACGAGCGCCGACCATTTCGTCGCCGGCGCGAACATCGGGACCAGATCGACGGCCTGGTGTGATTCCTTGTAGCTCCGGTTCATCCCGACCTGCGCCGAGATGGCCACCACCGGAGTCGAATTCGTGGTCGCATCGGCGACCCCGAGGAGAAGGTTGATCGCGCCGGGGCCCAGCGTCGCCGAGCACACCCCCGCCTT
This sequence comes from Actinomycetes bacterium, assembly GCA_023415515.1. Lineage (GTDB taxonomy): Bacteria > Actinomycetota > Actinomycetes > Mycobacteriales > Mycobacteriaceae > Mycobacterium. Next base: position 4,660 of record JAEZKH010000418.1, read on the forward strand.
GCCTGTCAGGCGCCCGTACACCTCGGCCATGAACGACGCGCCCTGCTCGTGGCGCGTCAGCACATACTGGATCGACGACTTCGACACCGCCTCGGTGAAGCGGATGTTCTCCTCGCCCGGGATGCCGAAGACGTGCGTGACGCCCTCGTTCTCCAGACATTCGACGATCAGTTCGGCGGTCGTGCGACTCGGTTCACCCACCTGCGCGAGAGTAGCCGCGGTCGGCTGTGTGGTGCTGAACTTGAGAGCCGTCCCTCTACCTTTTCGATATATGTCAAGAGACTTGGTATGGTGGGACCCATGCCGAAGTCGCTGCCGATGATCGACATGTCCGTTCCGGTGTGCTGCGCTCCGGTGGCCGCAGGCCCGATGTCCGACGAGGCCGCGCTTGAAGTGGCCCTCCGATTGAAGGCGTTGGCCGACCCCGCTCGGGTCAAGATCATGTCGTATCTGTTCGGGTCGGCTGACGGCGAACAGAACAGCGGCGACCTGGCGGCCGCGCTCGGGCTGACGGAGTCCACCGTGAGCCATCATCTCTCCCAGTTACGGAAGGCCGGCCTGGTCGAGTCACAGCGGCGTGGCATGAACGTCTATCACCGGGCGCACCGCGCCGCGCTGACCGCGCTGTGCACCGTCTTGGACCCCGCGTGCTGCACGTAGCGCTGCGCGGCAGGCGAGGGGTCGAAACCCGCGCACTCATGACTGCGGTGCAAACGAGAGCGACTCACCGCCCAGAGTTCAGCGCGGCAGGTCCCACTGGCCGTAGTCGGCGGCGAGGATGTCGTCCTCGTCGACGTGGGTGCCGCCGAGGCTGATGCCGGGGTCGGACGGGGTGACGATGACGCGTTGGAAGAGCACCGCGGCGGGTTCCCGGTCACCGTTCGACCATGCTCGCGTCTGCCATGCCCATCGGTACCCGGGGGTGGTCGAGTGGCCGATGACGTTGTCGGCGACCGCCCATCCACATACCCCGGCGTGCCCGTAGACACCGGTGCGTTCGACGCCGAGGACCGAGTTGATGCCTTTGAGCCATTGCACCGCAGTACTTTTCCAGGTCGCGGCATCGATGTCCTCGTCGATGCTGAAGAAGATCGGCGCGGAGTCCGGGCCGCCCGCAGCCACGTGCAGGAGCAGCGCGGTCTGCGCGTCGGTGACGCCGCCGTCGAATCCGCGGGTGAAGTCCGACGGTGCCCCGGGCCAATTCGGCTTGCCGTACTGGTAGCAGCTGACGACCTGAAGACCCAACGCGCGCAGCGCATCCGCGTACTCACGTGTGACGGGTTTGAAATCGAAGGTGGCGCCCGGCCGCAGTTGTGAGACGTACACGAGTGCCCCGGTGTAGCCCGCCGCGGCTATCTGGTCGGCGGGCACCAGCCGCTCGGCGAAGTCGATCAGCTTGCCGTTGGCCGCCGACGCCGTCGGCATCTCCGCCGTGGTCGCGACCGCGCCCGCGAGCACCGGGACCGCCAGCGCGTACTTGAGGAGATCGCGCCGGGTGACGGGGTGACTATCCGGGTCCGACGACACCACACTCCGATACGCAGGAGCCGGGGCTCTGCCCCGAGTGCTGCAGGTGGGGTTGCGGCTGGGCAACAGGATTCGACGACAACGTCAGCGCCGCCGGTGGCGCTGACGTCTCGTCGCTGCGGGGAACGGCCGTCGCGACCTTGCCCGCGGCGAACACGGCGGCCTGATCGACCATTCCGGTCTCCACATACTGGGTGTGTGCGTTGAAGTCCCGGCCGCTCGAGCAGACGAAATCCTCGTCGACGCACAACTCGACGGTCTTGTCGGCATACAGCGGGCCGACCTCGACGTCGGGCTGATTGATGACACGCATGAACCGGTCGTTGGGTTTCCCGAACAGTGTGACGGCGACGACGTGTTCGGCGACGTTGTCCGGCATCGGGTTCGGCACGCCCTCCGGGGCGCCGTCAGGAATGACGTTGGCGGTGACGAAACCTGCGACGGCAGCGCCCTGGGAGAAGCCGCCGAGCACGATGAGAGTATCGGGGCAGTTCGCCGCCATGGCTTCCACCCGGGCGCTGGCATCGCGGACACCGTCGAGCGCCCGTGGGAATTCGGTGGTGGCTGGATAGTCGACCGGATACACGTCGAGCGACTTCGTGCCGATGCGCGAGCGCAGCGCCTCGACGAAAGCTTCCCCGGTGGGACCGAGGCCGGGCGCCTCCGCGGTGCCGCGGGCGAACACCACCTCGACATCGGGACAGGGCTGGGCCGCCGCGGACGGAACGACGCCGAGCGGCGACAAACTCGCCGTCAACGCGGCGCCGACGAATACGGCGAAATTTCGTGCCGTCACCGCGCAATGGTGACATAGGCCGTCGGGGCGTGCGATTCGAAATTCCAACAGCTAATGAATGTCTTATGAATTGCGCAAAAGCGCTATTCATTGCGCGTACGAGCGAATCCCCGCTCTCAATATTCCTTCAAATTCAGCGGGATCGGTCCGGGCGGGCCAGGGAATTCGACCGATGTCTGAGTTTCCGGTCAGATCATGTCCTTGGCGGTGAGCCAACGCATCAAGAACCAGCCGATGAAAACCGGCAGCCAACAGGTGAGCACCCGGTAGAGCAGTACCGACGGCACCGCGATTCCCGCGGGCACACCGAAGGCCGCGAGGCCACCGATGAGCGCGGCCTCGACCGCACCGACGCCACCGGGAGTGGGTGCGGCCGATGCCAGCGTGCCGCCGATCATCGTCACGACCGTCACCGTGACGAACGAGGCGTTGCCGCCGAACGCCTCGATGCACGCCCACAGCGCGAGCGCACCACCGAGGGTCGTCGCGGCGCAGCCCAACACGATGAGGAACAGTCGTCTGGGCTCAGTGGCCAACTCGCGGAGGTCGTTGAGAACCTCCTTGACCCTCGGTCCGACCGTCGCCGTGAGGAAGTTACGCAGACTCGGCACGATGACGAACGCCGCGAGCGACGCCACGATCACGCCGCCGACGGCGTAGACGACGGTCGCCGACGGGACGAACTTGGACAGATCGGCCGATGCCCCGGCGAAAGCGCTGAACAAGATCAGCAGCGTGACGTGGGTGACCACCTGAACCGACTGCTGCAGGGCCACCGCGGTCGCGGCTCGCAGTGCGCCGAGGCCGCCTTTCTGCAGGAAACGCGCGCTGAGCGCCAAGCCGCCGACCCCCGCCGGTGTGGTGGTCGCCGCGAATGTGTTGGCCACCTGCATGAGCGTGAGGTTGCGGAAACTGACCAGCCCGTCTGCGCAGGCCCACAGTGCGGCCGCGGCGCCGACATACTTCAGCGCCGAGACCGCCAACCCGAGCACGCCCCACCACCAGTTCGCCGATTGAAGTTCCGAAAAGAAGGTCGGCACGGTGCTGATGAACGGCAGCGCGACGTACACCAGCGCGACGATCAGCACCATCTGCAGGATCTGGTTACGGTTGAACCGGGTGATCGTCGCGGTCTCGATCTCGTCGGCGCCGGTCTGCAGCTTCACCTCGTCGCGTGCGGCGGAGATGACGCTCTTGGCGTCCGGAATGGGGTCTCGAATCCGTTTGGCGACTGCGGCTTTGGTGAGTCGCTGGGATGCGGTGAGAACGGCGGCCTTGCCCAAGACCCCGATCGCCGCCCGCACGGCGGTCGGGGCGTCGTAGAGCGCGGACGTCGTCACCAGAAGCTGGGCGATATCGGACTGCAGCTGGGTGTCGGTGGCGCCGTATTCGGCGTGCTCGAATCCGCCGAGCAGTACGGCGTCACCGTCGACGGTGATCTTGTTCGCGCGCAGATCGCCGTGAGAGATGTGCTGGTCGTGCAGGATTCGCAGCGCCCCCCATATCCTCGGCACCAGGGTGGACTCGGCGGCCCGGTCGAGGGGAGTGCCCCGCGCGGGAGTGTGCGCGTACAGCGTCCACCCGCGGTCGAGTGGTGTGACCGCGAGCGGGGAGGTGTTGGCGATGCCGAGGTCGCCGATCGCGACCGCCATCAGTGCCCGGTGCTCGACCACGCGTCGCATGGATGCGTGGAACGGCGCCGTTTCCCCGCCGCGCAGCGTGAACTTTCGCCACAGCTGACGCAGCGCGCCGCCGCTGCGCTGGTTCGGACTGTACAACTCGATCAGCTTGACCGACCCGTCACCGCACGTGCCCGACAACAGCAGGGAGCCGCGGCCGGCCAGTCGGATCACGGTCAGATCGGTGATCCTGCAGCCGCGCCGGTCCATCGCCCGCACCGCGCCCTCGAGCGGCACCTCGAGGGCCGGCGTGCCGACGACCAGCACCACGAGCGCGCCGACGAACCAGCCGACCGCGAGCCCGAGCAGCGACCGGGCGGGCACGACGGCGCTGACCACGAGGTGGATGGGCACGAACGCCAGCAGCAGCGTCCACCACCACCGGCGCCACCGCGCAGGCAACCACGGACCGGAAACCGTGAGCATGGCGGCGAGCATCGCGATCCAGCGCGGGTCGTCGAGAAACTGGGACAGGAAGCTCTTGGGCTGGTCAGCTACGTCGAAGTGCCAGCGCGGCGCGGCGATGCCCTCAGGGCTGATCGACAGCGCCAGCAAAGCGATCACGCCCGCGGCGGCATAGGCGCCGAGCAGCTTCCAATGCCTGCCGACGATCAGGCCGATGAGGATCGCGAACGGCAGAACAAGGATCGCGATGCCGTAGCCCAGATAGACCAGATTGGACTGGGTCGGGGTGAGCACCCTGACGATGTCGGAGATCGACTTCTCCAGCGACACCCAGTCATATCGGGTGATCAGGGAGCTGGTGATGACGACAGCGAGAAAGACGGCGGCCAGCACAAGACGCAGGATGTCGCTGGTGCGACGGATCAGCGGCTGCAGCAAGCTGCCGGTAACGGTGATTTCCCGCCCGTCGACTCGCACGCCGAATAGTTAACACTGATGTCGTCGGCCGTCGTGCACGACAGCGCGGGAGCCGGGCCACCGAAAGCGGTCGCGGCGGCGGTGCTCGAGCCGCTATGCAGTCAATGGATGCAATTTGCCGGTACCTTGGCAAAATGTCGAGGAGAGGCGTCGAGAAGGGTGGGCGTTGGTGGCCGCTGAACATCGGCGCACTCAGGGGTTGACCGAGGAGGGCTACCGCAGACTGGTCGAACGCAGCCCGGACGGGGTCTGCGTCTACGTCGACAGGCGCGTGGCGTTCGTCAACGACGCAGGCGTGCGGTTGATGCTCGCCGAATCCGGAGACCAACTCGTCGGGCGACCGGTCACCGACTTCGTCGTCGCTGAATCGCTCCCGGCGATGTACGACGGCCTTGCCGCACTCCGCGAACTCGGCGACTGCACCGGCCAGTTTCCGGCGCAGATGATCCGTGCCGACGGCAGCCTGCTCGCCGTGGAGGTCGTCGTCGTGCTGACCGCGTGGGAAGGGAAGCGCGCCTACCAGGTCATCACGCGGGACGTCAGTGCCCGCCAGGAGTCCGAGAACGCGCTGCGGTATCAGGCCGCTCTGGTCAACCATGTCAGCGACGCCATCATCGGCACAACGAAAAGCGGTGTGGTCACCAGCTGGAATCCCGCCGCCGAGACGATCTACGGCCGGTCGGCGGCCGAGGCGCACGGTCGTCTGATCGATGAACTCGTCGGGGCCCCAGTCGATCCCGATGCGATCATCGCCTCCGGCGGCGTTGCACACAGCGCTCATCGATCCGCCGATGGGGCGCCACGCGCCGTACGCGTCTCGGCCGCCGCCATGGACGGCGGGTACGTCTTCGTCTGCTGCGACCTGACGGAACTGCGCCGCGCCGAGCAACAATTCGAGGCGATCGTCGAGTCGATGGTCGAGGGCGTCGTCCTCATCGGCAAGGACAAGCTGATCAAGTCCATCAACCCGGCCGCAGTACAGATCATGGGCGGGACCGGGCCCCAGTACGTGGGTGCCGACTTCTTCGCGATCACCGACCCGTTCCCGTTCTACGACGCCGACGGAGTGAACATCCCCCCGGCGCAGCGGCCCGCGCTCGCGGTGCTGCGCCACGGTGTGCCCTTCTACAAGCAGATCTACGGTTTCGACCACATCGGACGCGAGCGCAAATGGTTGATGTCGAGCGGCCGCCTTCTCGACCCGGCCATGCCCGGCCGATCCGACATGTTGTTGTCGTTCGTGGACATCACCGCCGAACGGAGGGCCGCGGACAAGGTGATGTTCTATGCCACCCACGACGCGTTGACCAAACTGCCGAACCGGGTGTCGGTGCTGCGCAGGCTGAAGAAGGCACTCAGGGCCTCGCACGAGGGGGAGCCACTGCGCTGGGTGCTGTTCATCGACATCGACGACCTCAAAGCGATCAACGACACCCTCGGCCACACCGCGGGGGATGAGGTGTTGTGCGCCGCCGCGGACTGCCTGCGCCGCACGGTCACCGCCGACGACGTGGTGGGCCGCCTCGGCGGCGACGAGTTCGTCGT
>JAEZKH010000425.1 GCA_023415515.1 Actinomycetes bacterium
GCCGCAGCACGACGCTGCATCAAACGTCGGATCGCCCGAGCCGTTTACCGCGCCCTCCTCGCCGACCACAACACCCGCCAAAAACCACTACAAACAGCCGCCGCTTGACATAGGAGCTATTGCTCGCGACCTCAGAAGTAGCCGTTGGCCGGCGGCCAGGTGCCGTTGACCGCGTAATCGCCTGCGGCATGGGCTTTGTAGGCCAGCGGGCTGTGCCCGGCGATCGTGCGAGCATTGCGCCAGTGCCGGTCCAGATTCAGCGCACGGGCTGTCGCGGACGCACCACCGGTGTCGAACAGGCGACCGGCCGCCGCGATCGTCAGGCGCTCGGCGATCAACTGTGCCCGTGCGACGGTGACAGCGACATCGGCGACGGCATCGGGATCGGACTGCCTGCCGCCGTCGACGAGGCGGTCGATCGTATCGGCCGCGGTGAGCACGATCGCTTCCGCAGAACCCGCCGAGGCCGAGATCTCGCCCACGGCTTCGAGGACGAACGGGTCGGTGGCGGCGCTGTCGGCGACCGAGTGTGACGCCGGGCGGGCCTTCGTCCGGACGTAGTCGACCGCATCGTCGAACACGGCGTAGGCGATGCCGACCGCCACCGAAGCCAGATACAACTGCAGGAACGCCGTCGCATGCCCGAGGGTGTTGCCCTCAGACACCGTGATCACCTCGTCGGCGTGCACCTCGACGTCGGTGAACCGCGTGCCGCCGCTCGCCGTCGTCCGCTGGCCGAATCCGTCCCAGTCGTCGAACAATTCGACGCCGGGCCGGTCAGCCGGGATGATCGCCTGCACATCGCGGCCGGCCGCATCCAGCGCGGACACCGCGATGACATCGGCGAACAGCGTGCCGGTGGAGTAGAACTTATAGCCGTTGAGCCGCAACACTCCGTCGGGGTCGGGCAGCACCTTCGTGTCGGCGCTCGACGGCGCCTTACCCGCGGCGTCGGTGATGGCGTTGCCCACGATGAGACCTGGATACACACGGGGGAACCACTCGGCGCGCTCCTCCTCGGTGGCCCTGTTGCTGAGAAGCCGCTCTGTGAAACCGAAATGGGACCGCAGCCCCTGCGCGACATTCGAACTGCCGCGTGCGATCTGGATCACCGCCCACAGCACATCGCGGGCCTTTCCGCCGGGCCCGCCGTATCGTGTCGGCACCCGGAGACCAAGCACACCGGTCTCTCTGATCAGCCGAACGGCCTCGTATTGCAGGACCCTGTCCCGCTCGGCGGCGGGGTCCTCGGCCCGCAGGGCGGCGACGACATCAGGCAGTCGGGTGAGTCGGTCTTCGACCGAACCGCCGAGCGGTCGGCTGGTGAACGGCCTGCGCGGTGCGACGGGCTCGCGTGTCACAGTCATGAAAGCTCCAGTGCATTATCGGAAATGGGGAATGATCTTGTCGGCGAACCGATCCACCTCGGCCTCGATGGGCTGAAACTGGAGCATGAACAGCTCGATACCCGCGTCGTGGTAGGCATGGATGCGTTCAATGACCTGCTCGTAGCTGCCCACCAGCCCCGCTAGGGTTCCGCCATTGGAGCCGATGCGCTTGGTCCCCGACAGCACCTTGTACATCTGTGTCTTCGGATCGGTGCCGCCCGATATCTCGGGTCGGGCCTCCGCATCCGAGAGGGCCTGCAGGTACTGCAGTTCGGCTGTGGCCTCCGCTTCTGTCTCGCGGGCGATCACGAAGGCGGACAATCCGAATCGCAGTGGCGCGCCGGTGCGGGGTCGGGCCCGCAGGTCCTCGATGACGTCGATCGTGTCGGCGAACGGCCTGCCGTTGATGAAGAAGACGTCGGCGGTGTCAGCGGCCAGCGCGCGGCCAGGTTCGGATTCACCTCCCACGTAGAGCAGGGGAGGTTCCTCGGGTACCGGTCGGATCAACGCGGGGTGCCCGCCGCGATCGCCGATCGACACGTGCTTGCCTGCCCACAGTCCGGTGACGATTCCGATCCAGTCCCTCGAGTAGGCGTACCGGTCGTCATGGTCGAGAGGATCGAGTCCCAGCCCTTCCAACTCGGGCAGGAACCATCCGGTGACAAGATTGACCGCCAGCCGTCCGTCGGCGATATCGGCGACGTTGGCGGCGATCTTGGCGAACACCAACGGGTTGAACAGCAGCGGTTTCACCGCGCCGATCAACTCGATGCGCGACGTGGCCTCCGCCAGCGCCGCGATCGTCGACCACGTCTCCAGCACATCGTCTTCGGTGTTGCTGGGATGAATGACATGCTCGGCCAACAATGTCGAGTCGAATCCGGCCCGTTCGGCACGCAGCAGCAGGTCGCGCGTGCGCCGATAGCTCGCGTCCGGCGCGTCGTGCGGGTGATGCCGGGCGCCGTGATTGCCGTAGACGGGCGCCCAGACCCCGAAGCGCGGGGCCGGATCGCCGCCGACATCGGCCATCGGGGCCGTCACGAGCTCGTCAGGTAGCGCCTGCGTTCCCAGTCGCTCACCTCGTTGGAGTACTCGACCCATTCACTGCGGGCCAGCGCGGCGAAGTCGAGAACCGAATCAGCGCCGAGGATCTCGAGGATCGTGTCGTCGCGCGTCGCCAGTTCTATTGCCACACCGAGCGATTCCGGCAGCGGTACCCCTTCGGTGTAGAGGTTGCCGCCCAACGCAGGTGGTGCGTTGCGCTTGGCTTCCAGCCCGGCGACGACGGCGGCGAGCGCCGCCGCGATCAGCCAGTACGGGTTGGCGTCGGAGGCGCCGCTGCGCAGTTCGATGCGGGTGGCCGCAGGGTCGTGTTCGATCAGCGACCGGACGGCCGCGCTGCGGTTGTCCCGGCTCCACGTCACGGTCGCAGGTGCGAACGAGTCGGGGGTGAACCGCCGGTAGGCGTTGACCGAGTGCGCACCGAACAGGGTGATCGACGGCAGGTGCTCGAGCAGACCCGCGATGGCGTGCAGCGCCAACTCGTTCTCGGCGCCGTCGTCGGGGGCGAAGGCCGGTTCGTCGCCGCGCCACAAGGAAATGTGAAGGTGCTGCGAGCTTCCGGAGTGCTCGGTGAAGGGCTTTGGCATGAAGCTGGCGAGCTTGCCGTGCTTGCGCGCCACCTCCTTGGCGGCGTATTTGAGCCGGGCCGCATCGTCGGCGGCCGCCAGGGCGTCCGTGTAGACCAGGTTCGTCTCGATCTGGCCCGGGCCGTATTCGGTCTGGATGCCCTCCAGCGCCGTGAAGGCGCTCAACGTGTCATAGAGGTCATTGAGCACCGGATCCAGGGCGTTGGCGTTCTCCAGTGAATAGGCGTGGATGTCATGCTGGAACGGCGAGCCGTCGGCGTTGAGCAGATAAAGCTCGAACTCCACCCCGATCTTGGCGGTGAAGCCGAGGGAGGCCAGCCGTGCCAGCACCTTCTTGAGTACCGCACGGGAATCGAGAAGCGACGGGCTGCGATCGTGCGCAACGATATCGGAGATGACGTGACCGACACCCGGCCGCCACGGCAGCGGCTTGTAGGTCGAGAAATCCGGCACCGCGTACACGTCGGGATACCCGCCGCTCCAGTTCGTCAGCCGAAGCGAGTCGATGACGGTGCCGGCCGTGTCCCAACCCAACGACGCCTCGCAGAACGCGAAACCGTTGCCCAGCGCGCGGTTCAGGAACTGCGACGCCGGTATCCGCTTGCCCTGCGCGTGGCCGAACGGATCACTCCATGCGATCTCGACCTCGGTCACCGACCCGTCCTCGAGGCCGCTCCGCAGGGTGCGTTCGGCATCCGATTGCGCGCCCTGACCGGTCAGCGACGAATTGACGGTCTGCGTCACGGTTGCGTCACCGCCTTGTCGCCGACCCGCTTGCCGACGACGACCCCGGCGATGAACGCCACGACCAGGATGCCGACGATGGCCCAGCCCAGCACGGTCGACCCGCCGACCAGATCGCCCAGGTTCGTGACGATCAGGATGAGGCCGATGGTCAAACCGACCAATCCGAGGGCAGGAGCAATCCGTACCCGCCACTGCGAGTAGCCGCGACGGTCACGCGCGAAGTAGACCAGCACCGACACCGATGTGGCGATCAACAGGACGACGAACCCGACCGTGGTGGCACCGGCGAACCAGGTGTAGAACTGCGCGGCCGGATCGAGGTTGAACACCACCGCCGCGATGACACTGAGTGCGACGACGCCGGAGATCCACAGCGACGCCAGATGCGGTGAGGCGTGCCGAGTATGCGGGCGGCTCAATGATTCCGGCAGCACGTCGCGCTGCGACAGCGCGAACACGTACCGCGAGGCGACGTTGTGGAACGAGAGGATGCAGGCGAACAGGCTGGTGAAGTACAACACCGTGATGATGTCGGTGCCGACGACACCGATGTAGCGCTGCGCGGTGTCGGCGAGGAACGTCGAGCCGGAATCCGTTGCCCGGGTCACCGCTTCCTCGTCGCCCCAACCGGAAACCAACGCCCAGCTTGTCACCGCGTAGAACACGCCGATCAGGATCAGCGCGATGTAGGTGGCGCGCGGGATCGTCTTCTCCGGCGTGCGGGCCTCGTCGCGGAAGATGGCGGTCGCCTCGAACCCGACGTAGCTGATCAACGCGAACAGCAGGCCGATACCGAGCGAGCCGGAGAAGATGGCGTGCGGGTTGACGATTCCGTTCGACAGGCCGTGGTCACCGCCCTGGACGACGATCACCGCGTCGAGGACGAGCACGATGGCGATCTCGGCGGTCAGCAGGATGGCCAGCACGCGGCTGGACAGTTCGATGTTGCGGTAGCCGACGAACGTCGTGACGGCGAAGGCGACCGCCGCGAACACCCACCACGGTAAGGCCGGCCCGCCGAACAACTCGACGATCACTCCGCCGGCGGGGCCGAGCAGTCCGTAGACGCCCGCCTCGATCGCCACGTAGCTGACCAGCGCGACGAACGCGATGCCGATGCCGGTGGGGAAGCCCAACGAGGTTCGGACGTAGGAGAAAAAGGCACCCGCCTCTTCGACGTAGGGCGTCAACGCCGTGAAACCGACCGCGAACAGCAGCAGGATCACCGTGGAGACCACGAACGTGGCGGGGAAGCCCGCGCCATTGCCTGCGGCGAGACCGAGCGGCACCACGCCGCCGATGACGCCAAGTGGAGCGGCGGCGGCGACCACCATGAAGACGATCGAGGCGACACCGAGATTGCCGCGGAGCTTGCGTGCCTGCCCTGGCGGCTCATCTCTCAAAGAGTCAGGGGCGGCGGTGATTTCGGACATGCGGGGACCATCCTTCGATGGGGATTCGATGGGTTACGGGCACCGTAGGACTGAACGGCGATGCAGGACCAGCTCTTGAGTCATCGTGAGTCTTATTAGGCTGCGGCAGCCTTCACTGCGCGCCCGACCTCGGTGCGCAGTTCGGCGTACTCGGGGGAGCGGCGGAGTTCGTCGGCGTCCACTGTGCCGCGCGGCAGATCGACGGGCAGGTCGAGCGCGACCTGTCCCGGTCGGCGGGTGAGCACCACGATCCGCGATCCGAGGAACGCCGCCTCGTCGGCGCTGTGGGTGACGAACACCGTGGTGCGGCCGGTTTCGGCGCTGACCTGACGCACGTCCTCCTGCAGGCGTTCGCGGGTCAGGGCATCGAGGGCCGCGAAGGGCTCGTCGAGTAGAAAGAGCGGCGTTTCGGCAGCCAGCGCGCGAGCAATCGCGACCCGTTGTTGCTGACCGCCGCTGATCTCCCAGATCTTGCGACCTGCAGTGCCTTCCAGCCCGACGCGCTCGAGCAGTCGGGTACGCCGTTCGGCCCTGCGCTCGCGCGGCACCTTCGCGTACTTGAGCGCCAGGTCGATGTTCCCGCCGACGGTGCGCCACGGAAACAGACGGGGCTGCTGGAAGACCACACCGGCGGTCACCCCAGGTGTCGGAGCACTGCCCGACACCTGGACCGATCCTTCGCTCGGCGCCTCGAACCCGGCAAGCAGCCTCAGCAGCGTGCTCTTGCCGCAGCCGGACGCCCCGACGAGGACCAGGAACGAACCCGGCTCGACGGTCAGGTCGACCGGACCGAGCGCGGTGACTTCGTCACGTCCGCGCCCGTACCGGTGCGATAGATCACTGATGCGAATTGCACCAGCGTTGCGTTGGGAGGCAACGCTTTTGGTCTCACTGACTGAGGACATCCGGCAATCCCTTGGTGTAGATGGCATCTTGGAACGTCTTCAGCGGCGCCGCTTCCGGAATCTGCTTCTGGTCGGCCAGGAACTGCGAGGCACTCTGCAAATTGGCCGCAATGTTGCCAGGCTTGCCTTCGGTGCCAAGCCATTCCGGTGACGCGACTTCCTCAGGGGTCAGGTAGACGCCCTGCTTGAGCTGGCCTGCGGTCTCTTCCGGCGACAGCCCGATCTCGGCGGCGATGGCCTTGGCGGCGGCGTCCGGGTCATCCTTGATCGTCGTCAACGCGCGGGCCTCCTGCTGGCGCCAGGTATCGACGACCTCGGGATGTGCTGATGCGAAATCGTCGGCGACGGCGGACAGGTCGAGGGTCGGTTTGCCGTCCGTGGCCAACTGGCGGCTGGTGATCAGGTCCTTGCCGGTCTTGCGCAGCTCGGAAAGCGTCGGCAACCAGGTGTAGGCGGCGTCGATGTCGCCGCGCTCCCAGGCCGCGAGGATCGCCTGCGGCTGCAAGTCGACAAGCTGAACGTCACTGGGAGACAACTTGTTCTGCGCCAGGGCGGCCAACAGGCTGTAGTGCGCCGTCGATGCGAACGGCGTGGCGACGCGCTTACCCTTCAGCTCTGGGATCGAGTTGATGTTGGTGCCGTTGCGGGTGACCAGCGCCTCGTTGTCGCCTGCAACGTCGAGGACGAAGGCAACCTTGTACGGAATGTTCAGCGGCTCGGAGAGCCCGCGCGCCACCGGGCTCGAGCCCAGTGCCCCGAAGTCGAGTTCCTTGGCGATGAACGCGGTGTTGACATCGGCGCCGGAGTCGAACTTGATCCACTTGATGTTGTAGTCCGGCAGTGCCTCTTCGAGCCACTTGTTGTTCTTCACGATCAGGTCCCCGCTGGGGAAGGTCTGATAGCCGATGCGGATCGTCGGCTTGTCTGCCTGCTGACCGGGCTGATCGACCGAGCAGCCCGACAACGACAACGCGGAGACCGCCAGCGCAGCGACAAAGGTTTTGATTTTCATACTTTTCCTCTCCAGGGGACAGCGCGCCGTTCGACGGCGCGAAGCAGTCCGTCGATGACCAGGCCGGAGATACCGATGGCTAATATGCCGACCAGCACGACGGGGGTGTTGTTGTAGTTGCTGGCGTCTTTCACCAAGCCGCCGATGCCGGGGATGCCGTTGAACAGTTCCGCGGCGACCACCGAGGAGAACGCCATGCCGACCCCGAGGCGGACGCCGGTGAACGTCTCGGGAAGAGCAGAGGGAACGACGACGTCACGGATGACGTCCCGACGAGATGCACCGAGCGCACGGGCCGCTTCCTGAAGGCCGAGTGGTGCGGCCACGACCGCGGCGGTGGTCGCTACCGCGGCAGGCGGCAGCGCGGCGAGCGCCAGCAGGCTGATCTTCGGGGCTTCGTCGATACCGAGCCAGATGACCAGAAGAAAGAAGTACGCGAGCGGCGGGAGCGCACGCAGGAAGGTCAGCCATGGTTCGAGCACACTGCGGACCCAGCTGACGGAACCCATGACCAGGCCCAGCAGCACACCGATCACCACACCGATGACCACACCGGCGAGCACCCGGCGCAGCGTCATGTACAGGTGCTCCCACAACAGGTAGCCGGCGTAGCCGCGAACTCCGTCGTGCGTCGTCGAGATGTCGGTGAACGCGCGCCACACCATGCTCGGGTAGGGCACGAATGTCTGGTTCCAGATGCCGCTTGCCGCGGCGATCTGCCAGACGACGAAGAAGACGATCAGCGACAGCAGCGGCAGCGCGGCCCTGGTCAGCCTGCCGCGCCACTTGCTGGCGGGTGCGGCGGATGCCGACGAGTCGACGTGCGCCTCGTCGGGGGCGATATCTACGAACACTGACACTGTGAGTGACTTTCTGTAGCGGAATAGGGGGCAAAACAGCTCAGCGACAGCAGACGTCGCCGGACAGCGCAGTGGTCACCCGAGAATTAGTACCGGCTGAAAAGTGCCGGGTATATGCCTGTGCTCACGGCGAATTTATTGTCGACCTCGTCGAGAAAGCGTCCGCCCACGGTCGGGAATGAACCCGTGAGCCCCATGGTTCGCTTGTTTTGGTGAGTTGTGTCGACAGCCCACCGGGAAGGACGCCCATGACTATCGACTACGCCGCCCGGTCGACCTTCGAAGCCGACTGGGACGAATGGCATCGCGAGCGTGAGCGGTACTACGGCGATCCGCTCGGCTGGGTGAGCCTGACCGGCTTGTACTGGCTTTCAAAGGATTTCGAGTCGTTCGCTGACCTGCCTGGCCAGTGGAGGGCGGACGCCGAAGCGGTCTACGTGCGTGGTATCGACGGGGTTGAACGACTCGAACCGGTCGAAGGCGCGCCGGGGCTGCTTGTGCCCGACGGCGACCGGCGAATCGAAGTCATCCGGAGGACGGGGGCGGTTGCCCTGCGGGTGCATGACCCGGAGTCACCACATCTGCGGGCATATCACGGCATTCCTGCATATCCGCCCAGCGAGAAGTGGGTCGTCACCGGTCGATTCACTCCGCATGAGCATCCCCGCACCGTGACGACGGGCGCTGTCGTGGACGGTCTCGAGCATCATCACACCGCAATCGGCGTCATCGATTTCGAACTGGCGGGCCAAGCGCAGCAGTTCATTGCGTTCAGCGGGCGGGATGGCGGCCTGCATGTACTGTTCACCGACGCCACCAGCGGTGTGACGACATACCCGGCGTGCCGGGGTATTTCGGCTGACGGGCCGGCATCCGACGGCACGGTGACGCTGGATTTCAACCGGTCCACGAACCTGCCGTGCGCATTCACCGACTACGCCACCTGCCCGGTGGCGCCGCTCGAGAACCGGCTCGCGGTGGCCGTCGAAGCGGGCGAGAAGAACCCGCGTTAAGGTCGACCCTGCGCAACTTCAGGCGAGAGCCAGGAAGAGTTTCTCCAGTTCGTCGACGCTCATCTCTTGCTTATTGCCCCCGTTGTCATCGGCGACACACTCCCGGAGGCCGGTGGCGACGATCTTGAAGCCGGCGCGGTCGAGCGCGCGCGACACGGCCGCGAGTTGCGTGACGACGTCTTTGCACTCCCTGCCCTGCTCGATCATCGATATGACACCGGCAAGCTGTCCCTGCGCGCGGCGCAGCCGATTTAAAACAGCGGCAATGGATTGCTCGTCACCGACCATGGTGGTCTCCTTCATCCCTAGGCTTCCGCAAGCTTACCCGTGGGGGTATAGCGTTCGAAGCGGGCAGAATATGCCCATTCGGCAGGTCAGGTTGAGCGCGCCGGCTACGGCGGTGAGCCCGGCCGTCGCGAAACCGAGCACCGGATGGATTTCCTGGCCGAGCACCACCGACGCCATCGCCAGCACGAACCAGCCGAAGGCTTCGCGGAGTACGTTCGGTTTCACCAGCGCGATCAGGCGTGATCCGACCAGCGTGCCTGCCACCGCTGCGGCGGTCACGATGACAGCAAGGCGCCAATCGATCTGACCGCTCGTGAGGTGCCCGGCGAGCCCGGCAGCGGAGTTCATTGTGATGACGACCAGCGAGGTGCCGACGGCCAGCGGCATCGGCAGCCCGCCGAGGATGGCCAGCGCGGGCACGACGAGGAAGCCGCCACCCGCGCCGACGAGGCCGGTGACCAATCCCACGCCGAGGCCCTCGATGAGAACCTTGGCGACCGGGATCGTCGGCGCGGGATGCAATTGTGTTGGCTGCCTTCGCCCGCGCAACATCGCGATGGCTGCGGCGATCATGACGAGGGCGAAGCCCACGAGCAGCAGCGAACCGGGAATCAGATTGCTCAACAGACCGCCGAGATAGGCGCCCGCCATGCCCGCCGCGCCGAACAGCAGGCCGGTGCGCCATCGCACCCGACCCGCGCGCGCGTGAGAGACGATCCCTACCGCACTGGTCACGCCGACCACCAACAGTGACGTCGCGATCGCTTGTTTGGGATCCAGATCGGCCACGTACGCCAGCAGCGGCACCATCAGGATCGATCCGCCGCCGCCCAGTAGTCCGAGCGACAGGCCCACCAGCGTGGCAAGGGCTGCAGCGAGCGCGATCATTGCCGTAGTCGCTGTGTGCGAGGACCGTCGAGCTGAGCGACGATCGTCAGCGCGTCACAGGACGCGCCCCGGTTGTAAGGCAGGCGCGCCAGCGCCATGCCCATCGCGCACGTGTTCGTCAGCGCGGCGATGGTGAGGCCCGCGCCGACCGCGAACGCCACCCATTGGACGCCTGGGACGAACGCGCCGACCACTACGCTGATCGCCACGATCAGTCCCGCAACCAAGCGAACTTGGCGTTCGAGGTCCCAGCGTTCGGTTCCCCGCTTGACGGCGAATCCCTTGCTTTCCCAGGCCGTCATGCCGCCTTCGAGAACGTGCACATTGGTCAGTCCGGCTCGCCGCAGTGTTTCGTCGGCCTGTTTGGCCCGCTGACCCGACCTGCAGATCAACACGACGTCTTGGTCAAGATGCTTGATGATCTCGTCCCGATGTTCGCGAAGCAGGTCGAGCGGCACGTTGTAAGCGCCAGGGATGTGCACGGCTTCGAATTCGGCCGGCGTCCGTACGTCGATCAGCCTCGGGCCTACGTCGCGTTGTGAGAGTTCGTGGAGCTGGTGCGCGTTCACCGTTGCGGGAATAGTCATCAGGCCAGTCCTCTCAACATCAGGTTCCAGTACAGCGACGGCAAACCGTATTTCTTCAGATACCAATAGAGTCGATGCGGTTTGGTTGGGTTCAGCACGGGCACAGAGGGTTTGAGCTCCAAGTCATAGTCGAACTCGGCGAGCAACATGGCATGCGACGACGTCACGATGGGACAGGACGCATAGCCGTCGTATGAGCCGGACAACGGCCGGTCGTTGAGGAAGTCGTCGATGTTGTCGACCACGACCGGTGCCTGCTTTCGGATCGCCGCGCCGGTTTTCGAGTTCGGCGAGGAGCCCACGTCGCCGAGGCTGAACACATTGGGATAGCGCACGTGTTGCAGCGTGTGCTTGTCGATGTCGACGTAACCGTTGATGTCACCGGTCGACAGTGGACTGGACTTGATCCAGTCCGGCGCCGACTGGTGAGGCACGGCATGCAGCAGGTCGAACGGTAATGTGACGTCGTCACCACCCTCGGCAACAGCAGTCAGCGTCACCTTCTTGGCCGTCGCGTCGACGGCGGTCACCTCGGAACTGGTGTGCAGGGCGATGCCGTAATCGGCGATCACCGCATCCAGGTTGTCGGCGATCGCCGGGATTCCGAAGATGCGCGGTGTCGGCACCACCAGGTGCACGTCGATGTCATCGAGTACGCCTTCTTGTCGCCAGTGATCACACGCCAGGTAGGCGATCTTCTGCGGTGCGCCCGCGCACTTGATCGGGCCAGAGGGCATGGTGAACACCGCGGTACCGGATCGAGTGTCTCGGATGAATTCCCATGTGCGTGGTGCCAGGTCGAAACGGTAGTTCGATGACACGCCGTCGCGGCCGAGGGCGTCTTCGAGACCGTCGATCCGATTCCAGTCCAATTGGATACCGGGACAGACGACCAGCACGTCGTAGCCGTAGTCGGCGCCGTCGGTGCACGTGACGGTGTTGTTCTCCGGATCGACCGCGGCCGCCGCAGACTGGATCCAGGTGACGCCCTTGGGCATCACCGACGACTCCGGGCGCGCTGTCGTCGCCGCATCGGCCTGGCCGCCGCCGACGAGGGTCCACAACGGTTGGTAGTAGTGCACGCTCGACGGTTCGATGACGGCGATATCGCCGCCGTACCCCTTCCGGACCATCCGCGCAGCGACGGTGATGCCTGCCGTACCACCGCCGATGATGAGGACTCGGTGATGCACGGTCATGCGAGTTCTCCTGCATTGCAAGCGGTTTGAGCGACATCGGCCCACGCGTTGTAGCCGCCCAGAATGTCGCTCACGTCAGTGAGACCGTGCTTACGCAGCAGGCTGGCCGCGACCGACGAGCGGTATCCGCCCGCGCAGTACACGACCGTCGGGCGCGCCGGGTCCAGTTCGCCGATCCGGCCCGGCAACTGGCCGACCGGGATGTTGACCGCGCCGGGCACCATGCCCGCATCGGCCTCACCGGGATTACGGACGTCGACGACCTGCAGGTCGGCCACGTTCGCGACACGTTCACCGAACGCCTTGGCGGTCAACCGTGATGCGACATCCACGATCTCGGGATGCGCGAGCATGACCCGCTCGGGCTCGTTCAGATAACCGACGACCCGGTCGAACCCGATTCGTGCCAGCCGGTTCTTACCCTCCAGTTCGGCGCCCGGCTCGGTGACGAGAACGATGTCCACATCGGGCTCGATCACTGAACCGGCGAATTCGGCGTAGCGTCCCGCGAGGCCGATGTTCACGGCGCCGCGCAAATGGCCCTGCGCGAATTCTTCGGGACTGCGGCCGTCCACGAGCACGGCGCCCGCCGAGATCGCCGTCATCGCCTGGTCGAAACTCATCGCCCGCGGCATGGCGGCCTCGTCGAGCAACCCACGGTTCTTTCGGTTGAGGATCGCGTCGTAGCCGAAGTAGCCCGGGGCGGGCGGCTGCCCTTCGGTGACGAGCTGAACGAAGGTGTCCCTGTCGGCTGCCCGCAGCGCGTAGTTCCACTGCTTCTGCTCGCCGATGGTCGACGACAGCTCCGTCGACAGGTTCTTTCCGCAGGCCGAGCCCGCGCCGTGCGCGGGATACACCCGGGTGGCGTCCGGCAGCGTCATCAACTTCTGGTGCAGCGAATCGTAGAGCTTGTCGGCGAGTTCCTCGCGGGTGAACCCGATGGAGGCCAACAGATCCGGGCGGCCGACATCGCCGATGAACAGTGTGTCGCCCGTCAGAACGCCGTAGGGCACGGCATCGTCCGCGTGCTCGTAGACGACGATGCTCATCGACTCGGGCGTGTGCCCGGGGGTGTGGCGGAACTCCAGGGTCACCTCGCCCAGCGAGTAGCGCTGTCCGTCAGCCACACCCATGAAGTCGAATTCAGGTTGGGCGACCGAGGAGTAGACGATCCTGGCGCCGGTCGCTTCGGCGAGTTCCAGGTGGCCCGACAGAAAGTCGGCGTGGAAATGCGTCTCGATGACGAGTTCGATCCGCAAGCCCTGCTCGCGGGCGTCGGCGACGTATGCGGACACGTCGCGCTGTGGGTCGACCACCACGGCTCGCCCGGTCGTTTCGTCGCCGATCAGGTACGACGCGTGCGACAGGCAGTCCAGGTAGTACTGCGCGAACTTCACAATGTGCTCCTTCCATATACCCTCTGGGGTATCTGACCGGATACAACGGTATACCCCCCGGGGTAATTCCGGCAAGGGGCATCTGCCTCACCTGGTCACACGGAAAAGCCCCGACACCCAGGTGTCGGGGCTATTGAGGAAAGAAGCTAGGCGGCCAGCTGCTGCGCCAGGGCCGCGTCGAAGCGGTCCAGCACCGTCTCGGCCACCCGGCGGTGTGCACCGAGCGGCGACGACATCGGCAGTCCGCGGGTATGCGCGAAGTCGGCCACCCGATCGATGATCTTGCCGGGCGCGAGGAACCACGGCGCCACGGCCAGTCGGGTGGCGCCTCGCTGCCGGAGCAGGTCGGCGGCTTCGGCCAGACCCGGCTGTGGCCCGGTCGCGAAGGCGGTCGCGGCCGTCCACCGGGTGGTGAGTGTCAGCTCACGCGCGACCGCTTCGGTGCGGCCGTTGGCCTCCGGGTTCGAGGATCCGACCGCTGCGACCAGGACGCCG
Source organism: Actinomycetes bacterium (assembly GCA_023415515.1). Taxonomy (GTDB): domain Bacteria; phylum Actinomycetota; class Actinomycetes; order Mycobacteriales; family Mycobacteriaceae; genus Mycobacterium. The sequence goes on from JAEZKH010000425.1 coordinate 13,862, forward strand.
ACCCGCGAATCGTGTCGTGCGATGCCCGCGTGTTCCAGGCGCATGCGCAGCACGTGGATCAACCGGTCATCCTCGCCGAGGACGTCGGCCTGCGCCACGTCGGCGCCTGATTCGGCGATCATGGCCGGGATGTCGACGCGGGCGTGGTAAGCGTCCGCCAACAGCAGTGGGACGACGACCGCGCCGTGGCACAGCGTCGGGAGGACCTCACGAAGGTTCGGAAAGTTTTGCTCGCAGAACGCGACTCGGACATCGAGCGACGGCCGCAGCAGACGCACGGAGTCGGCGACGGCATGCGCGTTCGCCGCGGACCGCGGGTCCGCGCTGCCATGCGCCGTCAAAACGAGTGTCACGAAGCGTGCAATCCGCATTCGGTCTTCGACGTGCCTGCCCAGCGGCCACTGCGCGGATCGGCGCCCTCGACGGGCTTGGACGTGCACGGTGCGCATCCGATCGACGGATAACCCTCGAACACAAGGGGATTGATAAGGACATCGTTGGCGTCGATGTAGGCCTGCAGGTCCTCGTCGCTCCACGCCGCGATCGGGTTGATCTTGACCAGATTGAAGGCGCTGTCCCAGCTGATCAGTGGGGCGTTGGCGCGCGTCGGCGCCTCGACGCGGCGAATGCCGGTCACCCACGCCGAATATCCCTGCAGTGCCTTGCCCAGCGGCTCGACCTTGCGCATCCGGCAGCATTCGCCGGGGTCGCGGGCGAACAGGTCCTTGCCGAACAGACGATCCTGCTCGGCGACGCTGTTCTCCGCGGTGACGTTGACGATGTTGACGTCGTAGACGGCCTCGACCGCATCGCGGGTGCCGATGGTCTCCACGAAGTGGTAACCGGTGTCGAGGAAAAGCACGTCGACCCCTGGCCGCACCTTGGCCGCCATCGAGACGAGAACGGCGTCCTGCATGTTCGACGCCACAACGTATCGGCCGCCGAAGTTCTCGTCGGTCCAGCGCAGCAGGTCCTCGGCGCCGGCTCCCTCGAGTTCGGCCGCGCCCCGTTCGGCCAGCTGCCGCAGATCGGTCTCGGTCAACGTCGTCATCTGTTCACTCCGCTCTTCGTGCGAGCCCTCATCTGTTGACTCCGCTCTTCGGGCGAGCCCTCATCTGTTGACTCCGCTCTTCGGGCGAGCCCTCATCGCAGATCCGCCTCGTCTGCTCGTACCGCCCAGGTGGCGAAACGCTCGCCCTCCTCGCGTTGTTTCACGAAGTTACGGACCACCCGGTCGATGTAGTCGCCGAGCTCAGTGGAGAGCACTTTGTGCTGGCGGAGCTTGCGGCCGAAGCCGCTGTCCAGGCCGAGACTGCCGCCCAGGTGGACCTGGAAGCCCTCGACCGGCCCGTTGCCGTCGTCGACCATCTGACCCTTGAACCCGATGTCGGCGACCTGGATGCGGGCGCACGAATTGGGGCAGCCGTTGATGTTGATGGTGATCGGTACGTCGAGCTGGGCGTTGATGTCCTCGAGCCGCTTCTCCAGATCGGGCACCAACGTCTGCGCCCGGCGCTTGGTGTCGGCGAACGACAACTTGCAGTACTCGATGCCGGTGCAGGCCATCAGATTTCTGCGCCAGTGCGTCGGGGTGCTCGGCAGACCCAGCGCATCGAGTCCGCGACGCAGCTCGTCGAGCTTGTCGTCGGCCACGTCGAGGATGATCAGCTTCTGATAAGGCGTGAGGCGCACCCGGTTCGAGCCTGCGGCCGCGGCGAGATCGGCGATCTTGGTCAAGATCGTTCCGGAGACGCGTCCGGCGATCGGCGCGACGCCCACAGCGTTCTTGCCGTTCTTGAGCTTCTGCACGCCGACGTGGTCGATGGGGTGCTTGACCGGCTCGGGCGCTGGTCCGTCGATCAGTTTGCGGCCCAGGTATTCGTCCTCGACGACCTGGCGGAACTTCTCCACGCCCCAGTCCTTGATGAGGAACTTCAGCCTGGCCTTCGACCGCAGCCGGCGATAGCCGTAGTCGCGGAACACGCCCGTCACCGCCGCCCATACCTCGGGAACCTCGTCGAGCGGCACCCACGCGCCCAGCCGCTGGGCCAACATCGGGTTGGTGGAAAGCCCGCCGCCCACCCACAGGTCCAGACCCGGCCCGTGCTCGGGGTGGTTGACGCCGATGAACGCGATGTCGTTGACCTCGTGCGCGACATCCTGCAAACCCGAGATCGCCGTCTTGAACTTGCGGGGAAGGTTGGAGAACTCCGGGCTGCCGACGTAGCGGCGCACGATCTCGTCGACCGCCCAGCTGGGATCGAGGACCTCGTCGACTGATTCCCCCGACAGCGGACCGCCGAGCACCACGCGAGGGCAGTCCCCGCACGCTTCGGTGGTCTGTAGGCCGACGGCGGCGAGACGGTCCCAGATCTGGGGAACGTCCTCGATCTGGATCCAGTGGTACTGGATGTTCTCGCGGTCGGAGATGTCGGCGGTGTCGCGCGCGAATTCCGTGGAGATCTCACCGAGCGTGCGCAGCGCCGCCGTCGACAGCGCGCCGCCGTCACAGCGCACCCGCATCATGAAGTATCTGGCTTCGAGCAGATCGGCGTTCTCATCGCCGGTCCACGTGCCGTCGTAGCCCTGCTCACGCTGGGTGTAGAGGCCCATCCAGCGGAACCGGCCGCGCAGGTCCTGTTTGTCGATGCTGTCGAAGCCCAGCTTGGAGTACAGATCGACGATTCGGGTCCGCACGTTGAGTGCGTCGTCGTCCTTCTTGAACTGCTCGTTGGCGTTGAGTGGCTCGCGGTATCCGAGTGCCCACTGGCCCTCGCCGCGGGGCCGCTTCACGGGCTTGGCGGGCTTTGCGGTGGTCATGTGGTGTGGCTCCTTCACAGAGCCGGCTTAGGACGCGCAGTCACCGGTGGCTGTCCGGCGGCGCAGATCCGGCGGCCAGCTAAGAGTTGGTGGTGGGCTGGGTCCAGGTATCAGCGCGCTAAGGCAGACAACAACAGGTACAGACGCGCTTGAAATCGACATGCCGCCGAGCCACCAGCGAGATGCGGTGGGTGTGGATGCGGGCAGCCGTCACGTCCGCAATTCTGCCACGAACTTCGGCGATTGCCCTAACCGGGCCAGATTTGCGCTCATGGTGAGGGAAAGCCGCTCTGGGAGACTGGTGGGGTGACTGTCCGAACGGAGTCTGCGGCACGCCCCTCGGGCGAGCCCTCGTCGGCAGGCCTGCCGGGCCTCGTACCGACCCCTGGCCGCCCGTTCGGCATCTATGTCCACGTTCCGTTCTGCGCGACCCGCTGCGGGTATTGCGACTTCAACACCTACACCCCCGCCGAACTGGGCGGCGCGAACCCCGAGGGCTACCTGGCCGCGTTGCGCGCCGAGCTGGCCGTGGCCGCCGAACGGCTGGGTTCACCACCCCTGGTGCAGACGGTGTTCGTCGGCGGGGGCACCCCGTCGCTGCTCGGCGCCGCGGGTCTGGCCGCGGTGCTCGGCGCCGTTCGCGACCACTTCGTGCTCGCCCCGGGTGCCGAAGTGACCACCGAGGCCAACCCGGAGTCGACCTCGCCGGAGCTGTTCGCCGGGCTGCGGGCGGCCGGCTACACCCGGATATCGCTCGGCATGCAGTCCGCGGCGCAGCATGTGCTGGCGACCCTGGACCGGGCGCATTCGCCGGGACGCGCTCCTGCGGCGGCCCGCGAAGCCGTCGCCGCCGGGTTCGACCACGTCAACATCGATCTCATCTACGGCACGCCCGGGGAGTCCGACGACGACCTTCTGCGGTCGATCGACACCGCGGTCGACGGAGGCGTTGATCACATCTCGGCCTACGCGCTGACGATCGAAGAGGGCACCGCGATGGGCCGGCGCGTCCGGCGCGGCGACATCGCGCCAACCGACGACGACGTGCTCGCACATCGCTACGAGCTTGCTGACGAGCGGCTGCGTGCGGCCGGATTCGACTGGTATGAGGTGTCCAACTGGAGTCGGCCCTTCGGCGAGTGCAGGCACAACATGGGTTACTGGGACGGCGGCGAATGGTGGGGGGCCGGCCCGGGGGCGCACGGCTACATCGGCTCGACCCGGTGGTGGAATGTCAAGCACCCCAATGCTTATGCGGAGCGCCTGGCGGGGCGACAGCTGCCGGTCGCGGACTTCGAACAGCTCGACGACGCCGCGGCGCACACCGAGGACGTGATGCTCCGGCTCCGGCTTCGGCGTGGGCTTGCAGCCGATGCGCTCGACGATGCGGAACGCGATCGTGCGTGGATCGCCGTTGACGGCGGTTTGCTGCGCGCAGACGGCGATCGCTTGATCCTTACCCCGCGAGGCAGGCTGTTGGCCGACGCGGTGGTGCGCGACATCCTCGACTGACTGCGCGGGGTGGGACGAAACCCCTTCCGCTGTCTGGTATCGGCAAGGAAACACACAGCAGATTCCGAGCGCCTGCGCGCAGCATGACCGTCATGACCGACTCTGATCGGGCCGCGCTTCTACGAGCGATTCACGACGCGCACAGCCCAGAGCTAATCCGCTACGTCTTGCGGCTCACCCGTGGGGACATGCCGTTCGCCGAGGATGTCGTCCAGGAGTCACTCTTGCGACTGTGGCGCAAGCCCGAGATGTTGGAGGACTGCACCGACGGTGTGCGGGCCTGGCTTTTCACCGTCGCGCGTAACCTGGTGATCGATGACCGCCGAAGTGCAAGGTATGCACGCGAATTGAAGACTGACTGCGTGCCCGAACGATCATCGCCCGACGAGATCGGCGCGGCGTTCGACAAGTGGGTCCTCTCGGATGCCCTGATGTCGCTGTCCGCCGATCACCGCGTAGCCGTGGTCCGCGCGTACTACCTGGGTCAGACGGTCGCCGATATCGCTGCGTACGAGGGCATTCCGGAAGGAACGGCCAAGTCCAGGCTGCACTATGCCTTGCGGGCCCTGCGAATTGCGTTGCAGGAGAGGGGTGTCGTTCGATGATCGACGACATCGCCGAATGGGATGCCGCCTATGTTCTCGGCGCTCTCAGTCGGGAGGATCGCCGTCTGTTCGAGGGATATCTCGAGGCGAATCCGGAGCGTGCCGCGGCGCTGACCGAGCTGGCCGGTATTCCCGCGATACTCAACGCGCTCAGTTGTGACGACGCTCTCGCCCTGACCGAACATGACGCCCGCGTCGCCGCCGACACGTCGGCCGTGAATCTGATGCCGTCGCTGGCAGCTGCGGCCGCGCGGCAGAAGCGCCGCACGCGCCGCGGTGTCCTTGCTGCGGGGTTCGCCGCGGCAGCGGTCGTCGCGATCGGCGCAGGCACGATCGGGGCCACCGCGTTTCCCGTCGACCGCGCCGACAGGATCGCGCTGCAGGCCATGCAGCCGACGCTCAAGGGCGGCATCAACGCGACGCTGGCGGTCACGAAGCAGGAGTGGGGCACCCGCCTGGACTGGACCTGCGAATACGTCAAAGACTGGGCCAGGACCGTGCCCGCCTACGACATCGTCGTGACAACGATCGAAGGTGCGGAGTCGGCCGTGGGGACGTGGAGTCCGGCCAGCGACCACACGGGCGGGCTCGCGGCGTCCACGGCGATTCCGGCCGACAAGATCCACACCGTCGACATCAGGGTCAGCGGAACACACGAGCCATTGGCCATCGCCACCGTGCGGTAGACCCGCCGTCGGCAGCGACGTCGGATCCGGCGGCCATCACGCAGCGGTCGTCGAATCGGTGCTCTGCGAAAGACCGGGCCGGATCGCGTTGTAGAAATACCGGTTTTCGCGCAGCATGTTCACCACAGCCCGGTCAGTCCGATGAGGAGGCCCGATGGCGGATCCGGTCCGCGTGGTGATCGCCGACGACGACGTACTGCTGCGCGAGGGTCTGGCCAGCCTGCTCGAGCGCGCGGGGTTCGATGTCGTCGCCCAGGCCGGTGACGGGCCGCAGCTGCTTGAACACGTTCGCCGCGAGAAGCCGGAGTTCGTGGTCGCCGATATCAGGATGCCGCCGACGCACACCACCGAAGGTCTCGACGCCGCGCGAGCGATCCGCGAGGAGATGCCGGACACCGCGGTGCTGGTGTTGTCCGCGCACGTCGACATCGAAGACGCGATGGAACTGCTCGCCAGCGGGCACCGCATCGGCTATCTGCTCAAGAGCCGGGTCACCGACGTGGCCGACTTCATCGAATCCGTCGAGAGCATCGCCAGGGGCGCGTCGATCGTGGACCCCGCGCTGGTGGCCGAACTCGTCTCCGCCCGCCGCCGTGACGACCCGCTCTCGGCGCTCAGCGAACGGGAACGCGAGGTGTTGGCACTGATGGCGGAAGGCCGGTCGAACGCAGGAATCGCTCGGCGTCTGTGGGTCACCGAGGGCACGGTCGAGAAGCACGTGCGAAGCATTCTGACCAAATTGAATCTGGCGGAAACCAGCGACGATCACCGAAGGGTCTTAGCGGTGATCACTTTTCTCGAATCCCGCTGACGCCTCGAGAACGTCGCGGATCGCGGCCGCCGTCAACTGTGACTTCGGCACGAAACCCGCTGCGCCGCATGCGGTGATCGAATCGAGGAAGTCATCGGCGGAGTAAGCCGAGACCAGGACGACAGGCGACCGGGCGCCGGTGCGGTGAAGACGCTCGGCGAGATCGAGGCCGTTCTCCTGGCCGAGGTCGATGTCGACGAGTGTCACATCCGGGTGCAGCGAGGCGACGAGGTCGACGGCCTCCGTGCTCGACGACGCCGATCCGACAACGGTGATCCCGCCGGCCTCGAGCAGCCGGCGTGCCGCGGCGACGAAACCGTCGTTGTCGTCGACGATCAAGCAGCGCACCCGGCACCTCGCATGGTCATGTCAACAGCATTTCACCGCAAACAATCCTGGGCATTCCCGTTACCTGCAATCACAAACGCATGGGGGTTAACCGGAAGCGCCCATTGCAGCTAGCGGCGAAACGATGGGTGTCAGCGGTAGCGACACCGCACTGTTGCGGGTCGATGCTGGAGGCATGCGTGACGCGGCCCCCGAACACTTCGACGCCGTGGTGCTTGGCGGGGGCACAGGGGGAATGCATCTGGCCTGGCACCTCGCTGATTCGGGCAGGCGGGTGGCGGTCGTCGAGCGACGATGGATCGGCGGATCGTGTCCCACCATCAACTGCCTGCCGAGCAAGAACGAGATCTGGAGTGCCAAGATCGCTGACCTCGTGCGCTACGCCGCGACGTTCGGCGCAGGCGGCGATTACGTCCAGGTCGACATGGGCAAGGTCAGGCAGCGCAAGCGCGACATGGTCGATCACATGGTCGCCGGGATTTCGAAGCAGTACCACAACAGCGGTGCCGAACTTGTCATGGGACGGGGCAGGTTCGTTGCACCGCGGACCATATCGATACGACTCAACGACGGTGGCCGACGCGTACTGCGCGGTGAACACGTCTACGTGAATGTGGGCACCCGGGCGGCGATTCCCGAGGTGCCGGGTCTGCGGGCCGCCCGGCCGATGACGAGCGTCGAGATGCTCGAACTCGACTACGTGCCCCCACATCTGATCGTGCTGGGCGGAGGCTATGTCGGCCTCGAGCTGGCGCAGGCGTATCGCCGGTTCGGCAGCCGCGTGACAATCGTCCAGCACGGTCCACACGTCGTCCGCGACGAAGACGCCGACGTCGCGGAGGAGGTTCGGCGCATGCTCGTCGACGAAGGCATCGACGTGCTGGAGAACGCTGCGCCGGTTGCGGTGGGGGGGCGATCCGGCGACGAGGTGACCGTGGCCGTCGAAACGTCGAACGGTCGGCGCGACATCGACGGCACCGACATCCTCGTCGCCGCGGGACGTGTTCCGAACACCGCCCGAATCGGGCTCGACGTGGCCGGGGTTCAACTCGACAAGCAGGGCTATGTCCTTGTCAACGAGCGGCTGGAGACCACGGCGCCCGACGTGTGGGGGATCGGCGAATGTTGTTCGCAGCAACCGCAGTTCACCCACGTGTCCCTCGACGACTTCAGGATCCTGCGCGACAACCTGGACGGCGGAAGCCGCTCGACCGGCGATCGGCTCGTGCCGCAATGTATGTTCACCGATCCCGAGCTGGCGCGGGTCGGGCTGACCGAGACGCATGCCGCCGACCGCGGCATCCCCGTGCGGATTGCCCGGCTGGACGCCGCGGCCGTACCGCATGCCCAGACCACAGGTGAGACAAGAGGTTTCATGAAAGCGCTGGTCGCCGAGGATGACGACCGAATCCTCGGTTTCACGATGTTCGGCGCTCAGGCCGGGGAAGTGACCGCAGCCGTTCAGGTGGCGATGTTGGCGGGTCTGCCCTACACCAGCCTCCGCGACGCTGTGCTGACCCATCCCACCATGGCCGAAGGTCTCGGCGCACTGTTCTCGAACGTGCCTCAGCGGTAGGCGGGCGTCGCGAGCGGAATCGAGACTCGCAACGCGGTCCCTTCGCCTGCGGGACTGGACCATTCGAAATGTCCACCGAGGGCCTCGACCCGGTCGATCAGACCGATGAGCCCGGAGCCCTTCGCGGGATCGGCGCCGCCGACGCCGTCGTCGCGAATGGACAGCCGCAGATTGGTCTCGTCTGACCTGGCGGTGACGGTCACTTCGGTGGCTTCGGCGTACCTCGCCACGTTCGTCAGCGACTCGGCCACCACGAAATACGCGGCGACCTCGACCGACTCGGGCAGCCGGCCGTCGACGCAGATGTCGAGTTCGACGGGCACGGAAGACCGTCGGGCGATGGCCTTCAACGCGGGCCCGAGTCCACCCTTGGACAGGATGGCCGGATGAATACCGCGGGATATCTCGCGAAGCTCATCGGATACTCCGGTCAACCCGTCGACGATCTCGGCAAGCTGATCGGCGACGTCGTCGCAGCCCGGGCGCAACGACGCCTCGGCCGTCCGCAACTCCAACCCGAGTGAGAGCAGTCGCTGCTGCGCCCCGT
>JAEZKH010000510.1 GCA_023415515.1 Actinomycetes bacterium
ACTACGTCAGCGACGTCGACGTCATCTTCGTCGCCGAGGCGGCCGACGCCGTCACCACCAGGGTGGCGGGCGAGATGATGCGGTTCGCATCGGAGGCGTTCTTCGAAGTGGACGCGGCGCTGCGGCCAGAAGGCAAGCACGGGCAACTGGTCCGGACGCTCGAGTCCCACGTCGCGTACTACCAGCGATGGGCCAAGACATGGGAGTTCCAGGCCCTGATGAAGGCCCGACCCGCCGCAGGCGACGCCGCGCTGGGCGAGGAGTACATCGCCGCGCTGATGCCGATGGTGTGGACGGCCTGCGAACGGGAGGATTTCGTCGCAGAAGTGCAGGCGATGCGTCGCCGCGTCGAGGCACTGGTGCCCGCAGACGAACGGACCCGCGAACTCAAGCTGGGCACCGGCGGGCTTCGCGACGTCGAGTTCGCCGTGCAACTGCTGCAGCTCGTTCATGGCCGCAACGACGAGTCGTTGCATGTTGCTTCGACGATCGATGCGCTCGCCGCGCTGGGTGCCGGCGGATACATCGGCCGTGACGACGCGGCCAACCTCACCGCCTCGTATGAGTTCCTCCGGCTGCTCGAACATCGCCTCCAGCTGCAGCGGCTCAAGCGCACCCACATGCTGCCCGACGAGGACGACGACGAGTCGATGCGCTGGCTGGCCCGCGCTGCGCATATGAGACCCGACGGCCAGCACGACTCGCTCGGGGTGTTGCGCGAGGAACTCAAGCGGCAGAACCACCGGGTGTCGCGGCTGCACGCCAAGCTGTTCTACCAACCGCTGCTCGAAGGCGTGGGGCACCCGGCGATGCTGACGCCGGAGGCCGCCGAACGTCAGCTCGCCGCACTGGGCTATGAGGGGCCGAAAGGTGCTTTGACGCACCTGGCCGCGTTGACGGGCGCCTCCGGTCGGCGGGGCCGGGTACAGCAGGTGTTGCTGCCGACGTTGCTCGACTGGCTCTCGGACACCCCGGACCCGGACGCCGGGCTGTTGTCCTATCGCAGGATCAGCGACGAGCTGTCGGAGCATCGGTGGTATCTGTCGACGCTGCGCGATGAGGGCGCGGTGGCCAAGCGGCTGATGAAGGTACTCGGAACGTCGGCGTATGTGCCCGACCTGCTGATGCGGGCGCCAGAGGTCATCCAGCAGTATGCGGACGGACCGGCGGGACCAAAGCTGCTCGAGGTCGAGCCTGACGGAGTGGCGCGCGCGTTGGTCGCGTCGGCGGGGCGCTACGCCGATCCGGTGCGTGCGATCGCTGCGGCGCGCACGTTGCGTCGACGCGAGTTGGCTCGGGTGGCGTCGGCGGATCTGCTTGGGATGCTCGAAGTCGTCGACGTCTGCAAGGCGTTGACGTCGGTCTGGGTGGCGGTGCTCCAAGCGGCATTGGAAGCGGTGATCCGCGCGAACATGCCGCCGGGCGGAGAGGCCCCCGCGCGCATCGCCGTGATCGGGATGGGCCGACTCGGCGGCGGCGAGCTGGGCTACGGCTCGGACGCCGACGTGATGTTCGTGTGCGAACCCGATTCGGGCGTCGACGAATCCGCTGCTGTCCGTTGGTCCATCACCGTCGCCGAGCAGGTGCGTTCACTGCTGGGAACGCCATCCGCCGACCCCCCTTTGGAGGTCGACGCGGGGCTGCGGCCGGAGGGTCGCAACGGCTCGCTGGTTCGGACGCTGTCGTCATATGCGGCGTACTACAAGCAGTGGGCGCAGCCGTGGGAGATCCAGGCGCTGCTGCGGGCGCACCGGGTCGCAGGCGACGAGGACCTCGGCGAGCGTTTTCTGTTGCTTGTCGACCAGACGCGGTACCCGCCGGGCGGGGTGTCGGCCGAGGCGGTACAGGAGATCCGGAGGATCAAGGCGAGGGTGGACTCGGAGCGGTTGCCGCGCGGCGCTGATCCCAACACGCACACCAAACTCGGCCGCGGCGGGCTGGCCGACATCGAGTGGACGGTGCAACTGCTGCAACTTCGGCATGCGCATAAAGTTCGCGCGCTGCACAACACCTCGACGCTGCAGGCGCTCGACGCGATCGGGGCGGCGGAGTTGATCCCCGAGGGTGACGTGGCACTCTTGCGCGAGGCGTGGTTGACGGCGACGCGGGCGCGTAACGCACTGGTGCTGGTGCGCGGGAAACCCACTGACCAATTGCCCGGCCCTGGCAAGCAACTGAATGCGGTCGCGCTGGCCGCCGGCTGGCCGAGCGACGACGGAGGTGAATTCCTCGACAACTATCTGCGGGTGACCCGTCGAGCGAAGACGGTGGTACGAAAGGTCTTTGGTGGTTAAGTCACGTGGCTGAGTCGATGGATTTCTCGTTCGAGGAGATCAGTGCGGCTGAGCACGAGCGGCTGCAGGAGTTGTATTCGCCGTTGACGCAGTCGGTTCGCCGGCTGATCAGGGCGGGACTTCGCAGCACCGCTGATCATGTGACGTTGCGCGAAGTGCAGGCACTGGTCGACGCTGCGGTCGAGAAGCTCGGCGACTCGGCCGATTCGACTCAGCTTCGGGTAGGGGTGGACGGTCGACCGGTGGTGTGGGGCAACCCGGCGACAGGCTTTCGGAATGCGATCGCACCGCCAGTGGTGACGCACAAGGACCCAGACGGGTTGTGGTGGAGCGAATTCGAGCTCGATGCCGCCTACCAGGGCCCGCCGGGCTGGGTGCACGGCGGTGTCCTGGCGCTGGTGCTCGATCAATTGTTGGGTGAGGCGGCCAGCGAAGGGATGTCCAAGCCGCGCTTCACGGGAACGATCACTCTGCGCTATCTGCGGGGGACGCCGCTGGGTCCGTTACGTGCGGAGGCTGCGATCGAACGAACCGACGGCTTCAAGACGTTTGTGAGCGGTCACATGAACGATGCCGAGGGCAAGACTGTGGAAGCCGAGGGAATCTTCATCATTCCTGCCTGGGCGCGGGGCGCGGGATGAAGTTCTATGTCAGCGTCGCGTTTCGGGATCTCAAGGAAGCAGTCGAGATCGCGCGTGTTGCCGATGATCTGGGCTATGACGGCATCGGGATTCCTGACCATGTGATCAATCTGGAGACGTTGCAGACACCGTATCCGTATACCCATGACGGGAAGCGGCGGTGGGAGGCCTTCACGCCGTGGCCGGACCCGTGGGTGCTGGTCGGGGCGATGGCACCGGTGACGACGCGGGTGAAATTCGTGACGACTGTGTACATCCCGGCGATGCGTGATCCGTATGCAGCGGCGAAGGCGATCGGCACTGCGGCGTATCTGTCGGACGGCCGCGTCGAGCTCGGTATCGGCGTGGGTTGGTGCAGAGAAGAATTCGAGTTGATGGGCCAGCAGTTCGAGCGGCGGGGTAAGCGGACCGACGAGATGCTCGCGTTGTTTCGTGAGCTGTGGTCACCGGGGTGGAGGTCATTCTCTGGCGAGTTCTACTCTGCACCGCGGCTGGAGATGGAGCCGACGCCGCCCCGGATTCCGATCTATGTCGGAGGGTTGTCTGATGTGGCGCTGCGGCGGGCTGCGCGCAATGACGGCTGGATCGGCGATCTGATCTCGACTGACGAGGCGCTTCTTCGGGTTTCGCGTATCCGGGAGTTGCGTGAGGCCGCCGGGTTGTCGATGGATGACTTCACCGTGCTGACGCCGCTGACCGATGCGTTCCTGCCCGAGCACTACTCGCGTGCCGAGGCAGGCGGCATCCAGGGCATCATCACGATGCCCTGGATGTTCTACGCGGGGGCCGACGCTTCTCTGGCTGAGAAGATCGACGGCATGAAGCGCTTTCGCAAGGACCTCTCGCTAGACCGCTAGCAGCGAGTTCATGTCGAACTGGGCGGGATCGCCGGTGTTCGTCGAGAACTGCTCGGGGAGAAGCGGGTTGGAGTCGTC
>JAEZKH010000027.1 GCA_023415515.1 Actinomycetes bacterium
CAAACCCGCATCAACAACTACCACCACCCCCACCGCTACCTCATCCAAGACCAACACGACAGCAGAAACAACAAACGAGACAACAGCGACGACGAAGGCGAGTGTTGAACGTGCACAATGTTTTTCGCGCTGTCATCCGCGTTCCGGCTTGCGCTTCAACATCCACGCCGGGATCCAGTGCGTCACCGACCGTCGCTTGGGCCCGTAGGCGATCGGGTATGTAACCAGACCCCACCAGTGGCCCTGCTCGCAGATGCCCCAGCAGGTCAGCCGGCCTTCGACGACCGCGTGCATCTGCAGGCCGGCCGGGTTGTAACCGCCGCGGCTGTGGGGCTCCCGCGGAAACAGGGCAGCCAAGTCGACGATGACGGCCATCGGCGGCTCCACGGGCCGGAAGGCTTGTTGCACCGGTTGACCGTTGTATCCGATGGACTGCAGCTCGCCCACGCTTCGATCATACGTTCGAACGCGCTAGGCTGGAATCGCAGATGTACATACCTCGGAAGTTCGCGCTCACCGATGAGCAAACCGCTGCGGCGCTCGCCGCCGCGGAGTTCGCGCACCTGGTCAGCCACACTCCCTCCGGTCTGTTGGTGACGCCGCTGCCGTTGATGTATGACGGCCGTTGCCTCGTCGGCCATGTGTCGCGCGCCAACCCGCACTGGCACGCCGACGGGGCTGAGTCGGTGGCCGTCTTCGCCGGACCGCACGCCTACATCTCGCCCAGTTTGTATGCGACGAAGGCGGAGACCGGCAAGGTCGTGCCCACATGGAACTACGAGACCCTGAACGTCCACGGCCACTTGGTTATTCATGACGATCCCGACTGGCTGCTCGACCTCGTCACCAGGTTGACCGAACGCCATGAGGCGGGCGGAGGCGACCCCTGGCAGGTCGGCGACGCGCCGCCGGACTTCACCCGGTCCCAGCTGCGCGGCATCGTCGGCATCGAACTGGTCATCGCGACAGTCGAGGGCAAGGCGAAGATGTCGCAGAACCAACCCGAACGCAACCGCGCGGGCGTTGTCGCCGGGCTGCGCGCATCCGGCGACGCGTGGGATCACGTCGTCGCGGACCGGGTGGCCGCGTTCGACGACGGCAACACGAACGCGAACGGTCGCCGGTAGCCCAACCCGGTCAGCCAGGAGTGCCGCAGCGCCGCCACGTTCACCGGCCGCACATCGCCCGACGAGGGCTCGTAGCAGCGCAGCGTCTCTCCGCTGACCCCGACGATCAACACCCAGTGCCGGGGAATTGCCCGGCCCACCAGCATCGCGATCGGCCAACCCGCCTCGACGAAGGACAGGACGTCGGTCAGCCGATCCCGGCGGCCGAGGAACGGCCGCCATCGGTATCTCACTCCCCGCACCCGTGCGCGAGTGGTGAGTGCGCGGGCGATGCCCATCGGAGTGGTGCCGAGCCTGCGCGGCCACACCCGGTTGACCTCGATGTGGATCCGCAGTTGTTCGTCGTCGAACCACCTCGTCGAGGACTCGGTGAGGGGTGAGCGGTAGCCCGGATCCAGCAGCGCGCCTGCCACCACCGCGACGCTCGGGCCGCATGTCGTGGAGTCCCGCTGACGCAGATGCCGACCTTCGAGCTTCATGACTCCCCCAGCAACGCCTCACCGCGTTCGCGCAACTCCACCTTCCTGACCTTGCCGGTCACCGTCATCGGGTAGTCGTCGACCACCTGCACGTATCGCGGGATCTTGTGGTGTGCGATGCGCCCGGCGCAGTAGGCGCGCAGGCTTTCCGGCGTCGGCGCCTCTGCGCCTTCCCTGACCCGCAGCCACACCATCAACTCTTCGCCGTACTTCTCGTCGGATACGCCGACCACCTGCGCGTCGACGATGTCGGGGTGGCCGTACAAAAACTCCTCGATCTCGCGCGGGTAGATGTTCTCCCCGCCCCGGATCACCATGTCCTTGATCCGGCCGGTGATGGCCAGATAGCCGTCGGCGTCCATCACGCCGAGGTCGCCGCTGTGCATCCAGCCGTCGGCGTCGATCACCTCGGCGGTCCTCTCCGGGTCGTCCCAGTAGCCGCGCATGACGCTGTACCCGCGCGTGCACAGTTCACCGGGGGTCCCGCGCTCCACCTGGGCACCGCTTTCGTCGACCACCTGCACCTCCAGATGCGGTCCGACGCGCCCGATCGTGGTCACCCGCCGGGTGAGGCTGTCGGTCGGCAGCGTCTGCGTCGAAACCGGCGATGTCTCGGTCATGCCGTAGCAGATCGCCACCCCGCTCATGTGCATCCGGTCGATCACGTTGCGCATCACCTGTTCCGGGCACGGCGAACCGGCCATGATGCCGGTCCGCAGCGTGTGCAGATCGTAGCTGTCGAAGTCGGGTAGATCGAGCTCGGCGATGAACATCGTCGGAACCCCGTATAACGATGTAGCACCCTCTGCCGCAACGGCTTTCAGGCTCGCAGCCGGGTCGAATCCAGGGGCGGGAATCACCATCGCCGACCCGTGCGTGGTGGCGGCCAGGTTTCCCATCACCATGCCGAAGCAGTGGTAGAACGGCACCGGGATGCACACCCTGTCCCGTTCGGTGTAGGTGAGCAGCTCGCCGACGAAGTAGCCGTTGTTGAGGATGTTGGTGTGGGTGAGGGTGGCCCCCTTGGGGAAACCTGTTGTCCCCGAGGTGTACTGGATGTTGATGGGATCGCCGGGCCTCAGCTCCGATTGCACCCGCCCCAGCGCTTCGGCGTCGACGGCGGTGGCGGCGATCTCGTGCCACGGCTCCCACCCGACGATGATGACGTCGCTCAGCGCCGGGCAACGCCCGCGCACGTAGTCGAGCATCGCGACGTAGTCGGAGCTCTTGAACTCCTGCGCGGCGAACACCGTGCTTATCGATGCCGTGTTCAACGCGTACTCGAGCTCATCGGTCCGGTAGGCCGGGTTGATGTTGACCAGGATCGCGCCGACCTGCGCGGTGGCGTACTGGATCAGCGTCCACTCCGCGGTGTTCGGCGACCAGATCCCGATGCGGTCGCCGGGTTCGGTGCCTCGGGCGAGCAACGCCGTGGCGATCCGGCGGGTCGCTTCATGGAACTCGCCGTATGTCCACCGGCGCCCCGTCGCGCATTCGACGAGCGCCTCGCGGTCACGGTGCGCCGCGGTCGTCGCCGCAAGGTTGTCGCCGATCGTCTGGTCGAGCAGCGGCGGGCTGGTCACCCCGGCGTCGTACGACAGCATGCGGCGGTCCTCCCTCTGCCGTGGAATTTCGGCCATCGCGGGGTACTCGTCACCGTAAATCGGATCCGGAAGGCAGGGGTGGGGAAATGTCGACACAGGTGATGCGGCCATGAGCTTCGACCTCACGCCCACCGGGGCGCAACACGACCTGGCCCGCCGCACCCACGAATTCGCCGAGCAATGCATACGTCCGGTCGCCGCCGACTACGACGCGCGCCAAGAGTTTCCGTGGCCGGTGCTGGAGGAGGCCGCCGCGCGGGGCTTCTACAGCCCGCTGTTCTACCGCGACCTGATCGGCGATCCCACCGGGTTGTCACTGCCGATGTTCATGGAGGAATTGTTCTGGGGCTGTGCGGGCATCGGGCTGGCCATCGTCATGCCGGCGCTGGCGCTGTCGGCGATCGGGCAGGCGGCCTCACCCGAGCAGATGCTGGAGTGGGCGCCCGAGTGCTTCGGTTCCCCCGGCGACCTGAAGCTGGCCGCCCTTGCGATCTCCGAACCCGAAGGCGGCAGCGATGTGCGCAACCTGCGCACGCGCGCCAAGCGTGACGGCGACGACTGGATCATCGACGGCCACAAGATGTGGATCGGCAACGGCGGGATCGCCAACGTTCACGTGGTCAACGCCGTCGTCGACGAAGATCTCGGTCACCGCGGACAGGCGATGTTCATCGTGCCCGGCGGCACACCCGGCCTCGAGATGGTGCGCAAGCTCGACAAGCTCGGCTGCCGCGCCTCGCACACCGCGGAGCTGAAGTTCAACGCCGTGCGGGTGCCCGGCGCCAATCTGCTCGGCGGCCAGGAGAAGCTCGAATACAAGCTGGCCCGTGCCAGGGAGGCGGTCGAGGGCGCCAAGCACTCCGGGTCCGCGACGCTCGGCACCTTCGAGCAGACCCGCCCGATGGTCGCCGCCCAGGCGCTCGGCATCGCGAGGGCCGCTTTGGAGTACGCGACCGAGTACGCCAACCGCCGGGAGGCCTTCGGCGCACCCATCATCGACAACCAGGGTGTCGCGTTCCCGCTGGCCGACCTGGCCACCGCGATCGACGCGGCCAGGCTTCTGACGTGGCGGGCATCGTGGATGGCCGCCAACGGGATACCGATGGAGCGCGGTGAAGGGTCGATGTCGAAGCTCGCCGCCAGCGAGGTCGCGGTGCGAACCACCGAACGCGCCATCCAGACGATGGGCGGCTGGGGCTACATCAAGGACCATCCGGTGGAGAAGTGGTATCGCGACGCCAAGCTGTACACGATCTTCGAGGGCACCAGCGAAATCCAGCGGGTGGTGATCTCCAACGCGCTCGGCGCCGCCGACGGCAGGCCTCCGTTGCACGTCGACCTCGAACCGTCGGGCGGCCCGCTGAATCGGATGTTCGGACGCGGCACGCCGATCCGGACCCAGGTCGCCAACGCCGCCCTCGGCGCGAAGGACAGCATTCCGCAGCCGGTCATGCAGCTGGCGATGAAGGTGCTCAAACCGCCGAAGAAGTGATGGGCGCGCAGGTTTCGCCGACCGCGCAGCGGGCATGACGGAGGTACACCGACTACGAGGAGGCGTCCATGCGCGCTGTCACATGGCAGGGCAGGCGGAACGTGACCGTCGAGAGCGTGCCCGATCCGGCCATCAAGGAAGCGACCGACGCGATCATCAAGGTCACCAGCACCAACATCTGCGGGTCCGATCTGCATCTCTACGAGGTGCTCGGCGCGTTCATGACCCCAGGTGACGTGCTCGGCCACGAGGCGATGGGCGTGGTGGAGGAGGTCGGACGCGAGACCGGCGACCTGAAGGTCGGCGATCGGGTGGTGATCCCCTTCAACATCTCCTGCGGGCACTGCTTCATGTGCGACACCGGGCTGCAGAGCCAGTGCGAGACGACGCAGAACCGCGACCAGGGCACCGGCGCCGCACTGTTCGGCTATTCCAAGCTCTACGGCGAGGTCCCCGGCGGGCAAGCCGAGTACCTGCGCGTCCCGCAGGCGCAGTACACCCACATCAAGGTGCCCGACGACGGACCCGACGAGCGCTACGTCTACCTGTCCGACGTGTTGCCCACGGCGTGGCAGGCCGTCGAGTATGCGAACATCCCGCCCGGCGGCACCCTGGTCATCCTGGGGCTGGGCCCGATCGGCTCGATGGCGTGTCGAGTCGCCAACACCCGCAAGGACTGTCGCGTGATCGGCGTCGACATGGTTCCCGAGCGGCTGCAGCGCGCCCGCGACATGTGCAGCGACGTCATCGACATGAACCTCGACGACCCGGTCGAGGTCGTCCGTCAGGCCACGAGCGGGCGAGGCGCAGACTCGGTCATCGACGCCGTCGGAATGGAAGCACACGGCTCGCCGATCGCCACGGTCGCCCAGACGGCGGCGGGCTTCCTGCCGTCTCCGGTCGGCCGCGCGGTGATGAAGAACGCCGGTGTGGACCGGTTGGCCGCGTTCAACTCCGCGATCGAGATGGTCCGCCGCGGCGGCACGATCTCGCTGTCCGGCGTCTACGGCGGTGCCACCGACCCGATCAACATGATGACGCTGTTCGACAAGCAGATCACGCTGCGGATGGGCCAGGCCAACGTCAAACGCTGGGTGCCCGACATCCTGCCGCTGCTGACCGACGACGATCCGCTCGGCACCGAATCCTTCGCCACGCATCGGCTGCCCCTCACCGCCGCACCCGACGCGTACGCGAAGTTCCAGAAGAAACAGGACGGCATGATCAAGGTGGTGTTGACCCCGTAGCCGGTGGGTGCGGCGAGGCAACGCGGTGGGAAGACCGGGCAAGCCGACTGGCTTTGGGTGGTCGCATGAAGATCCCGGTACCCCTGGTTTCGGATACGTGGAATCTGGCAACATTACCGACCGGTAAGAAGTTTCCTCCGATACGCACCAGGTGGGGCACATGACGGGTTCGACGGAGATCTCATTCCTTGCTGCGGCGGGTACAGAAGGGGGCGGCGCCGAGATCGGCCAGGTGATCGGCATGACGGCGGTCGCGTTGGTCATCGGCGCGCTGCTGTGTTGGCTCGGCTACCTGCACCGCGCGCAGAAGATCACGTGGGTCAACAGCGTTGCCGAGTACGTGGGCCGCAAGTTCAAACGGCCGCCGTGGGTGGCGGTGCCCATCGCACTGTTCATCGGGACGCTGATCTGCGCGCTGTTCGGTTTCATCTGGGACGTGAGCCTGCACATCGGCCAGGGGCGCGACGAGGGACCGCTGGCCAACCCGGCGCACTACTTCATCCTCGTCGGGCTGTTCCTGCTGTTCA
>JAEZKH010000032.1 GCA_023415515.1 Actinomycetes bacterium
GGCCGAGACACGGTGTCCAGCCGAGTGCGAACACCGCGCCGAGCAGCGGCGCGCCACCGATCGTCGACAGCTGCCGCGGGGCGAACCGGGTGTCGCGCTGCAGCACAGGGATGAAGCCGACGAAGACAAGACCCATCAGGATCGTCACAACTCCGCCGATCCGTTGCAGCAGAAGCTGGTTGGTGATCAACGCGCCCGTCATCCCGAGCACCGCGACGGTGCCGAGGAGGAAGACCGCGGTGAAGCCCGCCACGAACAGTGCCGCGGCTCCCGCGACCCTGAGGCGCGCGGTCTTCGTCGAGATCGACGTTCTGGTGCGTTCTTCTCGCACTTGTTCGCCCATATGTCGGTTTGGGCGGGGTTGGTCCTCGACGCCGACGACCGCGGCGAGGTAGGACAGGTAACCGGGGACGAGGGGCACCACACACGGCGACGCGAACGACACCAGCCCGGCGAGGACAGAGACACCCAGCGCCGCCAGAACCGGTCCGGCCGCGGCGATCTCACCGAAACCGGTCATGTTCGCGGCGCCGGTTCGGCCGCGAGCCGGGCGACGACCGGTTGCAGGTCGGCGGCCAGCAGCTCCCGCAGGAACACCGCGGCGACCCGGTGCTCGCGGTCCAGCACCACCGTGGACGGTATGACCGTGGTGGGATACTTGCCGCCGAAGGCGATCATCGTGCGCATCGACGGGTCGTAGATCGACGGGAACGTGACCTTGCGGTCGGTCACGAAGTCTCGGGCGGCGTCGCGGTTGTTGTCGCGGACGTCGATGCCCAGGAACGCGACACCGTCGGCTTTGGTGGCGTCGTACACCTTCTGCAGCTGGCCGATCTCCGAACGGCACGGCCCGCACCACTGTCCCCATACGTTGACGACGACGACCTTGCCCGCGAAGTCGTCCAGCGAGATCGTCTTCTGCGGGTCCATCAGGCTCGGTCCGGCCAACCGCCCGGGCTTGCCGCGGCTTTCGGGCGGATCGTAGAAGATGTCGGTCTTGCCGCCGGGTGCGACGAACTCGAATGTGCCGCCCTGTGCGACGGCGTCGTCACCGGTCGAGCATCCCGCGAGCGCGACCATTGCCGCACTCGCGATGACGACCCACCACTTCACTGCCCGGCCAGCTCCGAATAACCCCAGCCGACACAGGTGTCGCCGTGGAAGTAGAACGAGGTCAGCGAGGCCAGGTTGCACAGCCGCCGTGTCGGGAAGTGGTGCAGCGCCTTTCCCGTCATCGACCGGCGCAGCGTCTCGACCGGGAGCTGGTGGCTGACGCACACCGCTTCATGGCCGGCCGCCTTGCTCCGCGCCCGGTGCAGCGCGGCCGTCATCCGGGCGGCGATCTCGGCGTAGGGCTCGCCCCAGGAGGGGGTGCGCGGGTTGCGCAGATGCCACCAGTTGCGGGGGTCGCGCAGGGCGCCGTCACCGGGCGAGACCTTCTGGCCCTGGAAGATGTTCATCGATTCGATGAGGTCGTCGTCGGTGTCGATGGACAGTCCGCGCCGCTCTGCGATCGGCGTCGCGGTCTCCTGTGCACGCTCGAGCGGGGAGGCGACGACGTAGACGATGTCGCGATCGGCCAGCCAGTCGGCGACCCGCAGCGCCTGTGCGCGGCCCAGTTCCGACAGGTGGTAATCAGGCAGCCTGCCGTAGAGGATCTTGTCCGGGTTGTGCACCTCGCCGTGCCGCATGACGTGCACGATGGTCTTGTCGGTCACGGGCGCCGAGCCTCCGCAGCCGCCCTCGCGGCCCCGGGAAGCGCCGTGGCGATCCGGTCGAACGCGGCGTCGTCGAGGGCCGCCGAGACGAACCAGGCCTCGAACGCGCTGCACGGCGGATAGACCCCGGCGTCGAGCAGGGCGTGGAAGAACGCGGGATAGCGCCACGTCTCGGTCGCCTTCGCCGACGCGAAGTCGGTGACCGGCGCATCGGTGAAGAAGACGCTGAACATGTTGCCCGCCCGCGAGATACCGTGTGCGACACCGGCATCCGACAGTGCGCGGGACAGCAGATCGGTCAGCCGGTCGGCGTTGGCATCCAGCTTGGCGTATACGTCGTCGTCGGCGGCGCGCAGCGTCGCGAGTCCGGCCGCCATCGCGACCGGATTGCCCGACAGCGTGCCCGCCTGGTAGACGGGCCCGAGCGGGGCCAACCGCTCCATGACCTCGCGACGGCCACCGAAGGCCGCGGCGGGCAGGCCGCCGCTCATGACCTTGCCGTAGGTGAAGATGTCGGCGTCGACGGGATCGATGCCATACCAACCGGATCGGCTGACGCGGAACCCGGTCATCACCTCGTCGAGGATCAGCAGTGCGCCGTGCTCGGCGGTGATGCGACGCAGTGCGGCGTTGTAGCCGGGCAGCGGCGGAACGGTGCCCATATTGCCCGGGCTGGCCTCGCTGATGACACAGGCGATCTCGTCGCCGAAGCGGGCGAACACCTCTTCGACCGCGGGGACGTTGTTGTAGGGCAGCACGATGGTGTCGGCAGCGGCGGCGCCGGTGACACCGGGAGAGGACGGCAGGCCCAGCGTTGCGACCCCCGAGCCCGCGTCGGCCAGCAACGCGTCGCTGTGGCCGTGGTAGCAGCCGGAGAACTTGACGATCTTGGCGCGCCCGGTGTAGCCGCGGGCCAGCCGGATCGCGCTCATGGTCGCTTCGGTGCCGGAGTTGACCAGGCGCAGCCGCTCGACGGCGTCGACTCGTCCGATGATCTCGGCGGCCAGTTCGCTCTCGGTCGGGGTGGGCGCGCCGAAGGACAGGCCGCCCGCCGCGGCGCGCTGCACGGCGTCGACGACGGCCGGATGGGCATGCCCCAGGATCATCGGACCCCAGGAGCACACCAGGTCGACGTAGGAGTTCTCGTCGGCGTCGGTCAGCCAGTACCCCTTGGCCGAGGTGATGAACCGCGGCGTGCCACCGACTGCGGAGAAGGCGCGCACCGGCGAGTTCACCCCGCCCGGGATGAGGGCGCACGCGTCGGCGAAGAGTTTCGCGGAGACGTCTGTGCTGGACATGGCCACCAGTGTCCCAGCTGGCCGAAAACCGTCAACTACAGGGTGTAGTGGTTCATGTCTGCGCAGTAGTCAGCGCGAACGTCGGGTGATCGGCGTCGTCGGGCAGCTCTTTCCAGTAGCCCTCGACGACCTTGCCCGCCAGCGGCCGGTAGGCGGCGATCACCGGCGCACGCTCCTCGACGGGCACCTCGGTGGCCACGTACTTGGTGTTGCCGAGCTTGACGTTCGGGTTGGCCCGGATATTGCGCACCCATTCGGCCTCGCCGCGGGTGGACACCAGGTACTTCACCCCGCCGACCTCGGGTACGACGACGGGGATCTGCTGGGGCTCCTTACTGACCCGCTTGATGACGGTCAACGTCTGGCTGTTGCCGACGCCGGTCGCCATCGCGACGCGGTTGAAGATCGTGCGGACGAACCACGGGGGCTTGAGATAGGCCATCTCCTCAGTGTCCCAGCAGGCCCAGGATGGCGTGCTCCGTCAACGGGGCCAGCGGGAGATCGCCCGGGTCGGCCGGGTCCACCCACGCGATCTCCTCGATCTCGGCGGCCGCGCGCGGTTCCCCCGCCAGGTTCACGAGGAACACATCGGCCTCGACGGTCTGCCCGGGCTCGTGCGCCGCGTCGGCGGCGTGCCTGCCCAGCGGTTGCACGCTCGATGCGGCCACACCAAGCTCTTCGACGACCTCGCGGCGCAGCGCCTCGTCGGCGGACTCACCCGCCATGATCTTGCCGCCGGGTTGCATGAACGCCTCGGTGCCGCGCTTGCGCACGACCAGCATCCGGCCGCCCGCGTCGAGGATCACCGCGGCCGCCACCTCGATCACCGACCGCTCGGTCACGTGCGCGTCGTCACATGTGCGCGGATCGGCCCCCTCGCCACGGTGGTGAACGGCACATCGACGGGGAAGTCGTCGGCCAGCGACCGAATTTCCTTCGCTCGGATGATCGTGGCCAACGCGAGCGTGGTCTCCAACCGCGCGAAGTGCTCGCCGATGCACGACCGCGCGCCGCCCGCGAACGGGACGAACTGCCACCGGTCACGCGCCTTCGCGTTCTCCGGGCTGAACCGGTCGGGGTCGAACTCGAGAGCTCGCGGCCAGACGTCGCGATCGCGGTGCACCGCGTAGATTCCCACCAGCACGAGGGTGCCCGCCTCCACCCGGTAGCCGTCGACGGCCATGTCGCGCACCGCCATCCTGCCGACGCCCGCTGCGGGCGGACACAACCGCAGCGCCTCGTGCAACACGGCAACGGTGTATTCGAGCCGCGGCACGTCGGCGGGAGTGATTTCGCCCTCGCCGAGGAGGGCGACCTCGGCCGCGACGCGGTCCTGCACATCGGGGTGATGCCCGAGCAACCACAGCGCGTATGTGAGCGCGGTGGCGGTGGTGTCGTGGCCGGCCAGCATGAAGATCAACAGGTCGTTGACGATGTCGGCGTCGGCGATGGGCGCACCGGTCTCGGGATCGGTCGCGGCGATCAAGCTGTGCACCAGCGGCGCATCGAGGGTCGGATCGGCGCGGCAGGCCTGCAGCATGTCGTCGGTGACCTTGCGCAGGGCCGCCACCGCCGCGCGGGCGCGGGCGCGGGCGGGCGTCGGCAGCCATCTTGGGGCCCGCACCGGACGCAGCGCACGGTCGGCGGTGTAGGACGATGCGACGTGCATGTGGTCGGCGATCACGTCTTCGCGGTCGTTCAGGTCCAGGCCGAGGACCGAGCGGCCCAGCGAGCGCATCGTCACCCGACGGCAGTCGACGTCGAGGTCGACTTCGCCTGTCTCCGGCCAGCTTTCGCACAGCGCCTGGGCGGCTCGCGACATGTGCCCGCCGAAGTTGCGGACGTTGGGCTTCGTGAACACCGGCTGCAGCGCGCGTTTTCGCGGCAGCCACGGTTCGTTGGGCAGCACGAACAGGCTGTCACCGGCCAGGTGGCGGACTTCTTCGTGGACCACACACCGTTCGGCGGCAGAGTCGTTGCGGCCGAGCACATCGCGGATGCCATTCGGCGAGAACACCGCCACGACAGGAGGGAACAGCCACTTCGGGCCGAACTGGATCCGGGTGACGGGACCGCCCGCGTCGCGGAGAACCTCTTGTCCCGCATCGAGATTGCGTACCGCCGCGAGCAATTGCCGAATCGACAGCGGGTTCTTCGGCGCCAACGGCAGCGTGCCGACATCGTTCACGAGTGCCAGAGCAGAACCTCCCCCTCGCCCCGTGTCATCACCGAGCCGGGCATCACCCTGAGCCGGTAGGGGCTTAGCCGCAGCACGGCGAACTCGGCAGACATCGGGCCGTCCCGCCACATCGGGATGATCGCCGGGTCGTACCCGACCGGATGTGGGCCGGTGGCGAACTTGTCCCACACCGCTGTTCGGGTTTCCTCGTCCGAGTACCACTCCACGAG
Organism: Actinomycetes bacterium; assembly: GCA_023415515.1. Lineage (GTDB taxonomy): Bacteria > Actinomycetota > Actinomycetes > Mycobacteriales > Mycobacteriaceae > Mycobacterium. The sequence continues at coordinate 5,426 of JAEZKH010000032.1, forward strand.
ACAGTCGGCGCTGCAGGTGTCGTGGTTGGGCGCCAGATAACTGACCGACATCTGCGGGTGCGCGGCGAGGTGTGCGCGTTTGACCGGGCTGGGCACGGTGGCGATCCAGCCGAACAGGTCGGTGCCGTCCCATTCCCAGATCGGGTGCAGGATTCGGGTGCGTGGGCGGCTGTCTGCGTCGACAGTCGCCGCCGAGGCCCACACGATCGAGTGCGCCATCGCCACGAAGGCGGGTGCGACGCGGTCAAGGCTGGTCATCGTGACCACCTTAGGCAATGTGTCGCCACCAGCCGAGGGCGGCGACGCCGAAGCCGGGCCGCCACCTGTCAAGCGCGCACCGCCCGCAGCGCGACCGGCAGGCTGGGCAGGAAGTGGGCGGTCGCGAACGCCCTGATGTCGTCGGCGGTGTCGAGCGGTTGCGCGCCCGGCAGCAGCAGCGCCATCGCGGCGTAGCGCAGGATCGTGTCGGCCAGCTCCTCGACGGTGCGCTCGCCGATGCGGTCGGCGAACCCGTCGGGAAAGATCTCGCGCAGCGCCTCGGCCATCCGCTCGATCGCGGCGGCCCAGTGCGTGCGGGCCATGTCGAGTGCCAGCGCGGGTTCGTCGCTCATCAAACGGTTCAGCACGCGGTGTCTACGGAATCGCAATATGGACAGCGTGAAGGCTTCGACGTAGTAATTCGACTGCGGTCCGGCCTGTTTCAGCTCGGCGGCGATGTCGGCGAACAGTGCGACGTTCTCCCGCTCGATGACGGCGGCGACCAGCTCGTCCTTGTTCGAGAACCGCCGGTAGATCGTGGTGCGGCTGACACCGGCCCGGCGCGCCACGTCTTCGAGCGCGACCCTGCGCAGGCCATGGCGTTCGAACTCGACGACGGCGGCGTCGAGGATGGCTTCGGTGCCTGCGTCAGCCGGCCGCTTCTGCTCGGGCATACCCGGCTTGGGCGAACGTGTTGTAGCGCAGCCGCATCGGCAGACGATCCCACAGCCAATTGACCGGTCGCGACCGCCACAGCGCCGCGAACCGCTGATAGCGCTTCTCCTGGCGCGCGCTCCACGGCAGGCCGAGCAGCTCACGGGTGCGCGGCGGCATGCCACCGGTGGTCAGGAACGCCGCGACGGGGTTGAACACCACCGAGACCACCCGCCACAGCGGGGCGGGCATGCCCTTCGGGCACGGAAAACCCTTGGTGACATAGCCGACGCCGTACTTCGCGGTCGGGTGCGCGACGAGGACCTCGTCGATCATCCGGTTCCAGTACTGCTCGAACTCGGCGTAGTCGGCGGGCATCACGCGATCGCTGACGCCGTAGCGGCGGTACCAGGTCTTCGATTCGAGGTAGATCTGCTCCTTCTCCTCGCGGCTGAGCCGCTTGACGAAGGTGTCGGCGAAGTACAGCACCTGCTCGACGAAGGTGGCGTGGGCCCAGAAATACGTCTGCGGGTCCAGCGCGTGGTAGCGGGCGACCGCCCCGTCCTGGCTGGGCATCGTGCCCTTGATGTCGGTGTGGAAGTCGCGCACCTGCTGGCCGGGGTTGTCGTCGTCGCTGCCGTACACGGTCATGAAGATCGGCGGCAGCGAGCGCTTCACCCGCGCCGCGGTGTCGGCGAAGAACACGGAGTGGTCGAGCACACCCTGACCGAGTTCGGCGAGCATGTTCTGCAGCACCGCGGGCCGCGGACCGATCAGGTACATCCTGTTGTCGCCGAAGTACCGCCACACCAGCGACTGCGGCCCGAGCGGGAGGGCGTCGACATCCTGCGGGGTCTGCATCAACTCCGTCACGTGACACAGTGTTACAAATTCCGAACTTTGTACCAAGTGCTCTGTGAGCGAGGTCACCGAACCGCCAGCGGGCGACCATGGCCCGCGACCACGACCGCTTGACGAGCGGGAACGCTATTCGGCGGGCTTGGCTGCAGCTGACAGGCGCCGCAGTCGCGCGATGCCGTCGACGGCCAACACGCCTGCGGCGGTGGCCAGCAGCAGCATCACGGCGAGCATCGGCGGGCTGAAGGCCACCGACGTGGTCTGCGGCTCCCCGTCCAGGATCGGGGCGACGATGACGCTCGACTGCGCGGCGAACCAGCTCCACACCGCGCCGATCGCCGCACCGACGGCCAACACCAACTCGACGGCTCCGCGGGTCTTGGCGTGCCTCACCGCTTGGGCTCCGGCGGGATCCGCTCGTCGACCAGGTGAACCAGCTGCGCGCGCAGCTGCTGATGCTTGCGGGCCCACGCCTGCGCGGTGCGATCACCTGCCAGCCGCACTCCGATGCCCGTGCGTCCCTTCGGCACACCGGTGAGCTCGCCGAGCGCCCGGGCGGACATCCACTTGTGTTCCTCGTTGCCCTCAGGCGCCGGGTAGATGCGGACGATGTCGTCGACACTGATCCGTTCGGTGCCCTGGCGCAGCGTGGTGGGCGTCAGCTCGACCGACGTGTGGATGCGCGCCGCCTTGACCTGAATGGCGACGAACGACGACACCAGCACGAAGAACACCACCGGCACCACCCATTGGAAGCCAAGGCCCGCCGACATCTGGATGAGAAACATCGAGACGCCTGCGGCGGGGCCCGACGCCACCCACCACCAGCTGGCGCCCTGCTCGTGGAACAGGACGTCGGCCGTCTCGCCCGACCCCGTCACGGCGTCTCCTCGTAGAAGGCCGCCGCGGCAGGGCGCGTGATCAGGGCGATCCCGGCGATGAGCGGGATCACCGCGATGAGGGTGAGGAGATGAACGACGCCGGCCACCGCAGCAAGCGCCACCAGTACGACGACGGCCAACGCCAACGCCAGGCCGGCGCGTTTGAACCGTCCGTCGCCATTGCGCATGCGCCCTGCCAGGTAGGCGATGCCTGCCCCGGCGAGCGCCGTCAGCGCGCCCGCGCCGCGATAGATCGCGGGCAGGTCGACCGTCGCCGCGATCAGGCCGCCGACGATCAGCAGCAGGGACGCGACTTCCCAGCACCAGAACGCGGCGCTGACGGCGCGCGGCCGCGCGGGCACGGGTGTTGACATCGCGGCAAGCCTAACGAACGAAGAAGGCGTGGGCGTCCCTGCGGTGCAGCAGGAACACTCCCCCGGCGATGAGCACCGAGCCGACGATGACGCTCACCGCATAGATCACCGCAGGCACGGTCGGCCGGTCGATCGCGAACAGGCTGGTTCCGGCGTACACCATCGAGGCGACGCCGCCGCCGGTGAGCACCGTGCGGGCCCACCGGTAGCCCTGCCTCATCAGGAACAGGAACGTGACCACCACACCGGCGATCACGACCGCGAACAGGCAGGAGATCACGAGGACGACGGCCGGGGGATGCGGATGCGAGGTGCGCACCGTGTCCACCAGGTATCCGATCACCATCAGCGGGACGGCGATCAGCCACAGCCAGAAGCCGGTGTCGACGTCGGCCGGGCGCACTCCCGCGTCGACCCGGCTGTCGCCCGCATCGTCGCTCATGCCAGCCACCCGGCGGCGTCGGCCGCCCAGTACGTCAGCACGATGTCGGCTCCCGCGCGCCGGATGCTCATCAGCGACTCCAGCGCAGCCGCCCTGCCGTCGATCCAGCCGTTGGCGGCAGCGGCGCTGATCATCGAGTACTCGCCCGAGATCTGATAGGCGGCCACCGGCACAGACGAGATCTCCGCCGCCGCCGCGACCACATCGAGGTAGGCCATCGCGGGCTTCACCATCACGATGTCGGCACCCTCGGCGATGTCGAGTTCGATCTCGCGCACCGCCTCGCGCGCGTTGGCAGGATCCTGTTGATACGTACGACGATCCCCGCTGAGGCTCGACGAAACCGCCTCGCGGAACGGGCCGTAGAACGCAGAGGCGAACTTCGCCGCGTACGCGAGGATCACCACGTCGGTGTGTCCGGCCGCATCGAGCCCGTCGCGAATGGCGGCGACCTGGCCGTCCATCATGCCGCTCGGAGCAACGACGTGTGCCCCCGAGTCAGCCTGAGCGACAGCCAGTTCCACATAGCGGGCGTTGGTCACGTCATTGTCGACGCGACCCGCCGCGTCCAGTACGCCGCAGTGGCCGTGGTCGGTGAACTCGTCGAGACACGTGTCGGCCATCAGCACCGTCGCATCGCCGAGATCCTTGGCGAGCTCACGCAATGCCACGTTGAGGATGCCGTCCTCGGCCACCCCGACCGTCCCGATCGCGTCCTTGTCCGCTGCCCGAGGCACACCGAACAGCATCAGCCCGCCCACTCCCGCGTTCACCGCCTCGGCGGCCGCCTTGCGCAGCGAGTCGCGGGTGTGCTGCACCACGCCGGGCATCGACTGGATCGGCTTCGGTTCGTCGATGCCATCGGCGACGAACATCGGCAACACCAATTGCCTTGGCTGCAGGGAGGTCTGGGCAACCAACCGGCGTAGCGCCTGCGTCGACCGGAGTCGACGCGGGCGGTGACGTGGATAGGCCACTGACGTTTCCCTCGGACGCGGCTAGCGGCGGCGGCTCTTCTTGCGCGGCGGTGGCAGTGCCCCCTCGGCACGCAACCGCGCCGCGTGCTCGGCAAGCGCATCGACCAGCGGACCCACTGCGGCCACCTCCGGCTGCACATCGACCCGCAGGCCGAATTCCGCTGCCGTTTCGGCGGTTTTCGGCCCGATGCACGCCACGATGGTGCGTGCGTGCGGCTTGCCCGCGATGCCCACGAGGTTGCGCACCGTCGAACTCGACGTGAAGCACACCGCGTCGAACCCACCCGTCTTGATCATCTCGCGGGTGTGCGCGGGCGGCGGTGCCGCACGAACGGTCCGGTAGGCGGTGACGTCCTCGATCTCCCAACCGCGGTCGCGCAGCCCCTCGGCCAGCGTCTCGGTCGCGATGTCAGCGCGCGGCAGAAGAACCCGGTTCACCGGGTCGAATACGTCGTCGTAGGGCGGGAATTCGTCGAGAAGGCCGAGCGAGGACTGCTCGCCCGACGGCACCAGTTCCGGCTCGATGCCGAACGCGCGCACCCGGTCGGCGGTGGACTGTCCGACGCAGGCGATCTTCACACCCGAGAATGCGCGGGCGTCGAGACCGAACTCGTTGAACTTGTCCCATACCGCGCGCACGGCGTTGGTCGAGGTGAACACCACCCACTGGTAGCGGCCGTCGACCAGACCCTTGACGGCGCGCTCCATCTGCGCCGGGCTGCGCGGCGGTTCCACGGCGATGGTCGGCACCTCGAGCGGCAATGCGCCGTGCGACACCAGCTTCTCGCTCATCTCGCCCGCCTGATCCTTGGTGCGCGGCACCAGCACCGTCCACCCGTACAGCGCGCGGCTCTCCCACCAGTTGAGCTTGGCCCGGTTGGCGACCGTCTTGCCGATCGTCACGATCAGCGGTCCCGTCAACGGCCCCGCGGGCTCTCCTGAGCCGATCACCGCCTTGTCGTTGAGACCGCCGAGCGTGGTCTCCACCGAGCGCTGCTGGCAGGTGGTGCCCTGCGCGGTGACGACGCACGGCGTGGTGTCGGCAAGGCCGTACTCGATCAGCGTGCTTGCGGCGTCGGCCAGGTGCGACGCGGTCGCCTGCAGGATGAGCGGTCCCGGCGAGGCGGCAAGTGCCGCCCAGTCCACGTCGCCGCGGACATCGGCCTCGGTGTGCGACGAGCCGAGCGGCAGACCCGCATATGTGGGCACAGCCGTCGTGGCGGGCAGCCCCGGCACGATCTCGAACGGCAGGTGCGACCGCGTCAGCGCACTGACTTCGGTGATGACCGAATCCACCGACAGCGGATCACCCGCGACGAGCCGGACCACGTCGACCCCCGTGCGGGACTCCGTCGCAAGCGTCTTGGCCACCTCGTTCGGGTCGCCGAGCGCGGGCCGGATGTCGGGGCCCGTCGGGATCGCAGTGACGGTCGGCGAGTCGCCCTCGGCGTCATTCGCCGCAGCCTCGGCGGGCTCGGGCCCCGACGGGGGCGGCAGCTCGGACCCGCAAAGGGCCAGCACCGCCTCGGGTACGTCGGGATCGGTGAAGATCAGCGCCGCATTGGCGAGCACGCTCCGCGCCCGCGTGGTCAGCAGGCCCGGATCACCAGGGCCGGAGCCGACGAACGTGATGCGGCCGGGCCGCTGCTTACGTCCTCGGGTCGTCATGTTCCTCTCCCATGTCTTTCCTGGACTCGACCAGCAGATCGCGTGCCCCCAGTTCGAACAGCTCCGCGGCGACCGAGAGCCCAAGCTCTCGTGCGCGCTCCGGAGTCCCGATCCCGGACGCACGGATCACGTCGGATCCGTCCAGCGCCGCCACGCAGCCACGCAGCGACAGCTCCTCGAAGACGCGGCCGTCCTCATCGATGGACTCGACCACTTCCGCGATCGCCCCCACCGGTGCGGAACAACCCGCCTCCAGTTCGGCGAGCAGGACGCGCTCGGCAGTGACCGCGGCGCGTGTGTCGGCGTCGTCCAACTCCGACAGCAGCGCGGCGAGCTCCGTGTCACCTGCGCGGCACTCGACCGCGAGGGCCCCTTGAGCCGGCGCCGGCAACATCTGCACCGGGTCAAGAGTCTCGGTGACATCGCCCAACCGCCCGATGCGGGCCAGTCCCGCCCCGGCGACGACGACACCGTCGAGATCACCGTTGCTTACCCTGTTCAACCTGGTGTCAAGGTTGCCTCGTAGGGGGCGGATTTCCAAACCGAGACCCAATGCTCTAAGCTGCGCGGCCCGTCGCGGGCTCGATGTGCCGACCACCGAGCCCGTCGGCAACTCTCCCAGCACCAGACCGTCGCGGGCCACCAGGGCGTCCCTGGCGTCCTCCCGCGGCGGGATCGCGGCGATCGCAAACCGCGGATCCTGGGCGGTCGGCAAATCCTTGTAGGAGTGCACGGCGACATCGACGCGATGATCGGCGATGGCCTCCCTCAGCGCGGCGGTGAAAACGCCGACGCCGAGCGAGGCGATCGGCGCGCTGGATTGGTCGCCCGCAGTGGCGACGATGACCAATTCCGCGGGGTGTCCGTTGGCCACGAGGGCGTCTTTGATGAGGCTCGCTTGGGTCGTCGCCAACAGGCTGCCCCGGGTGCCTATCCGGATGAGATCTGCCAAGTCTTACTCAGAATGATCGAGATCGGTTGTGACAAAAGGCAATTCGTCCGTGGCGATGGGCAGCTCGGATGCCGCCACCGCTTCGACGGCCTGCGGGTCCAATTCGAACAGTTCGCGCAGTGCCTCGGCGTAGCTGTCGCCGCCCGGGGAGCTGGCCAGCTGCTTGACGCGCACCGTGGGCGCGTGCAACAGCTTGTCGACCACGCGGCGGACGGTTCGGGCCACCTCGTCGCGCTGAGCGGCCTCCAGGCCCGGCAGCCGGTTGTCCAGCCGCAGCAACTCCGCCTCGACGACGTCGGCCGCGCGCTGACGCAGTGCCGTCACCGTCGGCGTGACCTCCGCCATCCGCTGTCCGGCGAGGTAGTCGGCCACTTCGGCGGCCACGATCGCGCGCGCAGCCTCGGTGTCCGATGAAGCTGCGCGGGCCGACGGGTCCCGCTGGATGCGGTCCATGTCGACGACGTAGACACCGGGCAGGCCCGCGACGGCGGGGTCGACGTTGCGCGGCATGCCGAGGTCGCAGATCACCAGCTGTTTGGGCTCGAGACCGTGGGCCAGACCGCGGTGCACGTCGGCGAGCGACACCACGGGCCGTACGGCGCCGGTGCAGCTGACCACGACGTCCGCGTCGGTGAGCACGGGTGGGAGGTGGTCGAACGGGAACGCGTCCGCGTTGACGCCCAGCCGGCGCATCTTGTCGGCGAGCTTCTTGGCCCTCGGCAGCGTCCGGTTCACGATGTGTACGCGTTCGACGCCCGCCCGCACAAGGTGCTTGGCGGCCAGAGCGCCCATCGCGCCCGCGCCGATGACGACCGCGCTGCGCCCGGCCAAGCCCCCGCCGGCTATCGCCGCCGGTGCGGTTGAGGCCAGCTTGGTGTCGGCCAACCCGAGCGCTACCGACACCACCGAGGCTCCCGCGGCGTCGATGCCGGTTTCGCTGTGCACCCGCTTGCCCACCGACAGCGCGCGCTGCGCCAGCTCGTGCAGGGTACGGCCGACGGTGTGATTGGCCTCGGCCGCCGCGTAGGCACGGCGCACCTGTCCGAGCACCTGCTGTTCGCCGACGACCGCCGAATCCAGGCCGCTGGCAACGGAGAAGAGGTGCTCGACGGCCGCCTCGGCGTAGCGCACGTAGGCGTATTTGGTGAGGTCGCCGAGGCCCATACCGGAATGTTCGGACAGCACCTGGCCGATGACCGACAGACCGCCGTGGAACGCGTCGACGACCGCGTAGACCTCGACCCGGTTGCAGGTCGACAACACCATCGCCTCGGTGACCAGTGAGGACTGCAGCACCTGGTCGACGATCTTGACCTGATCGGACTCGTCGGTGCTCAACTGCTCGAGAACCGAAACCGGCGCACTGCGGTGCGAAACCCCGAAAAGCAGCACGCTCACGGCTTCATCACCACGCTGACCAGGTTAATCGCTTGTCGGGCGGGTCTCCAAATTCGTGACGCGGTTAACCCTCGTTCCGCCGTCCGATATCTGCCCTCAACCGGGGCTCGTCGAGCTCCCAGTAGCTGTGCTCGGCGCCGTCGAGAAGCACGACCGGCAGCCGGTCGCCGTACTCGGCGCGCAGGGACGAATCCCCGTCGGCCGCGGCAGCGTCGACGTCGGTGCTGGTGAAGTCGAAACGCAGCTCGTCGGCCAGCTCCGTCAGCCGGGCCGCGGTCCGCTCGCACAGCGAACAGCCGGCTCTGGTCAGCAACATCACTCTGGCGCGGGTCACGGCTTCCAGTATCGGCAACGGCGGTGTCCTAGGGTTGAGACCGTGCCCGTTCGCGATGGTGACGAAGCCGCCGTGCAGGCGTTGGCAGGCGACGCCAGTGCGGAGACCGCTGTCGCGCATCTCGCCGTGGACGAGAAGGTCCCCCCTGAGTCGCCGCCGCCGGATCTCACCGCGGCCGCCTTCTTCGACGTCGACAACACGCTCGTGCAGGGATCGTCGCTGGTGCACTTCGCCCGCGGGTTGGCGGCGCGCAAGTACTTCACCTACGGCGATCTGGCCCGGTTCGTCTACGCGCAGGCCAAGTTCCAGCTCACCGGCCGGGAGAACAGCGACGATGTCGCCGCGGGCAGGCGCAAAGCGCTTGCGTTCATCGAGGGCCGGTCGACCGCCGAACTGGTCGAGGTCGGCGAGGAGATCTACGACGAGATCATCGCCGACAAGATCTGGCCGGGCACCCGCGCGCTCGCGCAGATGCATCTCGATGCGGGCCAGCAGGTGTGGCTGGTGACCGCGACGCCGTACGAACTGGCCAACACCATCGCCCGCAGGTTGGAGCTGACCGGCGCGCTGGGCACGGTCGCCGAATCGATCGACGGGGTGTTCACCGGCCGCCTCGTCGGCGACATCCTGCACGGCACCGGCAAGGCCCACGCGGTGCGCTCGCTGGCCATCCGCGAGGGGCTCAACCTACGCCGCTGCACGGCCTACTCCGACAGCTTCAACGACGTCCCGATGCTGTCGCTGGTCGGCACGGCGGTGGCCATCAACCCCGATGCCGACCTGCGTGACCTGGCCCGCGAGCGCGGCTGGGAGATCCGCGACTTCCGGACCGCGCGTAAAGCCGCCAGGATCGGGGTGCCATCGGCGCTTGCGCTCGGGGCTGCGGGCGGCGCGCTGGCCGCCATCGCCTCCCGGCGCCACGACAAGGTGAGCCGCCGCACCTGGCGCTGATAGGCTCTCGCCCGCCATGGCCATTGCTGAAGACATCATCGGTACCCACTACCGGTACCCGGACCATTTCGAGGTCAGCCGGGAGAAGATCCGGGAGTTCGCGCGCGCGGTGAAGGACGACCATCCCGCCCATCACAGCGAGGAGGGGGCCAAGGAGATCGGCTACGACTCGCTGGTGGCGTCGCTGACGTTCCTGGCGGTCGCGGGCCGCAAGGTGCAGTTGGAGATCTTCAAACAGTTCGCTATCCCGATCAACATGGAACGGGTCCTGCACCGCGACCAGAAGATCACGTTTCATCGGCCGATCCTCGCCGGCGACAAGCTGTACTTCGACTCCTACCTCGACTCGGTGATCGAGGCGCACGGCACCGTGGTCGCAGAGATCCGCGGCGAGGCGTCCGATGCCGACGGCAAGCCGGTGATCACCAGCGTCGTCACCGTCATCGGTGAGGCCGCCCACGACGACGAGGCCGACGAGGTGAGCGCCGCCATCAAGGAGCGCCGCGACGCCGCAATCGCGAAAATGATTGCCGGGCAAAGCTCTAAGGGCTAGCAGAGGCAAAACCGCCCGCGGGCGCCAGATATCAGCCGAGGAACATATTCCTGCGGTTGGCCAGCAATTGATAAAGCGTCTGCTGAATGGTCTCGCGGACGTGGTCGGTCAATTCGAATGTGACCATCGGA
>JAEZKH010000075.1 GCA_023415515.1 Actinomycetes bacterium
GTTTCGCGGACGGTGGACTACCACTGCGCATGGGACCAGGGCAAGCACTTGTGGATGATCTATCTGATGCGTGTGGTGGACGCGCAGACGGTCCTCGACAAGTCCGGGTCGGTGGTGCTGTGGACCAACTGCCACCACCCCTTCTACGACGCCAACCCCTACCCGGAGACGGCGCCGCCGGAGCGCCCGGTGTGGGTGGGTGACTTCTGGGACATGTTCGGCGCCGGACATCGGCTCGAGCTTGAGAACCTCAAAGCCATTGCCGAGTACCGGCATGCCAACGGGCTTCCGATCAAGCCGGAGTGGATGCGATGACGACCAACACCGTCAGCCTCGTCGATGTCTCGTCGTACCTGCCCGAGAACAAGGTGCCCGCGCAGTGGTACGCAGAGTTCGCCGGGACAGACGACCTTCGCGACAACCTGATGTTCCGTGCACCGGAGTATCGCCACCACGCGGCCTTCGAGGAGTCCAACGTCGACATGATGGTGCGTGCGGCCGACGGTCTGTTGGCGCGCCACGGTCGCGACGCGCTGGCTGACGTCGACGTGCTACTGACGCATTCGCAGATGCCCGATCTGCCGATCGTCGGCGGTGGTGGTGAACTGGCGCACCGTCTCGGGATGACGCCGGACACCGTGATCGATGTGCACAACGGCGGCTGCGCGGCTTTCGTCTTGATGATCAAGCTTGCCCGCCAACTGCTTTCGGCAGGCGCCGGTCGAACCGCCCTGATCGCGTGCGCGCAGAACGCCGCGGGCAAGATCTTCGAGCAGGAACAGGTGCGCAGGCTCGCCCAGGCCTCGGTGCCGGGCGACGGTGCGGCGGTGGGACTGTTGCGGCTCTCCGACGAGTCACCGATTCTCGACGTGGAGTGCCGCTACTACGGCGAGTACGCCGGTGACATGACGTTGACCGCCGATCCTCCCCGGCTCTGGTGGCAGGCGGGCGAGGGCGAAGGCTACGTCAGTTTCAACGAGGCCAAGATCATGAAGGTCCTCGCGCGCGGCAACCGGGAAGTGCCCGAAGTCGCCCTGGCGGTGTGCGACCGACTCGGGATGAAGGCCAGAGATCTCGACCTCCTGGTCACCAATCAGCCCAACCGCGTGTTCCTGCGCAATTGGAACGAGGCACTGGAGTTGCCAAGGGAGCGCCACCGCGACACGTTCCACCAGTGCGGCAACCTGTTCGCCGTCGGAATTCCGGTGAACTTCGACGCCGCGATCGACGACGGCCAGATCCAACCGGGCGGGGTGGTGATGATGGCCGGCTTCGCGCACGCCGGTGACTTCGCGGGGGCGGCGGCCATCCGGTGGGGCGGTCGGCCACAATGACCGACGCCTGCCTTGAGACGGGACCGCCGCCCGCGTCCTCTCCGGCCTCGTTCGCTCTGGCCCTCAACGAGAACCACTTTCCGCCGCTGCCCGCCGTGCGGTCGGCGATCGCCGAAGCCGCCGCCTCGGTGAACCGGTATCCGGAATTCCTGCCAACCCGAATGCGCGCGGTGATCGCAGGCCATGTCGGCATCGAACCCGCCAACATCGCCGTCGGCGCGGGCGCCACCGGGATGGCGATCGACTTCCTGCGCAACTTCACCAGCCCGGGTGACCGCATCGTCTCTGCGACACCGACGTTCGACGGGTACCCGATCTTCATTCGGCTCGCCGGACTGCGGCCGACCCTGGTGCCGCTGAACGAGGAGGGCCGACACGACCTCGACGCCATGGCGGATGCGGCGGTCGACGCACGGGTCGTCGTGTTGTGCAGGCCGCACAACCCCACCGGGACGATCGAGGACCGGGACGCCGTGATCGCCTGGCTGCGCCGCGTGTCGCCCGACACGCTGGTCATCCTGGACGAGGCCTACATCGATTTCGTCTCCCCGAGACAACGTCTCGATGCCAAGGCGATCGTCGACGCGCACCCGAACGTCATTGTGCTCAGGACGTTCTCGAAGGCCTACGGGCTGGCGGGGTTGCGCACCGGCTACGCTATCTGCACTCCGTTTCTCGCCTCCCGGATCTGGGATCAACACCTTCCGTTTCAGACGACAGCGCTGAGCCTTGCCGCTGTGCAGGCATCGGTGCGTGCGGAGAGTCAACTGGCGCAGCGCATCACCGAGATCACCGCGGAGCGGACGTTCCTGCGCCGAGAACTCCGCGGCCTCGGCGTCTGGAGCGCGCAATCGCAGGCCAACTTCGTCTACCTGGCCGGCGGTGGTCGCCCGTGGCCGGAGGTCTTCTGTGATGCGGGTGTCGCGGTACGGCCCGTCGGTGCGGACGCGGTACGCATCACCGTCGGTGATCGGGCGGCCTCGCTTGCCGTCCTCGGTGCGGTCATGACAGCAGGCAGAAGGGGCCTGGCGCGGTGACGGACAGCCGCGCGGGGCGGTCATCGGTCAGCCCGAGGTTCAAGCTGGTCCACCGCATCGGCGCGTGGTATGACGCCGAAGCGTACTTCCGGCGTCGGGCCAAGTCCGGCAAGGCTTTCGGGATGCCGATCCCCGGACTCGGCGAGGTGCTGTTCGCCGCACACCGCCACGATGTCCGAGAGTTCCTGACGATGCCGACATCGATGTTCACCCCGCCGATGCCCAATCCCATCGAACCGGTCGTGGGTCGTGGCTCGATCATTCTGCTCGACGGCGCACCGCACAAGCGCGAGCGCGCGCGCTTCCTACCGGCGTTGCACGGCGAGGCGATACGTCGTCATACGGACCTGATGGCAGGCGCGGTGGTACGCGAAGTCGACGAGTGGCTGCCCGGTGACGTCATCGACGCGCGCGACGCCGCGCAATCGATCACGCTGCAGATCATCGTGCGAGCGGTCTTCGGCATCGACGACGATCGGCTTTGCCGTGAATACGTCCGCGTCGTCAAGGCGATGATGCGCAACTACATCGCCCCGTTCATGTTCTTCCCCGCGCTGAGGCGCGCGCCGTTGGGCCTCGGACCGTGGCAACGGTTCTCGCGCCAACGAGCCGCCCTCGACACGTTGCTCACCGAGCAGATCGCGCGTCGGCGGGCCGAGGGCGGCGGTGATCGTGACGACGTGCTCGCGGTCCTGTTGAGCGACGACGAGGGCGGCCGCGACGACCAGGAGGTTCTCCAGCAACTTCGGACGCTGCTGGTGTCCGGCCACGAGACGTCGGCCACCACGCTGGCGTGGGCGCTGCACCACATCCACAACGACGAGGACATCCGCTCGGAACTTCTCGACGAACTGGCCGCAGTCACCTCGCTCGAGGCACTGTCGAAGGCACCGCTTCTGTGCGCGGTGATCAACGAGACACTGCGCCTGCATCCGACGGTGTCGATCGTCGTCCGTCAGCTCACGAGGCCGTGTCGCACCTTCGACATCGATCGCGGGGCCGGTGACGTGATAGGTGTCGCGCTGCCCGCGTTGCACTCCGATGCGCGGGTGTTCTGCCATCCCGCGCGTTTCGATCCGTGGCGGTTCATCTACAAGAAGCCCTCACCTGCCGAGTACTCACCATTCGGCTACGGCCATCGTCGTTGTCCCGGTGCCGCGTTCGCCGCTCAGGAACTGGCGATCGCGTTGGGAATCATCCTGACGACGGTGGAGCTGACGCCGGTGGGCACCAGATCGGCACGGTCGACTCCCCGCGGCGGCGCCGCGGTGCCCCGTCATCCCATCAGACTGCGGGTGACCCGACGTCTGGGCGAGAGCCCGTTGTTGAAAGGTCGTGCGGCGTGAAACTGGGCGAGCGCATTCCCATGCTGCGTTGGTCGTTCTGGCGAATGGCCGCCGGAATGAAGAACCTCACCAAGACCGGGCAGATCGGCGACGGTCGCGAGGCGGCCGCCGTGCGTTACGTCTGCGCCAACGCCCGCAAGGGCGACATCGACGATGTGATCGCCACCCTCGACCGCTTCGCCTACACCGAGTCGTTCCTGGTGAACATCGGTGATCACAAGGGGTTGCTGCTCGACGAGGCGGTCCGCCGTGCCGACCCCCGCCTGGTACTGGAACTCGGAACGTATTGCGGTTACGGCGCTCTGAGGATCGCCGCGGCGGCGCAGGCGGCATCGGTGTATTCGGTGGAACTGTCGCAGGCGAACGCGGAGAACGCCCGTGCGATCTGGGCCCACGCCGGGGTGTCGGACCGGGTGACGTGCATCGTCGGAACGATCGGTGACGGCGGAGCGACACTGGATCGCCTTGCCGCTGAACACGGTTTCGGCGCCGGACTGCTCGACTTCGTGTTCCTCGATCACGACAAGGACGCCTACGAGAGCGACCTGGTCGCGATCGAGCGCCGGGGTTGGCTGCGCGGCGGTGCAGTCGTCGTCGCCGACAACGTCAGGGTCCCCGGTGCACCGGAGTATCGCGCGTTCATGCGACGTCAGCAGGGCATCGCCTGGCGCACCGTCGAGCACAAGACCCGCGGCGAATACGGTTCGGTGGTGCCGGATCTGGTGCTGGAATCGACATATCTGGGCGGGCACGGTTCCGCCGCCCGGTGAGGGTGCGCGCTCACCGTGTGCGCCGTCGTGCCGCGGCGACCAGCTGCCTGAGCCCGAAGTCGGCGCCTTCGGGCAACGCCTCGAGCGGCCACCATCGCAGGTCCCACGACTCGTCGCTGCGGGTGATCTCGGCGTCAACCGGTGCTTGTGCGACGAACTGCAGATCGAGATGGCGTGTCGGCACGCCGAGCGAACAGGTCACCGGGTGCACGTGCAGCGCAGCGATGGCCGGTTGCATCGTCAGGCCGGCCACGCCGGATTCCTCGGCTGCCTCCCGCAGCGCGGCGGCGGCGATATCGGCATCGGCCTCCTCGCAGTGCCCCCCGAGCTGGACCCAGCGCCCGATCCTCGGGTGCAGGGTGAGCAGCGCCTGTGTCCCGGTGTGGTCGAGCACCAGCGCCGAGGCCGTGATGTGGCCCGGCACGCATTCGCGCATGCACGCGTCGTCGCGAGCGATGACGAACGACAGCACCGCATGCCTCAGCGCATCCTGTGCCGGGTCGGGCGCATGCCAATCGTCGAGCGCTTCGATGACGGATGCTCGCAGGGTCACTTGCGCACCAAGAGCCCGTCCGTCGACGCGGGATCACGGGGGCCGGCCGGCTCGGCGGGGTAGCCGATCGCGACGGCGCCCAGCGGTTCCCAGTCGTCGGGCAACCGGAGTTCGGAGCGCACCAGATCGGCGGCGAAGATCGTCGACCCGATCCAGCAGCTGCCCACCCCGCGGACGGCCAGCGCGACGAGCAGTGCCTGCACGGCGGCGCCTGCGGCGACGGTGAACATGGTGTGCTCGGCGGCGGTCCGCTCGGCGTCGGGGTAGCTGTGCGCGCCGTCGAGTACCAGAAACGGGATCACCAGTTCCGTTGCCTCGTACAGGATCTGGCCGCGCGCAACGCGCCGCTCCACCGCATCGGCCGACTTCCCGTCGCCGGTCAGGTCGGAACGCCACTTGTCCTTCATCCGGTCCAGCAGCCGGTTGCGGTCCGCGATGTCGCTCAGCCAGACGAACCGCACCGGCCTGGTGTGGTGGGGCGCGGGCGCGGTGAGCGCCTCGGCGACAGCGGCCTCGATGGTCTCGGGCGCTACCGGCTCCGGGCTGAATCGACGCACCGACCGCCGCATCAGCTGCGCCTGCCTGCGGCCCAACGCCAGTGCCTCTTCCGTGCCCAGCCAGAACAGGTCCTCCTCGCCGGGGCGCAGTAGCGCGCTGGCATCGGATCCGTTGTCGCGCAGCCTCAGCCCCCGCACCACCGCGACCGGTATGCCGGTCAGCTTGCCCTTGACCAGATCGGCCGCCGCCGCGATCTCGTCGGCGACCGCGACCTCGGTCACGACGAGTTCGTTGCCGTGCACGTCGTGTGCCCCGGCGTAGCCGTGCAGAACGGTGAGCCCCGCGGCGCCGATGGCGGCGTCGATCTGCCCGGTGCGCCATGCGCGGCCCATCGTGTCGGTGATGACGACGCCGACAGTCACCCCGAGTTTGTCACGCAGCGCCGCGCGCAGTGCCGCGGCGCTGCCGTCGGGATCGACCGGCAGCAGTGCGAGTTCGGTCGCACCGACGTTCGAGCCGTCGACACCTGCCGCGGCCTGCACGATGCCGAGGTTGTTCTCGGTGATCAGAGTGCGGCCCTTGCGGGCGAGCACCCGCACCGCTTCTTCGTCGATCAGCTTGCGGCGCAGCGTATCCCGCTCCTCGGGGTCTGCAGGCGCGGTGACGATACGGCCTTCGCATTTCGACAGCACCTTGCTGGTGACGACGACGACGTCGTCGTCACGCAACCATGGTGCTGCAACAGCGAGTGCCGCGGCGAGGTCGTCGCCGGGCCGGAACTCCGGCAGACCGGTCACCGGAAGCACTTCGATCGCACCGGCCGATCCGTGCTCGGTCACACTTTCACCCCCGCCAGATCGAGTCCGGCGCGCACCATTTCGGCCGTCGTCGCGGGATCGGTCATCAGCAGAGGTACCGCTCGCACGTCCATACCGGCGACCTCGGCGTCGTCGCCCTCGTCCACGAGCCAGCCGTCAAGGATGCCGACGCCGGAGCGCGGCCCATAGAAACCGCCGACCGCCGCCGACGTGCTCGCCACCCCGATCACTGAGAGACACTCGTCTGCCATGCCCCGCAATGGTTTTCCCGCGACTATCGGGGAGTAGCCGATGACCCGCGCCGGCGCCGAGCGCAGCGCGCCCCTGATGCCGGGGATGGCCAGGATGGCGCCGATGCTCACCACCGGATTCGACGGGGCCAGCAAGACGGCGTCCGCGGTGGCGATCGCGTCGGCCACGCCGGGTCCCGCCGTCGCCTTGTCGGCTCCGACGAAGGCGAAGCTGTGTGTCGGCACCTGGGCCCGGTAACGCACCCACCACTCCTGGAAGTGGATCGCCTTTCTG
>JAEZKH010000151.1 GCA_023415515.1 Actinomycetes bacterium
CGCCTGCACACCGAGCTCGGCGACATCCCGCCCGCCGAGCACGAAGCCAACCACTACCGTCAGAACCCCGCGTCGACAACGCTGGAAACCAGAGAACCGAGCCTCCACTGAACCCGGGGCGGTTCAGCAGAGCGCGCAGGCCCTCGCCGGTCGTGAAGTCCTCGCGCTCGAAGTCCTGGCCGGTGTTGGGGTTGGTGGTTGTGGTCATGGTGTCGGCACCTCCTGGCAGGTAGGTGCGTGCCCGCTCCCACGAACGCGCCCCCACCTCTCTGGTTGCCGTCTGGACCACGACCTGTCATCCCATCCCGACCCCAGGCCGCGTCGGGGCCGAGGTGGTGACGGTGCGCCGCCCGAACGCCGTGATCGGCGGCAGGCGACGTGCCCGATCTCGCGCGGACTGCATCCCGATCCGAAGCGGTGTGCGGGTGCGGCGGGCGAGCTCGGCTTGGAAGTCCAGGCCGCGCCCAGCAACGTTCGCCGAGTGCCGCGCCATCAGATCGGTCGGCCGCACCCACTCCACACCCCGGCCACGAACTGTCGCGGCGTGCTGCTTCTCGGTGCGGGCAACCTGCGCCGCTCGCACCGCCTCCGGCACCGTCGAGGCTTCAACAGCGGGCTCGCGGTGTTCGTGCGGCACCGAGAGCGCCTCGTCTGCCGGGGTCGGCACGATCCGCTGCGGATTGCGGCGGGGATCAACGTGCTGCGGGCTATCGGCGGTGGTCATGGTGTGGTCTCCTCCCGCTCGTCGGCGGACTCGGTGATTTCGGTAGGAAGGTGTGCAGGAGCGAACCAGCGGCCCACGGTCGAGGGATGCACGCCGAGCTCGCGAGCGATCCGCTTGTTCGACCACCCCGCCTCCCGCAGCTCCCACCCCAATGCCCGACGATCCGCCGGATCGAGAGGGTCGGAGGAGTCGGCACGTGTAGACGCCAGCTCAGCGACGCCAGGCGACGCGGGCACCACTTCCAGCTCATCCAGTACTGGGTCCGCCGAAGCGCCGGCGAGAACAGTGGCCTGGGGTCGGCCGGGCGTCTCCGGTTCCGACGCGGGGCTTGGGGTGCGGGTGAGGATGACGGTGAGGTGAGTGATCGCGAGCAGCACCACTGGGGGTACGGCGGCGACGGAGGCGGCGAGGATGCTGGGCACGTCGGCGTCGGCGGCGACGACGGCGTGGATCGCGTTCGCGGTGACCGAGACGAGCGCGCCGCCGGTCAGGAGTGCCCAGGGGTACCAGGCGGAGCGTTGCCCGGCGAGCGCGACGACGGCGACGGGCGCGACGACGATGATGCCGTCCACGATCAGCGGCCACGCCCACGCCTGCCCAGCCCCGATCCCCGAACGCGCGGCAAGATCGGCCAGCGAGGTGAACGACAGCCAGAACGCCCCGGCGGCGATGAATACCGTCCCCGCCACCGCCGTCCCAGCAGCCCACCGTCGCGGACTCGTCTCGCGCATCACAGGCCCGTCCTCCCGGCTGAGGCCACCGGCGATGTTGCGGAGCGGCTGCACCACCGATCTGCGCTCGATGTCGGACCCGCAGCAGTAGGCTCGGGTGCGGGCTGGGTGGCGCGGTAGGCCGAGCGCACGGTCGTGGCGATCTCACGCTCGCTCAGGCCCGCCTCCGCAGCGGCCGGTCCGAGCGCATCGAGAGCATCAGTGGGTGGGGTGCCGTGCTCGGCGAGGCGGCAGGCCGCCCAGAACAAGCCCCGGTTCCGTTCGCCCTCACCACGGCCAGCGACCCAGGCCGCGAGCCGTTCGGCATCCACCGTCGCAGCCGCGCCGTCACTTCGCGCTGGCGCTGCGGGTCTGGGGTCGAGGAAGTCACGCAATCGTGCGGCCTCGACGGGCCCGATGGAGTGGGCGGCGATGTCCGCGATCTCGTACCGCCGCGCCACGCTGTCGATGGTTCGGCGGGAGGGCGGGGCGATGATGTAGCCGCCGTCGCCCCGGAAATCGACACCCGCGCCTGCGGCCTGCCACGACCGCTGCTCTGCGCCCGGCGCGGCTGGGAAGTAGGCGTGCGCGCCGCCGGTCGGGGTCCGCACCAGCAGACCCGCCCCATCCATCGGCCCCGCAGCCGAGGCCCGCCGCCAGGCGACGCGACCATCGATAGGGCCGTGAACATCGACATCCACCGCAACGACACCCGACCGTGCGCCGGTGGGGAGGCCGATATTGGCATCCGGGTTGCGCCACCACCATGCGGCAACCTGCTCCGGGTCGCTGGTGGCGTCGAGGAACCCCCGCCGGGTGAGCGGCCGCTTCCCATCCGGCTCGCACGGGAACACGGGCACGCCAGCCGCCGCGAGACTCCGTGCCGCAGCGGCGAGGTCCGGTGTGCGATCCACCCGGATGAGCGCAGCAAGAACGTCGAACGGATCGGACATCACAGCCCCCGTCCCGCCAACACCGGCGCAGCATGCGGCCGATCAGGCTCAACCGACCGAGCCGCCGCGCGGGTCGGCTTCGCGGCCGGGGCGTCTCGTTCCAGTCCCGGTGGGGTTCCGTCGCCGAGCTGCGGGGTGTCGAGCTGGTCGAGGATCGCCAGCGCCGTCTTCCGTACTCGCTCGCCGGTGGCCTGCACGATCTGTGCGGGTTCCTTGTCGTCGGCGCGCGCCGCCCGGGTTGAGACGTACGGGATCGTGTAGCCGTCAGTGGTCATGCCGTGCGCGGCACCGATCATCAGCGCGACGGACTCGGCTTCGACCTCGCGGATGCCGCGATGCTGCCGCACCTCCACGTCGTCGGGGTCGTGCATCATCACATGCGCGAGCTCGTGCGCCAGCGTCTTCACTCGTGCCGCAGCAGGCATGTTCTCCCGCACCGACACCGCCCGGGCGTCGTAGTCGGTCATCCCGTTCGCGCCCATGATCGCCATCTCGTCCGGCACGGAGACGACCTCGAACCCGGCTGCCCGTATCTGCGCGGCGAGACCGTCCCACAGCCCGGCGGGGGCTTCGCCCTCCAACAACACCGGCGCAGGCTTCGTCGGGAGGGGCTCGCCGTCGGTCTGGGAGACATCCCAGACATAGGCCGGTCGGGCACCGATCATGCGGGAGCGCACCACCTCACCTGGCTTCGGCTTCTCCCGCGGCCCCAGCCGCCGCCACGAACCAGAATCCGACGGCGTAGCCGTGGCGAACCTGCCCGTGACCGGCGCGAAGATCATGTAGCCCGGCTGGCCCTTCATCACCTGCCGCCCCAACCCCTGCCACTGCCGATACCCCGCAACAAGCGAGGGGAACGGCTCGGGCACCCTGCCGACCTCGAACGCGACCTGGTGCTGCACCCAGATCAGCATCGTGTTGTTGAACGACCGGGACCGGAACCTCGCGGCGAACGCGAGCGCGTCGCGCCAGTCGTCGCCGGAGACGAGCTGCTCGACCGCGCCTGTCAGCTTCTCGTGCAACTCGTCGAGCTTCGCCTCACGCGCCGCACGCTGCTCCAGTGTCGATGCCATGACCGGGTCTCCTCTCGCGACCACCACGACACTCGTGGGCGTGGCGGTACACCTACGAGGTAGGCACCCCCTCCCGCGACGGCCGGAGCGAACCTGCCGGGCCAGCCCTACGGGGCGGCCTGGCATAGCGGCGCGCCCCCGCGAGGAGCCGCGCGGGAACGGTGCGAGAGCCAGCATCGTTGTCCTCCTCTCTGGCGAGAGCGACCCACCCAAGCAGGCAATTGAGCATGCTCAAACAGGTCGGAGTTCCCATTGGAGCACGCCCGTTGAGCATGCGCAAGCCTTGATTTGTGCATGCTCAACGAGTAGCGTTGGGCATGCACAACCGCCCCTTCGGGGTGGACAACAGCGATGCCTTGCCCGTCACGAGGGAAAGGAGGTCAGCGGCCATGACCGAAGAAGAGAGCCAGGCTGCGGCAGTCGATCTCGCCAACCGCTTGCGGCTCCTGATGGACGTTGCCGAGGCCGAGTCCGGTGCAGAGCCGACCTACTCCCAGATCGCGGACTTCCTCAAAGAACGCGGCGTCAACCTATCGCGCTCGCGCTGGACGTACATGGTCAACGGCCACCGCCACGTCCAAGACCCCGCCGTCTTCGAGGGACTCGCCGCCTACTTCGATGTCGATACCGACTTCCTCATGGGAGCCGACGGTGCCATCACCCCGGAGAAGGTCACCGCGCAACTCGACCTCGTTCGTTCCATGCGAGCGGCGAAGGTGAAGTCCTACGCCGCCCGCACCCTCGGTGACATCTCACCGAAAGCACTCCACGCCATCACCAAGTTCCTGGATGAGGAAATGACACACATGCCTGAGCACTGACAGGTATCGCGCAACGCGACGCCGGTACCAGCCAAGTGCTCTCCACCGAGAGGGGCGCACCGTGAATATCGAACAGACCGTATCGGCGGCTGTCGCGGACCTCCAGCTCGGCCACACCTTCACCCTCGACGACCTCATCCACGCGATCCAGGCCCGACGCCAGCGCGTCCTCCGCGTGCACGAGCTCCAAGACCTCGATACCAGCGATGGGCTCTGCGCCATCTGGCTGACCGGCGAGACCGACGACATCGTGCTGTACGCACCCACCGAGTCCGCCCTGCACCGCCAGCAGTTCGTGCTGCACGAGTTCGCGCACGTGATCCTCGGCCACTGCGACGGCGATGATTGTGCTGCCATCGACATACTGCTCCCCAGCATTCCGCCCTACACCCGCGGTCGGCTCCTCGCCCGGCAAGATCCCGACTGCGAAACTGAGATCGCCGCCGAGGCCCTTGCCGACCGGCTTGCCGCAGGCATCCGAGGACACGCCTTCGCGGAGTCCGGTTACCTGGAGGTGTTCGGATGACACAGATGCTCGTCGCGGCACTCATGTGGGTGCTCGTGGTGAGCCTGCTCATCGTCCGCCGAAAACGCGCCGACCGAAGCATCACCTACGCCTCCATCACCATTGCGATCGCGATGACCCTGAACGTCGACGCCGTCTACGCCGCCATCGATCCGGTCCTGGGCGGCACCAACATCGCCACCCTGATCGCCGACACTCTGCTGATGGTCGGGCTGTTCTTCCTTGGCCGAGGAGTCATGCATACTGGCGAGTACCGGCCCCGGCTCGTGCGTGCAGCCGTCAGCCTGCCTACCCTGCTGGTCGCACTGGCCGCGATCACGGTGATATTCACGTTCATCGAACGCGGCCACACCACCACACAGTTCATGGCCGACCTCGGCAATCAGCCGGCCACGGCCACGTACTCGATCATCAACTTCGTCTACTGCGGCACCGTGATTGCCGCCATGCTGATTCTTGCCAGCCGGCAGTACCGAAACGCCCATGGCGTTCAGCGCTTCCCAGCGGCTCTGCTGACTCTCGGTTCGGTATTCGGGGTCGCGCTCTGCGTCGCCGTGCTCATCATGGACATCGCGCATGTCGCAGACCACCTCGACCTCATGCGTGCTGTCCAATCTCTCTACGCGCCCCTGTTGCTACTGACCTTCGGGTTCCTCTGTGTCGGATTCACCGCACAACCCGTCGCCCGCCTCGCCCAGCACCACGCCCGCCGACGCCGCACCGCAGCTCTCTCCGCCGACCTCGAACCAGTCTGGGACCGCGCCACTCGCGTTCGGCCCGGCCTCAGCCAAGCCGAACCACTCGCAGCCGGGACCGACGACCCCGAAGGGCGACTCCACCGCACGATCGTCGAAATCCGCGACGCCATGATCGACGGCCGCGTCACCTTCACCACCACCGACGACGAACGCGCGCTGCTCCAAGCCGCCGAACGACACCTCCTCGGCGAACAGCACACCGAGACCGGACCGAACAGTGGCGGAGACGCCGACGCAACAGAACCCAACAAGAAGCATCCCTCATGAAACGAGCCATCGCTCTCGGAGCCGGACTCCTCGCCGCCAGCGCACTCGGCACCGGCTGGACTATCGCACGGCGCCTCACCGCGCCCCTCGGCCCCCGCGCCTTCGACCTCACCATTCACGACATCGAGCACGACAGCGACGGCGTCCAGCGGATCGTGCTCGACCGCACCGACCAGACCATCGCCGACGGCATCTTCAACCTCTGGATCAAGGGCGGCGGCTGGGTGCAACTCTCCGCAGAAGTATCCGACCGGGGGCCGCGCCGGATTGCCCGCACAGTCACCGGCACTGCACCAGGACTGACACTGCGGCCGGGCGATCGTGCCTCGTGGAGCGGCATCTACTACGCCACCCCAGCCGACGCAGGACTCGACGCGCGGGACATCACTATCAACACCCCAGCAGGCGCGTGCCCGGCCTGGCGCATCGACGGGGGCTCCTCGACCTGGGCGATCCACATCCACGGACTCGGAAGCACCCGCGCCGGAACCCTCCGCGGCGCCCAACTCGCCACCGAACTCGGCTACACCTCCGTCATCGTCACCTACCGCGACACCGCGGAAGGCCCTCGCGTCGGCACCGGCCGATCAACCCTCGGCCACGCAGAGACCGCAGACGTAGACGAAGCCATCGGCTACGCCGTCCGACGAGGAGCCCAACGGATCGTGCTGTTCGGCTGGTCAATGGGAGCCGCCATCGCTCTCCAACTCGCCGCCCGCCCGCGCCAAGACGGACTCATCACCGCGCTCGTCCTCGACTCACCAGTCCTCGACTGGACCGAGACCATCAAAGCCAACTGCGCCCGCAGCGGACTACCGAGTGCAGCCGGCCACCTCGCCGTCACGTGGCTCGCCATTGGCCCGTTCGCGAGCATGGTCGGGCTGCCGGGGCCGATCCCGCTGCGTCGCTTCGACTGGATCACTCGCGCCGCTGAGCTCACCACGCCCACGCTGATCCTCCACGGCATGAGAGACAGCTCCGCACCGATCCGGCTCTCACAAGCACTCCGAGACCAGCGCCCCAACATCGTGACCCTGGAGACCTTCGACGCTGACCACACGCTCGCCTGGAACTCCGACCCTGAGCGGTGGTGGGCCGTCGTGAGCGGCTGGCTCACATCGCAGTTAGCGAGCTGACGGGCGCCGGAGCCGCACCGGTTCGGATCGGCCACGCCCGGACAAACCCAGTTCAAACCGCAGCCGCCCCGGTAGGCTTGCTGTTGTCGCCCCGTCCGGGGTCACGCCGTGCGAGGGAGGATCAACGTGGCTGAGCCGTGGCTGTCCGCAGACGACATCGCCGCCTACCTCGGGATCACCAAAGACACCGTCTACACCTGGATCGCCGAGAAGGCCATGCCCGCACATAAGGTCGGCCGCCTCTGGAAGTTCCAAGCCAGCGAGATCGACGACTGGGTGCGCGCCGGGGCCGCATCGAGCGCCCCGCAGGATGCCGAACCTCAGTCGAGTGTCGGTGGTCGCTCATACGCTGACGGCAACAACGACCAGGAGGGGTGAGGATGGCGCTGAACGAAACTCAGAGCTTGGTGAAGTCGAAACAGCGTGTCGCCGATCATGGCGAGGTCTTCACGCCCGCGTGGATGGTCGAAGACATGCTCGACCTGGTCAAGGCTGAGTCCGAGCGGATCGACTCTCGCGTTCTTGAGCCTGCCTGTGGTTCGGGCAACTTTCTCGTTCCTGTCCTGTCTCGTAAGTTCGCGACGGTTCAGGCTCGCCACGGCAGGAGCGAGTTCGAGAAGCGCCACTATGCGCTGCTGGCGCTCATGTGCGTCTACGGCATCGAGCTGCTCGAAGACAACGCAGAGGAGTGCCGAGAGAACTTGGCCGAGTTCTTCAACGCCTTCCTGGGAGTCGCTGCCACCGATGAGTGGGCAACTGCGGCACGCGTTGTGCTGGGCGTGAACATTGTCCGGGGCGACGCGCTCACGATGACATTGCCAGACGGCACCCCGATCACGTTTGCCGAATGGGGCTATCTGGGGAAGGGGAAGTTCCAGCGCCGCGACTTCCGGTATGACGAACTCACCCAGCGTTCCGCATGGGAGGCGGAAGGGTCACTGTTTGCTGACTTGGGAGCTGACCTGTTCGCACCGCACGAGACCTACCCGACGATGACCGTGAGCGATCTGGCCGGACAAGCGGACGCCGCATGAGCATCATGCAAGCCTCATTCACCCTGCGCGGGCACAACCCGGATGTGCTGACCTGCATCGCGAATCTCTCCAACGACGAGGTGTTCACACCGCCGGAGTTCGCCAACCAGATGCTCGACACGCTCGCGGCAGCGTGGGCCGACGCCAACGACGGCGCCGACATCTGGGCTGATCCGAGTGTCACCTTCCTCGACCCCTTCACCAAGTCGGGGGTGTTCCTCCGTGAGATCGTTCGTCGTCTTACTGATGGACTGATCTTGAAGATTCCAGACCTTGCCAAACGCGTCGATCACATTCTCACGAAGCAGGTCTTCGGGATTGGGATCACGCAGCTTACGGCGCTGCTGGCGCGGCGTAGCGTGTACTGCTCGAAGTTCGCCAATGGTCCGCACTCCATCGCTAAGTCCTTCACCAACGAGGACGGCAATATCTGGTTCGAGCGCACCGTGCACACCTGGGGCGGCGGTAAGCGTGAGTTCCGCGTCGATCCCCTCACGAGCGAAGAGGTCGCGTTCTACACCAGTCGCAAGTGCGTCTACTGCGGGGCGGGCGAGGACGACTACGCGCGTGGCGACGACCTTGAGACTCACGCCTACGCCTTCATCCATACCGACGACATCAAAGCTCGGATCGCTGAGCTGTTCGGAGAAAACATGCAGTTCGACGTCATCATCGGCAACCCGCCCTACCAGCTCAGCGACGGCGGCCACGGAACGAGTGCTGCGCCGATCTACCAACTGTTCGTTGAGCAGGCCAAGAACCTCGACCCGCGCTTCCTGACCATGGTCGTACCGTCTCGGTGGTTCGCTGGAGGGAAGGGCCTGGATGAGTTTCGCGAATCGATGCTTGGTGATGGCCGTCTCCGCTCGATCGACGACTTCCTAAGTGCCGCCGATGTCTTTCCCGGCGTCGGGCTCAAGGGCGGTGTGAGCTTCTTCCTATGGGATCGCGACCACCCCGGACCGTGTGCCGTCACGACCCACTTCAAAGGGTGGGAAGACTCGACCGACACGAGACCGCTCCTCGAAGCGGGGGCTGACGTGTTCATTCGATTCAACGAAGGTGTCTCGATCCTCAAGAAGGTGGTCGCAGCGGAGACCGGCCAGGCAAGCGAGCTCACGCTTCCTGCGGGAAAGCGATTCGAGGAACTGGTCAGTTCCAGAAAGCCATTCGGGTTGGAGACGACCTTCCGAGGAAAGGCGGTTCGCGGTGCGAACGATGTTCTTGTGTATCAGAACGGATCACCCGGCTACGTAGCTCGGAAGGATATCCCATCGGGTACCGCGCTCGTGGACAAGTGGAAGGTGTTCGTTGGCTACGCGGCTCCTGGCACAGGGAACAAGGACACATACCCCCACAGGGTCATCAGCACACCATTCCTGGGTGAGCCAGGCACGATCTCGTCGGAGACCTATCTGTGCATCGGCCCGTTCGACACAAAGGCCGAGGCTGAGAGCGCTCTTTCATACTTGTCCTGCCGACTGACGCGGCTCCTGATTCAGCTACGCAAGGCCTCTCAACATGTCACGAGCAAGGTGTACGGCTTCGTTCCCAACCAGGAATGGACGAAGCGATGGAGCGACGCTGACCTGTATGCCAAGTACGAACTCACGGACGACGAGATCGCATTCATAGAGAAGGTCGTGCGCCCAATGGAGCTGGGCGGCGATGAATAGAACTATCGACGAACTCCTCCCCGAGAGGCCCGCGACGCGGCTGCGAATCTATGCGTGGTCGCCGAACGATCCGCCGACAGGGTACGAGGGGTTGCTGAAGGTGGGGCAGACGACAAAGGCCGATGTGAACGCGCGCGTCCGTGAGTCCCAGGGCCAGATGCAGCAGGCCTACACGCTGCATGTCGATGAGCTGGCAGAGCGTGGGGACGGAAGTGTGTTCCGCGACTCGGATGTGCGGCAGCGGCTGATCGAGAAGGGGTTCGAGAATCCGATCTTCGGCTCGGCTCGCGAGTGGATGCGTTGCACCCCCGCGGATGTGCTCACCGCGATCACCGAGCTGCGTGAGGGCGTGAAGCTCAGTGGCACCCATCACGAGACGTTCCCGATGCGCCCCGAGCAGGCCAGCGCCGTCGAGAAGGCGCAGGGCTACTTCGAGTCGATCTGGGCCGAAGACTCTAAGGCGGTGCCGCGGTTCTTGTGGAACGCCAAGATGCGGTTCGGCAAGACCTTTGCCTCGTACCAGCTCGCCAAGCGACTTGGTGCGAAGCGTGTTCTCGTGGTGACGTTCAAGCCCGCTGTCGAGGACGCGTGGCAGACCGATCTGGAGTCGCACGCCGACTTCGACGGCTGGCAGTACCTCTCGTCCGCCACAGGCGGCAGCCCGGACGATGCCGACAAGACCCGCCCGCTCGTGTACTTCGGCTCCTTCCAGGACTTGCTTGGTCGTGACCGCAAGACGGGGCTCATCAAGTCGAAGAACGAGTGGGTCCACACCACCAACTGGGACCTGGTGATCTTCGACGAGTACCACTTCGGCGCCTGGCGGGAGTCCGCCAAGGAGTTGTTCGAGGGAGAGGACGAGCGGGTCAAGCAGAAGGAGATCGCTGCCGAGTACAACGATGGCCTCATCGCTTTCGACGAGGAACTCGACGAGCTCGGCAACGACGAGGACGACTTCCTGCCGATCACGACTCGCGCGTACCTGTACCTGTCGGGAACACCGTTCAAGGCGTTGGCCACGGGTGAGTTCATCGAGGAGCAAATCTTCAACTGGACCTACACCGACGAGCAGCGCGCCAAGGCCGACTACGCCGCAGCGCATCCCGGCGCGTGGAACCCGTACGGTGCGTTGCCGGAGATGCGGCTGTTCACCTACCAGATGCCGGACGAGCTCATCGCGGTGGCGAATCAGGGCGAGTTCGATGAGTTCGACCTCAATGCCTTCTTCGAGGCCAAGGGCACGGGCAGCGACGCGGAGTTCGTTCACAAGACCGATGTGCAGAAGTGGCTCGACCTCATCCGTGGCGCGCACCTGCCGACCCAGGTCGATTCGATGCGGATGGGCACCCGTCCGCCGTTCCCTTACTCCGATGTGCGACTGCTGCCCTACCTGCAGCACTCTTTCTGGTTCCTGCCCAACGTTGCCGCGTGTGAGGCGATGGCGAACCTGCTCGGCGAGAAGCAGAACGTGTTCTGGCACGACTACAAGGTTCTCGTCGTCGCCGGGACCCGCGCCGGCATCGGGCTCGACGCGCTCCCGCCGGTGCGTGCGGCCATCGGCGACGGGCACGATACCAAGACCATCACGCTGTCATGCGGCAAGCTCACCACGGGAGTCACGGTCAAGCAGTGGTCGTCGATCCTGATGCTGCGCAACCTGAACTCGCCCGAGACATACTTCCAGGCGGCGTTCCGGGTTCAGTCACCGTGGTCGATCAAGAACCCCGACGGCGACGACCCGAGCGCCGAGGCCGTCCTGAAGCCCGTGTGCTTCGTGTTCGACTTCGCTCCCACCAGGGCTCTCCGACAGATTGCCGACTACGGGGCGGGCCTTTCGCCAGAGACCCCGAACCCCGAACAGGCAGTCGAGGAGCTGGTGAAGTTCCTGCCCGTCCTTGCCTACGACGGATCGAACATGACCCAGGTGGACGCGGGCGGCATCCTCGACATCGCCATGTCCGGCACCTCAGCGACCCTGCTGGCGCGCAAGTGGGAGTCGGCGATCCTCGTCAACGTCGACAACGACACCCTGCGCAAGATCATGAACAACCCCGACGCGCTCAACGCCGTGATGAACATCGAAGGGTTCCGGGCGCTCGGCAACGACATCTTCGAGACCGTCGTCAACAAGAGCGATGCGGTGAAGAAGGCCAAGAAGGAGAAGGGCGAGGACGCGACCCCGGCTGAGAAGAAGGAGCTGACCGCCGAGGAGAAGGAGTACAAGTCCAAGCGCAAGCAGATTCAGGACAAGCTCGTGAAGTTCGCGACCCGTATCCCGGCGTTCATGTACCTGACCGACTTCCGTGAAAACACTCTCCAAGACGTCATCACGAAGCTCGAACCCGGCCTGTTCCGCGCCGTCACCGGTCTGACCGTCGAGGACTTCCACCTCCTTGTGAATCTCGGCGTCTTCAACGCCACCCACATGAACCAAGCCGTCTTCGCGTTCCGTCGCTACGAAGACTCCTCCCTGTCCTACACCGGCATCGAGTCCCACAAGGGGCTCCGCCGCTACGGCCTCTACGACACCGTGGTGGCCGTTGACGAGCCGACCACCTGACCAGAGCCGCCCCAACCCGCGCCGTCAAGAGAGGCACTCATCTATGTCGTTCCAGACCCCACGCAGCATCGAGGAGATGCTCGCCGCGATCCACAAGCGCGAGTACCTGATGCCCGCGATCCAGCGCGAGTTCGTGTGGGGCGCCGAGCAGATCACCAAGCTCGTTGACAGCCTCATGCGCGGGTACCCGGTCGGCTCGTTCCTGCTCTGGGATGTGAAGCCCGAGACCGCGCAGTCCTACACGTTCTACGAGTTCTTGACCAACTACCACGAGCGAGACAACCCATACGCGGACAAGGCGACGGTCCCGGCGGGCAGCGGCACTATCGCGGTCCTGGATGGGCAGCAGCGCCTCACCTCGCTGAACATCGCCCTATACGGCAGCTTCGCAGAGAAGAAGAAGTACGCCTGGTGGAACAGCGCCGACGCCTTCCCGGTGAAGCGGCTGTACCTCAACCTCGTCGACGCCGCCGACGATGAGGAACTCGGGCTCAAGTACGACTTGCGGTTCCTCACCGACAAGGAAGCCGCAGCCGAGGAGGGTGGCGAGGACAAGTGGTTCCGGGTCGGAGCTGTCCTTGGCCTTGCCAACGCTGGACCGGCGATCATGCAGGAGTTGACGCGCCGGAACATCGCTGGGTCTGCCGATGCGTTCCAACGGCTGTACGACCTTTACGAGGCGATCCGAGTACTGAAGCCGATGAACTACTTCCTCGTCACCGATCAGGACGCCGACAAGGTGCTGGAAATCTTCGTCCGCGTGAACAGCGGCGGCACGACACTCTCGTACTCCGACCTGCTGCTGTCGATGGCCACGAACCAGTGGCGAGACCTCGATGCTCGCGAAGAGGTCCGCTCCCTGGTCGCTGAGATCAACAGCAACGCGGGCCGCCAGTTCTCGTTCTCCAAAGACGTGGTGCTGAAGACCGCGCTGACGATCGCGGACGTGGATGTCCGGTTCAAGGTCACCAACTTCACCCAGTCGAACATGGCGAAGGTCGAGGAGGCCTGGCCTCAGATCAAGGGCGCACTCCTGCGGGCCGCGACCCTGCTGCAACAGTTCGGCTACAACGAACGAAACCTCACCGCGAATAGCGTCATCGTCCCTCTCGCGTACTACCTCCACCTGCGGGGCGCGACCGACTCGTACCTCGACTCGACCGCGAACGCGGCCGACCGGCTTGCGCTCCAACGCTGGGTCACCCGATCGCTCATCAAGCGTGGCATCTGGGGTTCAGGTCTCGACACCCTGTTGACCCGCATCCGCGATGTCTTGCGAGACAACGCCGGTGCCGACTTCCCGGTCGCTGCGGTCGAGGACGCCATGGCGACGGCAGGCAAGAGCCTCGCCTTCGACAACGCTGAGATCGACGAGCTGCTGAACCTCAAGTACGGCGGCCAGCGCACCTTCTCGGTCCTATCGGTCCTGTATCCGGGGCTCGACCTGGGCAAGAAGTTCCACGAAGACCACATCTTCCCGAAGTCACGCTTCACGAAGAAGAAGCTCACTGAGGCAGGGATTCCGGCCGAGAGGATCGACGACTACCTGGGCGCGGTGAACCTTCTGCCGAACCTCCAGCTCCTCGCCGGAACCGCGAACATCGAGAAGCAAGACGCCCTCCCAGCCGACTGGATCGAGGCTGCGTTCCCGAGTGAGGAGAAGCGGGCGACCTACATCGCGGAGAACGACCTCGACGATCTCCCGCTCGACTTCGCGGAGTTCTCCGAGTTCTTCGAGAAGCGCAAGCAACGCGTTCGCTCTCGACTCATCGCGGCACTGGGTGCGACTCCAGTACCGGCGACAGCCGAGCAGGAGTAGCTCCGGGACACTAGCGCGCGAGCATGGTTAGGGCCGAGGCCGCCTGTAGAGGCAATACTCCGTTGCCAAGTGCGGTGATCTGCTGGTTCTGCGTCAGCTCGCCAGCGTCGGTGACCCATCCGATCGGCAGGCCCATCAACCACTCGACGAACGCTGGTGCTGGGCGGGGGCCGTCGGCGTCGTTCAGGAGCGCCGGAGCGGGCGCGGGGCGTCCTGTGATGTGCTCCCATCGCGCGATGGCGCCGGCGTAGCGTCCCCAGCGTTGAACAGCCCGTCGATCAGGGACCACCGCGTCTCCGACTCGCGCCTCCTGCTCGGCGAGCCACCCGGTCCGTGGAGCGCGAAGTCGATGATCTGGTGCGACAGCGCGATCGTCCCTCGTCTTGCCCGTACCTGGTCGAGTGTCTCGCCGCCCCGTGTGGAGTCGGTCGCGAGTGGGGTGCGGAAGCGTGCGGTGGGAGAGGATGAAGATGCGGAGGCGGTGGTGAGGAGCGCCGACAAGGGAAGCCGGTAGGCCGATCCATCGTGCATCCAGCCGCAGGTCGGCCAGATCGCCGAGAACGGCGCCGAGAGCCCGTAGAGGTCGAGTTGCGTGGTCTCCCAGATGCCACGGGTCGGGTTCCAGCTCGCGAAGGGTTGCGTCGCCGGGGTTGCGTGGCTCATGGGGGTCTCCTTCTGTGGGTGGCCGCGTCGCCGGTGAGGACAGCAGCCCTCGGACGTTCTCGATGACGACCCATTCGGGCTGGAGTGCGTCGATCGCTTCGGCCATGTGCGCCCACAGCCCAGAGCGGGTACCAGGTGCGAGGCCTGCACGCTTGCCGACGGTCGATACGTCTTGGCAGGGGAACCCTCCGATGAGGATGTCCACGGCCTCGACCTCGTGCCAGTCGATCGTGGTGATGTCGCCGAGGTTCGGGACGCCCGGCCAGTGGCGCGAGAAGACTGCGGCGACGGGTTCGTTGAGTTCGGAGAACCACACGGTTTCGGCGTTGAAGACGTGTTCGACGGCGAGGTCGAGACCGCCGTAGCCGCTGAACAGCGACCCGATCTTGAGTCGAGGCGGGTGGTCTTCCTGGTCGTGCATGAGGTCTCCGAGTGACGGGCGACCCCGACCTCAGTTCTTCTCGTTCTGATGCCGGGCTTGTCACCTGTCAGGTGCACAAGCACGCCACGCGTAGCCGTTCACATCAGGCCCGAACCAAGCCGTTACTCGACCAGCTCAACTCGCCTTTGCCGACCACTCAGGCCGCTCGTCTCTCGGGCCCACCTCCTGAGAGGACACGCCTCTTGCAGGTCGAGGTTGAGCCCCTGGGCTGGGGCGTTCGGGAGCGGTGCTGCGGTGCTCACCTGATGGTCAGGACGAGAAGCAGCGATGACGGTTTCGATGCGTGTGATGAGCGCGGGCGACGGCTACAAGTACCTACGGTCGGCATCGACCGGCTGGCCGGCCTGCGGACCGCGCTGGCGACCGCGCGGCGCGGCGGCACGGTCTGCGTGGTGGGGGTGTACGGCGGCGCGGCCGACCCGATCGACCTGATGTCCGTGTTCG
>JAEZKH010000202.1 GCA_023415515.1 Actinomycetes bacterium
AATAGAGCCTGCCAAAGGTGGTCTCGAGATCGGGCTGGTCGCGACGTGCGGTAGCCGCCTGGTCCGTGATGACCGTCACAAGCTGCTGCTCGCGATCCCTCACGCTTGATTCTATGGCCGGAACGACAACGGAGTCCTTCGGCCCGTCGAGCGGCTGCTTCTTCCACTTGGCATAGTCGATCAGGAAGATGTTGCCCTGGAACTCCCGGCGGAGGCGTCCTGCGCGGCCGGACAGATTCCAGAAGTCCGTAGATTCTAGTGGATTGGTTTTTCCCTTCTCCGGGGCGGACATGAAGATGTTCTTGGCCGGCAGGTTCACGCCCTGCAGCAGGGTGCTCGTGCAAACGAGATAGTCGAGATGCCCGGCGGATACCGCTGCCTCCACGGCGCGGCGGAGCTGCGTCGGTATGTTGGAATAATGGAATCCAATCCCGCGCTTTACACATTCAACGAGGACGTAGTTCGGGTGAACTGCTTCTCTCGCCAGCTCGGCTAGGGCGAGCTGTTCTTCCGTCGGCTCGCGGTGCGAAAAGAGGTCTGCGAGTTGAATTGCAATCTTCTCTGCTTCAGCCGCCCCGTTTGCATAGACAAGGTTGGAATGGCCTAGGCCGAGGCGCGCAGAGATATGCACCAGCTTCTCAACGCGGCCTGCAATCGTGTGGTCGAGCTGAAGGCTGACGACCTCCGCTGGATCGGCTGTGCCGTCGCCAGTCGTGTTGATGATGATCCGACCCTTGGTCGCAGAGTCGATTTTCACGATGAGGAAATTCTGTGCGACCGTCGGTTCAACCGACGCAAACTTGACCACGTTGGATAGGCCGAAAAGTTGGCCGAAGACCTCAAGGTTCCGGATACCGGGGCTGGCGAACAGAATTTGTGTGGTGGGATTGCGGGAAATCAGGTCGTCGATCACCCACTGAAGCAATACGCCACGTGCACCGTCAGCGATGGAATGCGCTTCATCTACGACAACCACCTCAGCGCTGAAATCGGCGTGGCTAGCGAGCGCAAGCTGCGCGCGCTCCTGCGTCATCACATAGACGGCTCGCTTCGGGAGCTTGGCCTCTGGGTCCAGTGGAATGGTGACGATGTCTGGAACGTCACCTTCGTAGCCCTGAAACTGAACCGCGAGGTCCTCTGCCACTTGGGCGATTAGGGCGCGCGTGGGAACCAGATACACCACTGACTGATCGCGATCCGCGGCGAAGATCGAGGTCAGATAGTTTTGCAGCACGAACGACTTTCCTGCGGAGGTCGGTGCGGCCAAAGCGATCCGGCTCTTTGCTACGAGGCCCTTCCAGAGTTCGTGCTGAAAGTCGGTAAGATGGATCGTCTTCTGATTGACGATGATCTCTCTGCCGTCCGCCGAGACAATCTCCTCGCTCGCTAAAGCCAACGGGAGCGACGACTGCGCCGTAGCGATGTCAGTCCGCGTGGCAAAGGATGCGAAATTGCCTAAGCGTGCGAGCACCACGCGAACGGCCTGATCCATTGGAACCGCGGCGGCGCCATGAAGCTCGTATGCGCACGTCGCGGCTCGGAAGGCAGCCTTTCGGTGTTGCTGCTCGTTCGAACAAGCCAAGATCGCGGCAGCTTTAATGAGCTTCACGGCGTCGTCGGTAGAAATTCCAGCTGCATCGGCAACACCGAGATCCTTCCGCAGCCAAGCTAATTCAATGCGGCGGCTCGCTTCGTGGAAGCCGGCATTGGACCAGACCTTGTCTGAGAGTTCTTGGATCATGGTTTCCAACCAATCTTGGATTGGAACACGTCCCGCAACTCCTGCACCGATGGCACAGGGAACAGGAAAATTTCCATAGGATGATTGGCGAGATTCGCCTTCTGGAGCGCCGACGCCAGCTTGGGCGCCAGCTCCTTAAGCTTCGCTTTCGCGAGCTTCGCGAAAGCTTCCTCGGGCTCCTCCGACTTGGATGCGAGGGCCTCGAAGCCGTCGAAATTAAAGCCTAGCAAGCAAGTCGTCACGTCGTGCCGGTCATTGTAAGCGTCGTCGTAAGGATCGAGGTACTTGAGGAGCGCGCTCTTTGAAGCTTCGTCGAGACCGGCGAAGCTGATGTTGCGTTGTACAAGCTCGATCTCGTGTTTGAGCTTCTCCGGCTCTAGCGCTTCGGTAATCGAGGTGATCGCTGCGCTGATGGCATCGCCTACATCCGCGTACAGCTTCGACTCGCCCCAGAACATGAGCAGTCGATCTTGGTCGGGCGCGTACCGGACATGAATGCCGTCTGCGCCATGCACCGGCATCTCTCGGTTTGTCTTCAGGCACATCTTCGCGACGAGCTGCGGAGCGTCCAGCATCCACTCCGTGAGAAGGTAGAGCAGCAGCTCACCCGCTTCGCCATTTCGATTAGTTGCCTTGTTAGCGCGCTTGAAGAGTGCCTTTGCCCGTTCCGATAGCTCTGAGTATCGGAATTTGAACTCTTCGAGGTTTCCCGGTGTGAAGAGGGCGTCGACCTCATTGATTTCAGCCCGGGGCAGCGCGAACGGAACCATGAAGTGAGTAATCGCGTCGATCAGCTCCTGAACCGTGGCCTTTCCCTGGCGCAGGGCGGGGAAATGGAGCCGAAGAACAACCTTGTCGCATTCGCACGTCACCGTGTGTTCAAGCGTGCGAACGCGCGGCAAGAGCTTGGAGTAATCACGCCTGAGCGCGGCGAGAGCGACCTCAAGTTTGGCCGCTTCATCCTCTTTGACGTCGATGCCCGACACTTCTTCTGTTCATCTCGATGGTTCTCAGCTCGGATCCAACCTGAATTATTCGCGAATATCAACCACCGGTCGCGCACACTTGCACTCACACCACAGCGTTGTTTCTCTGCGCGTGTAAGTAGAGTTGGGAAGCCAAGTGGTCGTAGTTTCTCAAGGGGGTTGGGTGCCGAGTTCGCCTCGAAAAATCGGTCAGGTGGAGGTCCGCTCTCTGGCCGGAGCTCAAAGTCCACTCCTGGCGCATGGCCGTCTCAGTCGTTGCCGTCCCTGCTAGGCTACGGCGCTTCAACGCCGATCTCGCCTACAGCGGAGCGACGAGCTTGGTGGCCGATCTTGAAGCCCGCTTCCGACAAGGCTTGTGGGTGGCCGTCGACTTGAGCAGCATGCCGTCTGTGGAGACGGACACGCGCGAACCTTCGAAGCTGTGGCGCGCCGCCGGTGCGGC
>JAEZKH010000292.1 GCA_023415515.1 Actinomycetes bacterium
GTCGTGGAGCACCGAGGTGCTCGGCGACGCGATGTCGCGGCTTCGGCGGTGGCGAGACGCGACCGCGCTGCCCGCAGCGCCGGATGCCGCCGACGTGATCGCCAGAGTGCGGCAGTATCTGGCCGACGATCTCGATACCCCGAAAGCTCTCGCCGCGCTGGATGGTTGGAGCACGGATGCGCTCACCTACGGCGGGCACGACACCACGTCGCCTGCCTTGGTGGCCACCGCGGTCGATGCCCTGCTCGGAATCAAACTGTAAAACGCCACACGAAACGGAGTGCGCCCATGACTGCGGTCGACGGCAAAGTGGTCCTGATCACCGGCGGTGCGCGTGGAGTCGGCGCCGAGGTGGCGAGGCGCCTGCACGAGCGCGGCGCCCAACTGGTGTTGACCGACGTCGACGAGGGCGCGCTCGGCGAGATCGGCGCCGAACTGGGTACCGACCGCGTGCTCACCGCTGTCGCCGACGTGCGCGACCTCGGTGCCATGCAGGACGTGGTGGCAGGCGCGGTGGAGCGCTTCGGCGGAATCGACGTCGTGATGGCCAATGCCGGCATCTCGACGTACGGCTCGGTGCTCAAGGTCGACCCGGAGGCCTTCAGAACGCTGGTCGACGTCAACATCGTCGGTGTCTTCAACACCGTCCGGGCCGCGCTGCCTTCGGTGATCGAGCGCCGCGGCTATGTGCTCATCGTGTCCTCGGCGGCGGCGTTCGCAGCCTCGGCGGGGCTGGCGCCCTACAACATGGCCAAGGCGGGCGTCGAGCAGTTCGCCCACGCGCTGCGACTCGAAGTCGCCCACCTCGGAGTGGATGTCGGCTCCGCCCACATGCTGTGGATCGACACGCCGCTGGTGCAGGACGCCAAGTCGGACCTGCCCAGCTTCCGCAAGATGCTCGAGGCACTGCCGGGTCCGCTCGGGAAGACGACATCGGTCGAAGCGTGCGGCAGGGCGTTCGTGAAGGGCATCGCGGGTCGCAAGCGCTACGTCTACTGCCCCGACTACGTGGCGCTGCTGCGCTGGTTCAAGCCGCTGCTCGCCACCCGCTTCGGCGAGGCGGGCACGCTGAAGGTCGTTCCGGAGCTTCTGCCACAGATGGACGCGGAGGTCGAGGCGTTGGGCCGATCCATGAGCGCACGGACACAGGAGGTGCAGAAGTAATGCGGCGTATCGCGACGCTGATCGCCGTCGCGGCGCTGTTGCTGGCGGGCTGCGCCGAAAAAGCGGGTGAGGAGACGACGACCCCCGCATCTGCGCCCCCATCTGCTGCCGTCACACCCGACCAGGCCCGGGCGATCGCCAAGGAGGCCTACATCTACGGCTTTCCGATGGTCGACAACTACCGGGTGATGTACTCCTACTTCGTCAACAAACAAGACCCGGAGTACAAGGGCGGATGGAACGAAGTACACAGCGCCGCAAGGGTTTACACCCCGGACGACAAGACCGTCCAGACGCCTAATTCGGACACGCCCTACTCGGCCGTTGGTGCCGACCTACGGGCCGAGCCGTTGGTGCTGACCGTTCCGCCCATCGAGCAGAACCGGTATTACTCGTTGCAGTTCGTCGACGGCTACACCTACAACGAGGCCTACGTCGGCAGCCGCACGACAGGCAACGGCGGCGGCAAGTACCTGCTGGCCGGACCGAACTGGAAGGGCGACAAGCCCGAGGGCATCGACGAGGTCATCCGCTCGGACACCGACCTCATGCTCGTTCTCTATCGCACGCAGCTGTTCGGACCGTCCGACATCGACAAGGTCAAAGAGATCCAGGCGGGTTACCAGGCGACCCCGCTCTCGGTGTTCCTCAATCAGCCGCCGCCCGCACCTGCGCCCGCCATCGACTTCGTGCCGCCGCTGACGTCCGACCAGCAGAAGACCTCGCCGCAATTCTTCGAGATCCTCAACTTCGCGATGCGGTTCGCCCCGACTCCGCCCGCCGAGAAGGAGATGCGGGATCGGTTCGCCACCATCGGTATCGGAGCCGACGGCGACTTCCAGGCCGACAAACTGAGCCCGGAGATGCGGGCGGCTGTCGAAGCCGGAATGGCCGACGCATGGGCGGAGTTCGACACGTTCAAGAAGGAGAAGGTCGACACCGGCGAGGTGGGGGCGGCGCAATTCTTCGGCACAGCCGAGGACCTCAAGGGCAACTACCTCTACCGGATGGCAGGGGCGGTGCTCGGCATCTACGGCAACACCGCGGCCGAGGCGCTTTATCCGAGCGCTTCGCAGGATTCGGCGGGCCAACCCCTCACCGGCGCCAACAATTACACCTTCACGTTCGCCAAGGACCAGTTGCCGCCGGTCAACGCGTTCTGGTCGCTGACCATGTACGAGCTGCCGCAGAGCCTGTTGGTCGCCAACCCGATCAACCGCTATCTGATCAACTCGCCGATGCTGCCGAGCCTGGTGCCCAACACCGACGGTGGCTACACGTTCTACCTCCAGAACACCTCGCCGGGAGCCGACAAGGAGGCGAACTGGCTGCCCGCGCCGAAGGGCCCGTTCGTCGTGGTGCTGCGGCTGTACTGGCCCAAGCCCGACGCGCTCAACGGAACCTGGAAGGCGCCGAAGCCCGAAAAGGTGTGAGCGGCGCTATCGTTTCGAGATGGATGTCAGCGTTCGCAAGCTGCGCTACTTCCTCGTGGTCGCTGAGGAGCGAAACTTCACCCGCGCTGCGGCGCGCCTGTTCATCAGCCAGCAGTCGTTGTCGCGTCAGATCCGGGATCTCGAAACCGACGTCGGCGCGACACTGCTGTTCCGGACCACGCGTTCAGTGCAGCTCACACCCGCGGGTGAGAGCTTCTACGAACAGATCCGCGTGGCGCTCGAGGCGTTGGACACCGCAGTGGCGGTAGCCCGTGAACGCAGTGCGGGCACAGCGGGTTGTCTGCGGATCGGCTTCGGGCTCGGCGCCGCGCTGGAGTTGACGCCCTACATCCTCGATGCCTTCGCGCGTGAATTTCCGAACGTCGAGATCGAGATGCGGGAGTTCCCGCTGCCCGATCAAAGCGCCGGTCTGTCGGAACGATGGGCCGACGTGGCTTTCGTGCGTCCGCCGCTGGCGAACACCGACATCGTCACCCACACCCTGTTCGTCGAACCTCGCGTGTTGACGGTGTCTGTCCGTCATGAACTTGCGCAACGCAGTGCGGTCGGCGTCGCCGACATCCTGGATGTGCCATTGGCCGTCGGACGCTCGACCGACGAAGAATACCGGCGATTCTGGAGCCTCCAGGACTACCGATCGGGTTTGACCGAGCCGCTGTTGAGGCCGACCACGACCAACACCGAGGAGATCGAGCTGGTCGCCGCCGGCCTCGCGTGCACGGTGAATCCCGCGGCGATCATGCGCTACATCCCGCATTCGGGTGTCCGGTACATCCCGATCGTCGATGTGCCGGGCTCGGAGGTGGCGATCGCGTGGCGGCGCGACAGGGACAGCGAGCTCGTGGTTGCCTTCAACCGGGTCGCCCAGCAGGTGCGCCGCCGTGAACAACAGGTCGTCGACGAGATCGAGCACCCGTTCGGTGAGCTGCAGTCCGGGGTCGTCACACCTGTTGTGCCTCGAGGCTGAACCGCGCGACACCGGCTTCACCGCGGTTGATCCGTCCGCGAAGGACCAGCAGGTGCCAGAGAATCGCGAGCACACTCGCGCCTGCGACGACCTTCACCGCACCGTGGAAATCCGACGGAATGGTGAGGATCAACAAGGCGGTGACGATCCACACCAGTCCGATGACCATCAGGGGGATTCCGAAGCGGCCCAGGTTGAAAGCGCCTGGAGCGGCGGCCAGGGTCGGGCGCTGACGCATGTAGGAGCCGACGATGAGCAGGTAGACCAGGTACGGCGCGATCGACGTCGCGCCGACCAGTGTGGTGAACGAATCGGTCTGCAGGAAGCCGTAGATCATGAACAAGACGCTGATCGCGCCGCCGACGACGAGTGCGCGCACAGGGGTTTGGGTGCGTGCATTGACGTTGCGGAAATGACGGGAGAACGGCAGCATGTTGTCGCGGCCCATCGAGTACATCAGCCGAGCCTGCGCTGCCTGATTGGCGATGACCAGTGCGATCATCGAGAAAGCCACCACCACGATGAACACCTTGACGACCGCGCTGGGCAGGTAGAACTCGGCAATGGTCACGATCGGCGCATCCGAGGCCTGCGCCTCGCCGAGGTTCGGCATCGCGATGGTGAAGCAGATCAGTGCCAGCATTCCGAGGATCGCCGATCCGATGACGCCGGTGAGAACGCCTCTGGGAACGGCCTTTTGAGAATCGACGGCTTCTTCGGTGAGGTCAGCGGACAGTTCGAAGCCGACCATCGTGTAGATGCCCAGCAGGCCCGCCATCACGAAGTGACCGATGCCGGATCCGGCTGTTCCCGTGGTGTTCCACAGGTTGGCCACGGTGCCGCCACCGTCACCGGCGTAGAGGCCGAACGCCACGATCACGGTGACGGCCAACAGGACGGTGCCGATGATCTCGGCGACCACGGCGGTGTTGTTGGTGCGGGCGGCCAGTTGGACACTGACGATGTTGATCGCGACCGTGAACAACAGGATCGCGATCGCCACGGCGAGTACGACTCCGGCGGGCGCGTCGATCCCGAGCGCGTCGAACAGCAGAGGGGTGGCGCCGAGGAGGATGATCGCTCCTCCGGTGATGCTCATGTAGAGCAGCCCGAAGAAGCCGGTGTACCAACCGTAGGTCGAGCCGACAAGACGCGCACCCCATTGGTACGCATAACCCGCCAGCGGGATCTTCGTGCTCAGTTCGGCGATGAGCAGGGCCATGACGATCTGGCCCGCGGCGGCGATCGGCCAAGTCCAGATCGACGCTCCGCCAAATTGATTGATGGCGAACCCGTAGTTGAGGAAAATGCCGGTGGAGATGGACACAATGGAGAAGGACAGTGCGAACAGCGAGAAGAAGCGCAGTGTCCGCTTCAGCTCCTGTTTGTACCCGAAGGCGGCCACGCGTGAGTCGTGGGGGTTGACGGCGTCAGCCGACGAGGAAGGCGAATGGTCGGTGGGGCGTTCGATGGTCACGGGTGTCTCCTCGGATCAGTCGAAGGATGAAACAGTGGGGCCGAACTGCTTGCGCACCGCGGCGAATGCGGCATCGATGCCGCGCAGAGCCCTGTCGATCACCGCGTCGTCCATCGCGCAGGACATGAACCAGTTGTGCTTCGGATGGAGGTACACGCCCGACTCGAGCGCGGCTTCGGCGAAACAGATCATCCGCTCGTAGTCGACGTCTCCCGCGAACGTGAGATACGGCATGACATCTGGACCTGTGTAGTTGATCGCCAGGCCGTGGTCGGCAGCCTGCGCCACGATGCCGGATTTCAGTCGCGCCCCTGCGCGCCGCATCCGAGACAGCCCGTCGATCGCGGCGAGACGACGGATCGTCGCCAGCCCTGCGGCCATGGGCACCGAATTCATCCAGAACGAACCGGTGAGAAACACCGTGGCGGCTGCTTCACGGATGACGTCGCGGCCGGTCACGGCTGCCAGCGGATACCCGTTGGCGATGGCTTTGCTCCACGCGGACAGGTCCGCGGTCACCCCGAGCGGTTCCCAGCTTCCACCGAACGCCAGCCGGAACCCGCACCGCACATCGTCGACGATCAACAGCGCGGCACGCTCGTTGCAGACGCGACGGACGTGCCGCGCGAACTCGAGGTCGACCAATTCCTGATCCTTGCCCTCGACGTGCAGGAAGGGGGTCAGCATCACGCCGGCGAATTCAGGTCCCGCCTCCCGTACGGCGCGGTCGAAGCTCTCGCGGTCGTTGTAGTCGAAGTAGCCCATCGCGGCGCGATCGCTGGCCAGCGTTCCCGTCGGGACGGGACTGCACCATGGCGCGGACCCGTGGTACACCCCGCGCGCGACCAGGACCACCGAGCGCGAGGTGTGTGCCCTGGCAATGGTCAGGCAGGCGGTTGTGGCGTCGGTTCCGTTCTTGCCGAACATGATCCAGTCGGCGTCGTCGATGGCGTCGACGAGCGTCTCCGCGAGGTCCACGAACGGCAGGCCCGGCCCGGCGAGGCAGTCTCCGAGTTCCATCTGGGTACGCACCGCCTCGGACACCACCGGATCGCAGTGTCCGAGAACAACAGGACCCCAACTGCACATCAGGTCCACGTACTCGTTGCCGTCGACATCGGTGATCACCGCGCCCTCGCCGGCGGTGAAGAACTGCGGATACTTGGGCGACATGTTCCTGACGGCCTGATGGCCGTACATGCCGCCGGGAATGACGCGATTAGCCCGCCTGCCGAGGTCCGCACCGGAGGTCGACAATGCCGCGGCTGAGGTCGTCAGTCCGTTGGTGTCGGCCATGAATTGATCTTCACTGCACGGCCCCAATCAGCGGAAACACATTTTCCGGCCACCATCAACAACCTGAAGGTTGTCAATCATGGCGCCCGTCGCATCCGTGACTGTGCGGTTGGAACAGTGGAGACAGCGAGAGGCCTGACCTTCCGGCCAGGCCTCTCGGCGGACTGACGGGTTACTTGTCGGCCGGGTTGAGTGCCAGGAAGGCGAACCCCGCGGCGGCTCCCGCGGCGAGTTGAACGATGACGTAGGGCACCAGCAGCGTCGGCGAGAGCGTGCCCATCGCGACGCCGCCGAGCGCAACCGCGGGGTTGAACACGCCACCCGAGATTCCGCCCACGGTCACCGCGCCGGCGATGACGACAAGGCCGATGGCCAGCCCGTAGAACGAGTTGTCGGGGTGGTCCTTGCTCGTCGCCACGTTGAGCACGACGAAGCACAGCACGAACGTGAACAGCACCTCGGCTATCCCCGCCGCGACCATGGCGTGCCCGGAAAGCCTCAGCGGGGCGGCACTCGCGGGCGAGACGAGCGCGACGAGAACCGATGCCGCCACCGCCCCGGCGCATTGGCTCACCGCGTAGCCGACTGCGTCGCGTCCGCCGATGCGACCGCGCACCAGAGCTGCCAGCGTGACCGCGGGGTTGTAGTGCCCGCCTGAGATGTGGCCACCGGCATAGATCATCGCCATCAGCACGCCGCCGATCGCCAATGGAGCGAGCGCGCTCGCACCCGCGGTCGCGGTGCCGATGGTGAACACCAGGACCATGGTCCCGATCGCCTCTGTCGCATATTTCACCGCGGTGCGGGGCTGCGCGACCGCGGTGACCGATTCGTGTGTGTCGAGAACAGGTGAAGTAGTCATGGAAGTCAGCATCACGGCACGGGAACCGCTGCGGCAGCGTGCAAACGCAGTACCGCGAGGATGAACCCGCTGTCGTCCGATCGGACGACACCCGCAACCGGGCTCACTCGAGCAGGTGGTTGCGCATCGCGTAGGCGACAGCGGCGCCGCGGTCGGACACACCGAGCTTCTCGTACATGCGCCGGATGTGCGTCTTGACGGTGGTGGGCGCCAGGAACAGCTCACCGGCCATGTCCGGCACCGATTTTCCGTCGGCGATCAGTCGAAGGATCTGCCGCTCACGCT
The DNA here is from genome assembly GCA_023415515.1 of Actinomycetes bacterium. Classification (GTDB taxonomy): domain Bacteria; phylum Actinomycetota; class Actinomycetes; order Mycobacteriales; family Mycobacteriaceae; genus Mycobacterium. The sequence continues at coordinate 7,506 of JAEZKH010000292.1, forward strand.
CGCTGAGGATGGGCGCGTCGGAGTGGGCGCGGGCCCGCACCTGCGACGCCAGCGCGGTGACGAGTTCGGGCGGCAGCACGCTTTCGCCTCGCGCGCATGCCATCACGCCCGCCACGATCTCGTCGCGGTCGGCCTCCTTCGACAGGTAGCCCGCGGCTCCGTCCTGGATCGCCCGGTACACCACAGACCCCTCGGTGGTCGCCGAGAGGAGCAGCACGCGAGCGCGCAACTTGTCACGGGCGACGGCGTGGGCGACCGCGACGCCGTCGAGACCGGGCATCGCGTAGTCGAGCAGCGCCACGTCGGGGTCGTGTTCGCGGATCGCCGCGAGCACGGCGCTGCCGTCGCCGAGCGCGGCGACAACGTCGACACGGCCGCTGCCCTGCAACGCGCGCACCACGCCGTCCCGGTACACCGGGTGGTCGTCGCCGACCACCACACGTACCCGTTGCTGCGATTCCATCATGTCCTCGCCTCCCGCCCGACACCCAGTGGCAGCCGCACTCGCACCCACGTTCCTCGCTTTGTGGGAAGGAATTCCATTGTGCCCATCAGTGTTTCGATGCGAGCTCGATGCGATTCAAGCCCGATGTGACCGTCGCTGACACGCAGCGGGAGCACCTCGCGGTCCACGCCGACACCGTCGTCGCGGACGTCGAGTTCGATCGTGTCGCCGTCGTGGCGCAGGGTCAGCCAGACCTGCTGGGCGTTCGCATGCCTGGCGACGTTGCTGAGCAGCTCGCGGGCGACCCCGTAGACGGTGGCGTCCTCGCTGTGGGTGCCCGGATAGTCGATCAGCATTTCCACCGGCACCCCGGTGCGTTCGGAGAACGTCTGTGCCAGAGCCTCGGTGGCGGCCGCCAAGCCCGCGGCATCGAGAACCGCTGGGTGCAGCTCGCGGGTGACTTGCCGCAGCTCGACCGCGACATCGGCGAGCAGCTCGCTGGCGCGCCGCACGGCCGAGTCGTCGCCGTTGCCCTTGAGCACGTCGCGCAGATCCTGCTTGGCTGCCAGAGTCGTTTGTAATGCGCTGTCGTGCAAGGCTTCTGCAATCCTTCTGCGTTCACGTTCCTCTGCGGTCATCACATCGGCGAACAGCAGCGACCTACTTGCGGTGAGCTCGGCGATGCTGGCCAGCCTGCGCTGCTGCACGCGCGAGACGGTGAACGAGCACAGGCACAGCAATGCGAGCATCAGCAGCAGTGTCACGGTGACGGCCGTGGACAGCTGGTCGCGGAACACCGGATCCGCCACCACGGCGGCGCCGCCGCAGGCGATCGACGCGATCGACAGCAGCGCCGCGCGCCGACCCGTCTGCGTCGCGATGAAGAACGGAAGAAACGCCAGCAGCGCGAGCACGAGGTAGCTACCCGTCGAGAGGTAGGGCAGCGCGCAGATGGCGGCGATGTCGATGGGCACCATGGGTTCGACGGCCCGCAGCGTGCGCGCCCGTTCCGGACGCCACAGCCACATCCATGCCGCGACAAGCGACAGCGTGCCGTACACCGCGACCAGCGTGATCTGCGCGGGCCACTCCGAGCGCGGGGTGTCGCTGACGACGGCGAGCGCCATCAATGCGACGAGGGCCAGCCGCAGGATGCTGCGCTGTCGCTGCGTCTGGCGGTCGAACCTCAGGAACAGGTCGCGGACAGCCTCCGTGCCGCCCGGGCCTGCGGCCGCCTGCGGCACCTCCAGGCTCGCCCAGTCGCCGTAGCGCACGCGGGGGAGTCTATCCACATAGCGCAGATCAGCCGCGGAAGCCGGGCCCTCGCCGACGCAGGTAGCGCTCGAACTCGGCGGCCAGCGCGTCGCCGTCGATCTTGCCCAGCGCCTCGGTCATGTCCACCTCGGCGTCGCCGCGTTGCTCCAGCGACGCGACGTATTCGGAGATCTCCTCGTCCTCGGACGTCATCTCGGTGACCGCCTCCTCCCACTCTTCGGCTTGAGCGGGCAGGTCGGCCAACGGCACCTCGATGTCGAGGACATCCTCGACGCGGCGCAGCAGGGCCACCGTGGCCTTCGGGCTCGGCGGCTGCGAGACGTAGTGCGGGACGGCCGCCCAGAAGGTCACCGCCGGAATGCCCGCGGCGACGCAGGCGTCCTGGAAGACGCCCGCAATCCCGGTCGGGCCTTCGTAACGGGTCTCCTCGAGCCCGAAGAACTGCGCCGAGTCGGGGGAGTACGCCGCACCCGACACCGGCACCGGTCGGGTGTGGGGGGTGTCGGCGAGTAGCGCCCCCAGGATGACGACGGTGTCGACGTTGAGCTTGTCGGCGATCGCGAGCAACTCCGCGCAGAACGTGCGCCATCTCATATTCGGCTCGACGCCGTGCATCAGCACGATGTCACGATCCGAGCCGGGCGGACGACAGTGCGAGATGTGCATCGACGGCCACACCAGTTCGCGGGTCACCCCGTCGATCTGCCTGATCACGGGCCGGTTCACCTGGTAGTCGTAGTACGCCTCGTCGTCGATCTCGATGAGCGGTTCGGCCTCCCAGATCGCATCCAGGTGCTCCAAAGCGTCGCTGGCCGCATCGCCGGCGTCGTTCCAGCCCTCGAACGCCGCCACCACGATGGTGTTCGTCAGTTCGGGCAGGTCGGCAGGTTTCGGCGAGCCGCTTGCGCGAAGAGGATCTGACCGGGGTCCGGTCGCATCCGACGGGGTCACTACGCCAGCGTAAGGCTTGTGCGGGCCCGGCGAGTGGCCGAATGCCGTGCTGTGGGCGCCCGTGCCGAAATACGTTCAGCTGCACTCTGGTTAACCTGGGAGGCGACGACTGCGACGACGATGCCGCCGCTATCGGTGAGCTGTCGATCGCGGCGACGGGTTGGGCGTCCAGAGCTCCGACGGGGGACGACGTAGACTTGCCTGGTCGAGAGGCGTTGCAACGGGTCCGGGTCTCAGCCGGTTCCGCCACGCTCGGCGAAGTCAAGGACGCCTTCCGCTACGGAAGGAGTGCACGTGACCGCTGTTCAGTCGAATATCTCCGACTCCACGACGTTTGCGCCGAACACCCGTCCCGACTGCACCGACGAACTGTCCGCAACCCTGAGCCGGCGAATCATGGTGATCGACGGGGCGATGGGTACCGCGATCCAGCGGGACCGCCCTGACGAAGCCGGATACCGCGGTGAGCGGTTCGCCGACTGGCCGAGCGACGTCGTCGGCAACAACGACCTGCTCACCCTCACCCAACCCCAGATCATCGAGGGAATCCACCGCGAGTACCTCGACGCGGGCGCCGACATCCTGGAAACCAACACGTTCAACGCCAATGCGGTCTCGCTCTCCGACTACGGCATGGAGGAGCTGAGCTACGAGCTGAACTATGCGGGCGCCGCGCTGGCCCGCAAAGCCTGCGATGAATTCAGCACCCCGGAGAGACCCCGCTACGTCGCGGGTGCGCTGGGGCCGACGACGCGGACCGCGTCCATCTCGCCCGACGTCAACGACCCCGGAGCCCGCAACGTCTCCTACGACCAGCTGGTCGCCGCGTACTTCGACGCTGCCAGGGGCCTGGTCGACGGTGGCGCCGACCTTCTGATCATCGAGACGATCTTCGACACCCTGAACGCCAAGGCCGCGATCTTCGCCATCGAGACGCTGTTCGAGGAGCGTGGACGCCGCTGGCCGGTGATCATCTCGGGCACCATCACCGATGCGTCCGGCCGGACGCTGTCCGGCCAGGTCACCGAGGCCTTCTGGAACTCGATCCGGCACGCCAGGCCGCTCGCGGTCGGCCTCAACTGTGCCCTCGGCGCGCCGGAGATGCGGCCGTACCTCGCCGAGATGTCGCGGGTCGCGGACACCTTCGTGTCCTGCTATCCGAACGCGGGCCTACCCAACGCGTTCGGCGAGTACGAGGAGTCCGCGCAGCGACAAGCCTCCTACGTCGCCGAGTTCGCCGACGCCGGGTTCGTCAACCTGGGCGGCGGCTGCTGCGGGACGACGCCTGCGCACATCGCCGAGATCGCCAAGGTCATCGACGGCAAGGCGCCGCGGCAGGTGCCCGAGATCCCGGTGGCCACCCGCCTGTCGGGCCTCGAGCCGCTCAACATCACCTCCGACTCCCTGTTCGTCAACATCGGTGAGCGCACGAACATCACCGGTTCCGCCCGGTTCCGCAACCTGATCAAGGCAGAGGACTACGACACCGCGCTGTCGGTCGCCCTTCAGCAGGTCGAGGTCGGTGCGCAGGTCATCGACATCAACATGGACGAGGGGATGATCGACGGCGTCGCCGCGATGGACCGGTTCACCAAGCTGATCGCGGCCGAGCCCGACATCAGCCGTGTCCCGGTGATGATCGACTCCTCGAAGTGGGAGGTCATCGAGGCGGGTCTGAAGAACGTGCAGGGCAAGCCGATCGTGAACTCGATCTCCATGAAGGAGGGCGAGGAGAAGTTCATCCGCGAGGCACGGCTGTGCCGCAAGTACGGTGCCGCCGTAGTCGTGATGGCCTTCGACGAACAGGGACAGGCCGACAACCTGGAGCGCCGCAAGCAGATCTGCGGCAGGGCATACCGGATCCTGACCGACGAGGTGGGTTTCCCGCCCGAGGACATCATCTTCGACCCGAACTGCTTCGCGTTGGCGACCGGTATCGAGGAGCACGCGACTTACGGGATCGACTTCATCGAGGCCTGCGCCTGGATCAAGGAGAATCTGCCCGGGGTGCACATCTCCGGCGGCATCTCCAACGTGTCGTTCTCATTCCGGGGCAACAACCCGGTCCGCGAGGCGATTCACGCGGTGTTCCTGTTCCATGCCATCAAGGCAGGCCTGGACATGGGCATCGTCAACGCGGGTGCGCTGGTGCCCTACGACTCGATCGACCCCGAGCTGCGGGACCGCATCGAGGACGTCGTGCTCAACCGTCGCGAGGACGCGGCCGAGCGGCTGCTCGAGATCGCCGAGCGGTACAACACCAAGGACAAAGGCGAGGACCCGGCCGCGGCCGAGTGGCGCTCCCTTCCGGTGCGCGAGCGGATCACGCATGCCCTGGTCAAGGGCATCGACGCCCATGTCGACGAGGACACCGAGGAATTGCGGGCCGAGATCGCGGCCGCGGGTGGTCGTCCGATCGAGGTGATCGAGGGCCCCCTGATGGACGGCATGAACGTCGTCGGCGACCTCTTCGGCTCCGGCAAGATGTTCCTGCCGCAGGTGGTGAAGTCCGCGCGTGTCATGAAGCAGGCGGTGGCCTATCTCCTGCCCTTCATGGAGGAGGAGAAGCGCCTCAACGGCGGCTCCGAGCGGCAGACCGCCGGCAAAGTGCTGATGGCGACCGTGAAGGGCGACGTCCATGACATCGGCAAGAACATCGTCGGCGTGGTCCTCGCCTGCAACAATTACGAGATCATCGACCTCGGCGTGATGGTGCCGACGCAGAAGATCCTGGATATCGCGCGCAAGGAGGAGGTCGACATCATCGGGCTGTCGGGGCTGATCACGCCCTCGCTCGACGAGATGGTCACGGTCGCCTCCGAGATGGAGCGCGAGGGCTTCGACATTCCGCTGCTGATCGGCGGCGCAACGACATCCCGCGTCCACACGGCGGTGAAGATTCACC
>JAEZKH010000315.1 GCA_023415515.1 Actinomycetes bacterium
ATCGTGGACTCGCTGCGGGCGACCGGCGCGCGACCGCCCCGCCAGCTCTGGCTGCCGCCGCTGGAGACCTCGGCGACGGCCGACCAGTTGGTCCGGCTGCTGCGGGGCAAGCCGTGGGATGTGGACTACGGCAAGAATCCCGGCCTGGTGTTCCCGGTCGGCATCGAGGACCGCCCGCGCCAGCACCGTCAGGACGTGCACGTGCTGGACATGCTCGGCGCCAACGCGCTGGTGATCGGCGGGCCGCAGTCCGGCGTGACCACCACGCTGGCCACGATGATGACGACGGCGGCGCTGATGTACCGCCCGGAGCGCGTGCAGTTCTACTGCGTCGCCGCAGGCGGGCCGAGCCTGTCGGCCGTGGCCGGGCTGCCGCACGTGGCGGGTCTGGCCCCTGCCGTCGACCGTGAAGGCGTCGGCCGCATCATCTCGTCGGTGCAGGGCATCGTCGCCGAGCGTGAGGCGGTCTTCGCCAAGACCGGGCTCGACATGGAAGAGGTCCGGCGCCGCAAGTTCAGCGACAAACCCGAGCCGGTGCCGGTCGCCGGGGGTGACGTCGTTCTCGTCATCGACGGCTGGGCCACCTTCGCCGCCGAGTTCCCCCAGTACGTCGACCACATCGTGGCGTTGGGCCGCTGCCTCGGCTACGGCGTGCACATCGTGATCTCGCACACCAGCTATCTGCAGGGCTTCAAGCAGGCGCTCAAGCCGCTGGCCACCGAGCGCATCGAACTGCGGCTGACCGATCCCGGCGATTCCGAGATGAACCGCCAGCTCGCCAAGAAGGTCCCCAAGGGGATAGCGGGCCGTGGCCTGACCAAGCCCGGGATGCATCTGCTCATCGGCGTCCCCGAACTCGGCGAGCGGCCGGCGTCGGATGCCGCGGGCCCGGCGGCGGACGGCGGCCGGGTGGCCACCCGCGACATCGGCGCGCTGATCGCGCAGGTCTCCGGTGTTCAGAAGGCGGCGACGGTGAGCAGGCTGCCCGAATCGGTGCCGTTCGAAGAGGTGCAGCGGCTGGCCCAGCCGGTCACGCGGCGCAGCCTCGTCCCGTTCGGCCTGTCGGAAGCCGACCTCGGGCCCGCCTACGTCGACATCGCCGACCACCCGCACGTGGTCGCCGTCGGTGCGCCCAGGTCAGGACGGACCAATTTCCTGCGGGTCATGTGCCGGTCGATCACGTCGATGTACCGCCCGGAAGAAGCCCAGATCCTGGTGCTCGACCCGCGGCGGACACTGCTCGGCGTCGTACAGGGCCCGCATCTGCGCGACTACGCCTACACGCAGACCGCGATCCGCGAAGCGATCCGCGATCTCGTTGCTGAGCTGGAGAGCCGCCAACCTCCTCCCGGCACCACGCAGGAGGAGATGATGACCAAGAAGTTCTACTCCGGGCCCGAGATCTTCGTCGTCATCGACGATGCCGGGGTGTGGTCGTCGATGGACAACCCCTTGATGAATCTCGGCCCGCACGTCGAAGGGGCCAGGGACACCGGTTTGCACATATTTGCCGCCACCGCGGTGGCGAACTGGAATCAGGTCGCGATCGGCAGTTCGGTGCTCGGCAAACTCCGCGCCTCGCTCGCACCGATCCTCGTCATGGACGGCCGGCGCGACGCCGGGAAGATCGTGGCGGACATCTACGCCGAACCGCAGCGGCCTGGCAAAGCGATTTACTTCACACGAACAGGCACTTCGGGTGCCCTCATCGGGTGGAGCACCCCTCCGACAGCACCGTCCTCGGCAGGCCCGCAAACTTAGGCGTACAGTGGGGTCGATTTTCAAATTGGCGTCCGGAAGCAGTGCGAACCAGCCTTAGACTGCATACAGCAGCTACGTCAGTCGGGAGTGAACATGCTGATAAACGTCGATCCGGCGATCCTCGCGGCGCAGGCCACCGCGGAGAGCGGAGGCGCCGCCACCCTCGCGGCGGCGGCAGCGGCCGCCGCAGGTCCCACCTCAGCGGTGGTGCCGCCGGGCGCCGACGATGTGTCGGTGCGCGCGGCCGCAGCGCTGATCGCGAGGAGCGCCGCGACGACGGGCATCCTCGCCGAGTACATCGCGATGCGGGAACTGTTCGCTGGCACGGTCGGAACCAGCGGTGCCACCTACACCGCGGTCGAGGCCATCAACACCGCCGCGGCCACCATCGGAGGGGCATAGCCACTCGTGGCCGGCCAGTGGAGTGCGTTCCCGCCTGAGGTGAACGCCGGCCAACTGATGGCTGGGGACAACGGCGCCAGCATCGCGGCGGCAGCCGCCGCCTACGAAGCGCTCGCCGCAGCGCTGACCGCCGAAGGCGCCAAGATGGCGGCCACCGCAGGGGTCACCGCGTCGACCGGATGGGTCGGGGTGGGCGGAGCGGCCATGATGGCCACCGCGATGCCCTATGTCGCCGCGCTGCAGTTGCTCGCGGCCTGGGTGCAGGAGTCGGCGATCGCGGCGGCCGGCATCGAGCAGGCCTACGTCACCGCGAAGACCGCGATGATCCCGGTGCCCGTGTGCACGGGCAACCGCGCCACGTGGACCGGTCTGGCCATGACGAACTTCTGCGGCATCAACTTTCCGCCGATGGGGGTGCTCGACGGCCTCTACGAGGGGTACTGGCTGAACAACGCCGGGCAGATGGGCGGATACGAAGGCGTCGTGACGGCGATCCTGACCGCCCTGCTCACCCCGCCGCCGCCTGCGCCGCTGACCGCCAACCCCGCGGGCCCGGCCGGCCAGGCGGCCGCGATCAGCCAGGCCGCCGCCCACGGCGCCACCAACGCCGCGATGACCCAGAGCCTCAACGGCGTCAACCAGGCCTCCAGCGCAGTTCAACCGGGTGCCCAGGCCGCGGCCGCGCCTGCGAACTCCATGGCCTCGATGGCGCCGCAGATGATGAGCCAGCTGGGCCAGCTGCCGCAGATGGCGGCGCAGCCCCTGCAGATGCTCGGCCAGTTCCCGCAGATGCTCGGGCAGATGCCGCAGATGGCGATGGGCATGCTCGGGCCGCTGAGCCAGGGCATGGGCCAGGGTGGTCTCGGCGGCATCGACAAGGTCGGCCAGTTCGACCAGACGACTCTTGCGGCCACCACCGATGCCGCCGCGCGCGGCGGCGGTGGCGGCGGCGGCGCGGGCGGCTTCGGCAGCGGGGCGGGGGTGATGTCGAGCTTCACCCGCCCGACCGGGAGCTTCAATGCGCCAGGACCACCCAAGCTGCCGACCGGGTGGACGCCCGGCGCCGGTGTCCCCGAGGTCGCCGCGTCGGCGGGTCCGGCAACGGGTGCGGGAACCGGCGGCCTCTACGGCGCCCCGGCCGCGGCGGGCGCTGCGGGCCAGCTGGGACGCGACGAGCGCAGGGAGGGCTCCGCCGAGGGCAGGACCATGCAGCTAACGGTTGGTCCACGTTCCGGAAGGGAGGACTGACCAAGAAATTGGTGCAAAGACCTCCGCGCACGCGGAATAGGCTCTAGACATCTCGTCAGCAAATTTGAGGAAAAGGAATACCAAGTGGCATCCACCATTATCGTCGGCGCCGACAAGCTACGCGCCGCAGCGAGCCAGCTGGAGAATCTCCGCAACGAGGCCGAGGGCGTCCTCACCAACTATCTGCAGGCCTCGCACAACATCGCGGGTGGCGGATGGCAGGGCGACGCGGCGATGGCCAACGTGGTCACCACCGAAGAGATCCACAACGCGCAGATGAAACTCAACACCCAGTGGGGCGAGCTGATCCACGCGCTGCAGGCCGCGGCAACCAGATACGAGGAGCAGGAGGCGGCCGCACGCGCCGCCATGCAGGGCGTCTCGCAGGCCTAGTCACCCCTTCCAGAAAGGACCATCACATGTTTCAGTACACCCCCGGCGAGATCGCAGATCTCGCGCAGGGCATCGGCGGCGCCGCCAGCCATCTCGAGAACATCCGGTCGTCGGCGACCAACACCCTCGTCGCCGTCCGCGAGGAGTTCGAAGGCACCGGCGGCGGGTCGTTCGAACACGCTCAGATGTTGATCAACTCCGGCATCGACGAGGGCGTCGAGGTCTGCAACAGGCATTCCAGCACCGTCATGCACGTGCTCGACGAAATGGTGAACACCGACGCGGCCGCAGGCCACTCGTTCGGGGTCTGACACACCGCCGCATCCACGTACGCAGGGGAGGCCGACCGACGTGTTGGCCTCCCCTGATACGTCCAGACCGAGGGACGGACGATGGCTGATCTGACGACGACACCGAACGGGATCTGGATTCTTCAGGCCCTGCTCGGCGTCGAGAAGATGCCGACCGCGCTGCGGCTTCGCCCCTTCATACCGTCGGTCGACGGCGACGGCACCGTCGCCACGACGCTCGGGGATGTCCCGTGGTCGCAGACCGCCGAATACCAGACGCATGTCGCGGCAGGCGTCATCGATGCCGACGGTCGCGTCGACGACGCGGTCCGCGACTGGATGGCCGTCGTCGGCAGGCCACAGCGCGAGGTGCTCGTGGTGATTCGCCGGCCCAAGCCGATCGACGGCCCCGCACCCGAGGACGAGGACGCCGTGCCGCTCATCGAGGAGCGGGTGATGTCCATCTGCCAGCGCGACCGCTGGCTGGCCATGATCGCGCGCAGCGGCGACGAAATCGTGCTCGCCCCGATCGGCGAGGCCGCGCGGAACGACGAGCAGATCGACTTGATCTGCGACACCGTGCTGTACGCCTTCTCCCGCGGTGAGGCCGCGCCGATCTCCGGCTTCAACGTGCCGAGCGCGACGTTCGAGAGCACGCTGAAGGAGAACGTGCCCAAGGGTCGCGCGGTGCTGGCGGCGGCGCTCGCCCGCCTGGGGCTGGCACCCGACCAGGTGCAGGTGCTGTCGGCCGCCTGCCACCTCGACGAGTCGGCCATGGCGGTCGTCTCGGTCATCGACCACGGCATCGAACGCCACTTCCACCCCGATGTCATCTCGGTGATCGATTCCGAGCACGGCCGCATCACGATCAGCCACACGACGGGGCCGGACGGAACGCGGTGGACGAGCGTCTGGCCCACCTCTACCGACGCGCTACGGCACGATCTCGCCAAACTCCTCAATTCGGCGAAGGCGCCCGCCGCGCCCGTCGCCCGATGAGCCGCCAGCAAACACCCTCGAACACACCGATGACCACCGCCTCGCTCCCCGGAATCTGCGCCTCGCCGGGGCCGGACCCGCAAGTAAGGTATTGAGTCATGGCTTTGAATCTGGCCAGCGGACTCCAGGTGTCGGCGCACTTTTTCTGGAACCGGCGAAATGCCGCAGCACTGTCGCATCACGGTGTGCGGATGGAGTTCGACCCCGTTCAGCGGCAGCGCGCGTCGCTGATACTCGGGTTCATTTTCGCGATCCTCGCCGTCGCTTTGATGTTCGTCCTGTCCTGGTTCAAACCGGCCGGCCAGGTCGGGCAGTCGGCCATCCTCGCCGACCGCGACACCGGCGCGGTGTTCGTGCTCGTCGACGGCCGCCTGCACCCGGCGGTCAACCTGGTCAGCGCGCGTCTCATCGCCGGGCAGTCGGGCAACCCGACCTTCGTCAAGGCCAACGAGCTGGCCAAGTACCCGCAGGGGCCGTCGGTCGGCATCGCGGGCGCCCCGGCGACGATGCCGCTTCGCACCGCCGACAGCTCGCAGTGGACGGTCTGCGACAGCGCACCCGACAAACCCACCGCCGCCCCTGTGGTCACCGCGATCGGCGGACCGCTGTCGGTCGGCTCGCGCGCCGTTCCGCTCGACGAGTCCAGAGCCGTGCTCGCCGAGCACGGCGGCAAGACGTACGTCATCTGGAACGGGCAGCGCTCGGAGATCGACCTCTCCAACAAGGCCGTCGCGCTGGCGCTCGGGGTGGACGCCGACGCACCGCCGCCGGTGAAGATCTCGACGCCGCTGTTCGACGCGCTGCCTGCTACCGAGCCGTTGAACTCCCCCGCCATCCCCGGCGCGGGCGCCCCGTCGCAGTTCAACGTGGCGCGCGGGGCGGTGGTCGGTTCGGTGCTGTCGGTTCGGGATCTGCAGACCGACGACGACAACTTCTACGTCCTGCTGCGCAACGGCGTGCAGCCGATCTCACCGTTCGTGGCGTCGCTGCTGCGGTCGGCCAACTCGTTCGGCGACGAACTGCCCGTCGTCGTCGCGCCCGACCGGCTGGCCAGCGTTCCTGTCGTGGACACGCTCCCGATCGACTACTACCCCACCGCCAGGCTCGACCTCGTGGACACCGACACCAATCCGGTGACGTGCCTGAACTGGTCGAAGGGTTCGACGGATCGCACCTCGGAGACCGTCGTGCTGTCCGGCAAGGGACTCCCGATCCCCATCGGGTCCGACAACCGGCTGATCCAGTTGGTCAAGAACGACCGGTCACCGGAAAGCATCGAGGCCGACCAGGTATATATGTCTTCGGGGG
>JAEZKH010000346.1 GCA_023415515.1 Actinomycetes bacterium
GGGCAGGACGACCGGCTCCTCGGAGCGACCGTCGTAGTTGGGCTGGAAGTCGACGGTGTCCTCGTTGATGTCGCGGACCATCTCCATGGCCAGCGGCGCCATCCGGCACTCGGTGTACCGCATGGCCGCGGCCGGGTCGTTGCCCGGCGAGCCGAAGTTGCCCTGCCCGTCGACGAGCGGATAGCGCAGCGACCACGGCTGGGCCATCCGGACCAGGGTGTCGTAGATCGACGAGTCGCCGTGGGGGTGGTAATTACCCATCGTCTCGGCAACGGAGCGAGCCGATTTCGCGTGGCTGCGGTCGGGCCGGAAGCCCGAGTCGAACATCGCATAGAGCACGCGGCGATGCACCGGTTTGAGGCCGTCGCGGACCTCGGGCAGTGCACGGCCCACGATCACGCTCATCGCATAGTCGATGTAGCTGCGCTGCATCTCCTGCTGGATGTCGACCGGCTCGACGCGGTCTCCTGCTTCGTCGCCGGGCGGCAACGTGGTGTCAGTCATGTGGTTTCAGTCCTATGGGGTGTGCGTCAGGGGTGGTTCGCGACCTAAACATCAAGGAAACGAACGTCTTTGGCGTTGCGGGTGATGAAACTGCGCCGGGCTTCGACGTCCTCGCCCATCAGGATCGAGAACAGTTCGTCGGCGGCTGCCGCGTCGTCGAGGGTCACCTGGCGGAGCACTCGCACCGACGGGTCCATCGTCGTCTCCCACAACTCCTTGGCATCCATCTCGCCCAGACCCTTGTAGCGCTGGATGCCGTCGTCGACGTTGATCTTCTTGCCCGCCTTCTTGCCTGCCTCGAGCAGACCGTCGCGTTCCCGGTCGGAGTAGGCGAACTCCGGTTCGCTGCGCTGCCACTTCAGCTTGTACAGCGGCGGCTGTGCCAGGAAGATGTGTCCGTTCTCCACAAGCGGTTTCATGAACCGGAACAACAGTGTCAGCAGCAGTGTCGAGATGTGCTGGCCGTCGACATCGGCGTCGGCCATCAGCACGATCTTGTGATAGCGCAGTTTGGAGATGTCGAACTCGTCGTGGATGCCCGTGCCCAGGGCGGTGATGATGGCTTGGACTTCGGTGTTCTTCAGCACCCGGTCGATGCGCGCCTTCTCGACGTTGATGATCTTGCCGCGCAACGGAAGGATCGCCTGGAACATCGAGTCGCGCCCACTCTTGGCCGATCCGCCCGCGGAGTCGCCCTCCACCACGTACAACTCCGACTTGCGCGGGTCGGTCGAGCGGCAGTCGGCCAGCTTTCCGGGTAGACCGCCGATGTCGGTGGCGCTCTTGCGGCGTACCAACTCGCGCGCCTTGCGTGCCGCGATGCGGGCCTGCGCCGATGACACCGCCTTGTTCACAACGGTTTTGGCCTCTGCGGGGTTCGCCTCGAACCAGTGGCTCAGCTGCTCGTTGCAGATCCGCTGAACGAACGATTTGACCTCGGTGTTGCCCAGCTTGGTCTTGGTCTGACCCTCGAACTGCGGCTCCTTGACCTTGACCGAGATCACCGCGGCCAGACCCTCGCGGATGTCGTCGCCGGTGAGGTTGGGGTCCTTGTCCTTGAGAAGCTTCTTGTCCTTGGCGTACTTGTTGACCACCGAGGTCAGCGCGGCGCGGAAGCCTTCTTCGTGGGTGCCGCCCTCGTGGGTGTTGATGGTGTTGGCGAAGGTGTGCACCGACTCCGAATAGCCGGCGTTCCACTGCATCGCGATCTCGACCTCGTGGCCGTCGCCCTTGCCGTCGAAATCGATGATGCTCTGCTGGATCGCCGTCTTCGTCCGGTTGATGTGCTTGACGTAGTCGACCAGTCCGCCGGGGTAGTGGAAGGTGCGGTTCTTCGTCTTGGCCGGGCCTGCTGCTTCGGCGGCCTTCTCCTCGGCCGACTTGGGCGCTTCGGCGGTCTCGCCGGCCACGTCGGCTTCGGCTTCCTCGACGCTGACCCGTTCGTCGCACAGCGTGATGGTCAGACCCTTGTTCAGAAAGGCCATCTCCTGCAGGCGCCTCGCGACGGTCTCGAAGTCGTAGTTGGTGGTCTCGAAGACGTCGGGGTCGGCCCAGAAACGCACCGTGGTTCCGGTCTTCTTCGTGGCCTCGCCCTGTTTCAACGTGCCGGGCATGGCCTTGTCGTACGACTGGAACCACTCGTATCCGTCGCGCGAGATGTCGACCTCGAGCCGGGTGGACAGCGCGTTGACCACCGAGACGCCGACCCCGTGCAGGCCGCCGCTGACGGCATAGCCGCTGTTCTCTCCGCCGAACTTTCCGCCCGCGTGCAACTGGGTCATCACGACGTCGACGGTGGGGGCCCCGCTGGCGTGCATCTCGACCGGGATGCCGCGGCCGTCGTCGCGCACCTCGACCCCGCCGTCCTCGAGGATCCGAACGTCGACGCGGGTGGCGTAACCGCCCATCGCCTCGTCGACGGCATTGTCGACGACCTCCCACACGAGGTGGTGCAGACCTCGCTCCCCGGTGGAGCCGATATACATGCCGGGGCGTTTGCGCACCGCCTCCAAACCCTCGAGCACGGTGATCGCTGACGCGCCGTACTCCTTTTTCTTCGAGCTCTTTGCGGCAGGCGCAGTTTTCTTAGCGGCAGGCACGATCGCCGGCATCCTCACTTCTCGGTGTCTCACGGCAGGGGCTGGTGCTCTGGCGGTGTCGGTACCGCCGGCAGGTCACCTGTCCAGTCTACCGGGAACCAGCCGTAGCACCGATTCTGAGGGCGCGTTTCTGCACAGCTATTTGCGCCGTCTGTGGAATTTTTCGGCCTCAGGTGCGTCGGACCGCCTGAGAACGGGACTCGCGGCGTTCTCGCGGCTCTCAGCCACCTGGCGAAACGGCGCTCAGCCGTACGTGTCGCGCGGACCGCGGCCCGCGATGTGGTAGCGGCCCTTGCGCCATGAGGGGGCCACCGGGCCGACGATCCTCAGCGACGTCACCACGCCGTCGCCGACCGCCGCGGCGATTTTAGCCAGCAGTTGCGCCTGCACCATCCGCAATTGCGTCGCCCACGCCGTGGACTCGGCGGTGACGCTGAGAACTCCATCACGCAGCGTCGTCGGGGTCGCGTGCGCGGCGATCTGCTCGCCCACCACGGTCTGCCACTGTCCGAACACCGCGCCATCGGCCACGCGCCCCGAACAGCCGCGGCTCTTGGCCAGCTCCCGGCTTGCCGAGCCGAGGGTCTGCGGGTCCCGGGCGTCCGGGCCCGGCCCCGACCAGCTCCGGCGCCGGCCCGCCACCCGGCGCGGGCTGGGGGAGTACCGGCCACGTCCGACGTCTTTTCCCTGATTGCGGGCGGCACCCCGGGCTTCTTCGAGGGTGCGCCGCACCAGATCCATCCCGGACAGGTTCGCCAGGTGGCTCGGGGGAGTGACCTGGCCGTCGTCGTCAGTCATTTTCGCGTCCTCACATCTCCACCATCGAGATCCGGCCGCCGTCCTCGTCGTGCATCGTGATCCCGATCTTCCTGGCGTCCCAGTGCACCGGGATGTCCTCGCCGACCGCCGCGGTCACCAACACCTGCTCGGCAGAACCCGCCACGTCGGCGAGCGCACGGCGGCGGCTCGCGTCCAGTTCGGCGAACACATCGTCGAGCAACAACACCGGGTCGCCGCCCTCGGCGCGCAACAGCTCATAGGCCGCCAGCCGTAGGGCCAGTGCCATCGACCACGATTCGCCGTGGCTTGCAAAGCCTTTGGCGACCTGATCGCCCAGCCGCAGCTCGAGATCGTCGCGGTGGGGTCCGACAAGACACACCCCACGCTCGATCTCGGCGGCCCGCCGCCGCGCCAGCGCGTCGAGCAACGCGGCCTCGTAGAACTCGACGGACTCGTTCTCACCGGTGATCTGCTCCACCTTGCTGCGATAGTGGATCGCCGCGGGCCGCGACGCGGGGGCCAGCAACTGGTAGGCCTTCTCGACCTCCGGGTACAGCTCGTTGACGAGTTCGATGCGGGCCGCGATCAACTGCGCGCCGTGCGCGGCCAGATGTCCGTCCCACACGTCGAGGGTGTCGGTGAGGCTGCTGTCCGCGCGGTGCCTTGCCGCCGCGGCGGTCTTGAGCAACGCGGTGCGCTGACGTACCACTTTGTCGTAGTCGGCGCGCACGCCCGCGATGCGCGGACGCCGGGTGGTGGCGAGTTCGTCGAGGTAGCGCCGCCGTTCGGCCGGGTCTCCCCGCACAAGCGCAAGGTCCTCCGGCGCGAACATGACCGCGCGAAGCACGCCGAGGATCTCGCGCGCCGAACGAACGGGGGAGCGGTTCAGCCGCGCCTTGTTCGCCCGCCCCGCGACGACGTCGAGGTCGATCGCGAGCTCACGGCCCTCGTTGACGACGATCGTGGAGATGATGGCGCGCTCGGTGCCCGCCCGCACAAGCGGCGCGTCCGACGCCACCCGGTGCGAACCGAGGGTCGACGAATACCACAGTGCTTCAATGAGATTCGTCTTGCCGTAGCCGTTGGGGCCGACGAACACCGTCCGCCCTGGCTCGAGGTCGAGTTCGACCCGGGCCCACGACCGGAAGTCCTGCAGCGCAAGGTGACGGACGTACAACCGCTATCCGGACTCGCTGACCCGCTTCACCGCATGGCCGCCGAACTGGTTGCGCAGCGCGGCCACGGCCTTCATCGTCGGCGAGTCGTCCTGGCGCGACAGGAACCTGGCGAACAACGACGCGGCGATGCCCGGCACCGGAACCCGAAGCCGGATCGCTTCCTCGACGGTCCACCGGCCCTCACCCGAATCCTCGGTGTAACCGCTGATGTCGTTGAGTCCCGGATCTTCCTTGAGCGCCTTGGCCAGCAGTTGCTGCAACCAGGATCGAACCACGGTGCCGTTGGTCCAGGCCTGGTAGACGGCTTGCGGATCCTTGATCAGGTGTTCTGCGGCGAGCACCTCGTAACCCTCGGCGTACGCGGTCATCAGTGCATATTCGATGCCGTTGTGCACCATCTTGGCGAAGTGGCCTGCGCCGACGGGTCCGGCGTGGACGAACCCGTCCTCGCGAGGACCGGGCGGGCGCAGCGTGTCGAAGATCGGCATCGCGCGCTCGACATCGGCGTCGCTACCGCCGACCATCAGCCCGTAGCCTTCCTTGAGGCCCCAGATACCGCCCGATACCCCCGCGTCGATGAACGCAACGCCCTTCTGCGCCAACAGTTCAGCGTGTGGTTTGTCACCGGTGTAGCGGGAGTTTCCGCCGTCGATGACGAGGTCACCCTCACCGAGGACTTCGGCCAGGTCGGAGATCGTGCCGTCGGTGATCGGACCCGACGGCACCATCACCCACACCACGCGGGGCGCTTCGAGTGCCTCGGCCAGCGCGGCCAGCGACGGCACGTCGCTGACTTCTGGACGCGGGTCATATCCGACGACCTCGTGGCCGCCCTCCCGCAACCGCTCGCGCATGTTGAAGCCCATCTTGCCCAGGCCGATCAAACCCAATTGCATGTAGTGCCTCTTCTCGTCGCGGGTGAGAGCCTCAGCCTGGAAGACGTACCGGCATCAGCAGGTAGACATAATCGGTTTCGGCCGCGGGGAACGGTCCGGCGCCGCCGGCGCCTGCGGTGGCGTCGTCGTCGTGTGCCGGACGCAGCACCGCGGGCCTGCTGGGCGTCGTGAAGCCGAACGTCACGCGCTCGGAATGCAGCGAGCCCAAGCCGTCGGTCAGATAGGTCGGGTTGAACGCGATCGTCAGTGGCTCGCCCGCGAACGACACCGCCAGATCCTCTTCGGCGCGACCGACGTCATCGGCGCCTGCCGACAGCTTCAACACGTCGTCGGAGAACTCCATCCGCACCTGCGCACCACGGTCGGCGACCAGCGCCACACGCTTGATGGCCTCGGTCAGTTCAGCGACGCCGATGGTGGCCACAGCGGTGTGTTCGGTCGGCAACAGCTGGCGGAATTTCGGGAACTCGGCGTCGAGCAGTCGGGTGGTGCTGCGCTTGCCGTCGCTGCGGATACCGAGCAGGCCCTCTTTGCCGACCGCCGATCCCGACCCGAGCGACAGGTGCACGTCGCCCGCGCCGGTGCCCGCCTTCGCGGCTTCGGACAGCGTCTTGGCCGGGACGAGCACCGCGGCTTCCACGTCGGCGGAGTCCGAGGACCAGGTCAGTTCACGGACAGCAAGGCGGAAGCGGTCGGTCGCCGCCAAAACGACTGTGTCGCCGGATATCTCGACGCGGATGCCCGTCAGCATCGGCAGCGTGTCGTCCCGACCCGCCGCAACGGCGACCTGGCCGATCGCCTCGGAGAAGAGTTCCGATGACACCACGCCGGTCTCATCCGGCAGGGCAGGCAGCGTCGGGTAATCCTCGACAGCCATCGTCGGCAGCGAGAACTTCGCACTTCCGCAGTTCAGCAGGACGCGCGTCCCCTCGACGCTGACGTCGACCGGCTTGGCCGGCAG
>JAEZKH010000469.1 GCA_023415515.1 Actinomycetes bacterium
GCGCAGGGTCGATGCCATGACTCACACCACGACGACCGGCCTGCTTGCCGGCAAGACAGCTTTGATCACGGGCGCCGGGCGCGGCATCGGCGCCGCTGCCGCCCGGCTGTTCGCCCGCGAAGGCGCCTCCGGTCTTCTCGCGGCGCGCACCGAATCCCAGTTGCGCGCGGTGACCACCGAGATCCGCGACGCCGGCGGCGTCGCCGACTACGCCGTATGCGACCTGGCCGACGGAGACAGTGTTCGCTCGGCCGTGGACAAGGCTGTTCAGAGCTGGGGCCGACTCGATGTCGCGTTCAACAACGCCGCGACGATCGTGCCGCCCGGACCACTCGACCGAACCGCCGAGTCCGACTTCGACCGCGTTTACGCGATCAATCTGAAAGGGGTGTATCTGTCCATCGGCGCCGAGGTTTCGGCGATGCGGGAGACGGCGGGTGCCGGCGCCATCGTCAACACCTCGAGTGTGGGAAGCCTTCGCGGCAACCCCCAACTACCGGCGTACGGCGCGATGAAGCGAGCCGTCAACAGCCTCACCGAATCAGCCGCGATCACCTACGCACCGGACCAGATCCGCGTCAACGCGATCGCACCGGGGACCACTCGGACCGAGATGATCGAGGAGTGGGAGCAGGCCAGTCCAGGCGTGATCGATCAACTGGTGTCCGACTGCCCGCTCGGTCGTGCCGCCGAACCTGCCGAGATCGCCGAGGCAGCGGCGTGGCTGCTCAGTGACCGTGCGTCCTACGTCACCGGCGCCGTCCTGCGCGTCGACGGCGGCACCTGGGTCTGACCGCCGCGATCGCCCGGCCGGGACCGGCCTCCGGGTCTGCTCACAAGGGCGCGCTCGCGATTTGGGTAAACGGGCTAACCGTTTGGGTTTGACCAGTCATTCCACCGGGAACCACCCACAGCGTGACGTTGGCTTCACCCAAACTCGAACCCGCGCTGCCCTGGGCGGCAGGGCCGCTCTCGTCGACGGTGCTCGGCCTGCTGGCCTGCCGTCCGCCGCAACGGTCCTTCAGCCCCGTGTCGCTGCCGATCGCCGACGCCGATCCGTACGGGCTCGACCTGCACCTCGCACTCTACGTCTGCTACGAACTGCACTACCGCGGCTTCGACGGCGTCGACCCACGCTGGGAGTGGAACCCGGTGCTGCTCGCGGCACGCGGCCAGCTCGAGGACGTCTTCCTGGAAGCTGTCCGTCGCGACGTCGGCGACATTGCCGGCGTCACCGCCGCCGCCGAGATGGACGCGCTGTGTGTCGAGCCGCTCGACGGCGCCGGCCCGTCGTACTACCTGCGCGACAAGGGCACCTTCGAGCAGATGCGGGAGTACTTCGTACACCGCTCGATCTACCACCTCAAGGAGGGTGACCCGCACGCGTTCGCGATCCCGCGGCTGCGGGGCCAGGCGAAGGCCTCCTTCGTGGCCATCGAGTTCGACGAATTCGGGGGCGGCCGCGGCAGCCATGTGCACCAGCAGCTGTACTCCGATCTGATGGCAGCCGCCGGCCTCGATCCCAGCTACCTCGGATATCTCGATGCCGTCCCCGCCGAGTCACTGGCGGTGGTGAACCTGATGTCGATGTTCGGGCTGCACCGCGAACTGCGGGGCGCCGCGATCGGCGACTTCGCATCCACCGAGATCACCTCGTCACCCGGGTCCCGGCGGATCGTCGAAGCGCTGCACCGCATGGGTGCCCCTGAGGCGTGCGTGCGCTTCTACGCCGAGCACGTCGAAGCCGACGCCGTACACGAGCAGATCGTCCGCACCGACGTTGTCGGCGACATGGTGTCCACCGAGCCACATCTCGACACCGATGTCGTATTCGGGATCAGGGCAAAGGATTTGGTCGAAGAGCGACTGGCCGCCCATCTGATGGACTGCTGGACCTCGGGCAGGTCTTCGCTACGCAGGCCGCTGAGCTGACGGCTCAGCGCGCCGCTGCCGCTTGCGGTGGCTGGTGTCGCACAGCGGGTAGTTCTTCGAGCGCTTGCATGCGCAGATCGCCACCATGAAGCGATCGGATTCCACGACGCGACCATCGGGCATTTCGATGCGCACCGGTCCTTCGACCATCACCGGTCCGCCGGGAACCATCCGCACGGTGCGGGCATCGGGTTCGGTCATGCCTTGTCCGCCCTGATGACCACCAGTTCCTCTTCGCGGCGGCCGGGCTCCAGCCGCCCCGTCTCTTCGAGCCACTTCGCGCGTGCTGTGAGCACCGGACCAAACGGGATCCATTGACAGGCAAGGATTTCGGCGTCCAATCCAAAGCCGGCCAGTGCGGCCAGCGTCTTGCGGGGCTCGGCGAACTCGGATTGCACCAGCAGCATCGTGCCACCGTCGGCGAGCAGGCCGCGCATCGCCGCGCACAGCGGGTCGAGGACCAACCGGCCGTCATAGCCGGCGTCCCACGCCCGGGACGGCCCGATGTGCGACGGCAGTTCAGGCTGCTCGGAGTTCGGGTCGTGCGGGACGTAGGGCGGGTTACAGACCACCAGGTCGTACGGACCGTATTCAGCGGCGCGCGCCCATGACCCGAGGTGCACGTCGACGCGGGCACCCGCACCCAATGCTTGCTGTCGCGCGAAATGCACTGCGCGAGGACTGATGTCGAACGCCGACACTTCTGCCGCCCCCTGCACGGCCGCCGCGACTGCGACGACTCCGCTGCCGGTGCACAGATCGGCAACCCGGCGCCCGCGCGCGAGCCCGGTTTTGTCCATGACGTCGATGAGCAGCTGGGAGTCTTCCTGGGGCGGATAGACGCCTTCGGTGACGACCGGTGCGTACCAGTCGGTGTAGGCAGTGGTCAACATCGGCCTTTCGAGCGGTCGAGAGTGGTCGAGCCCTGAATAGATGCCCAATATCGCCGTGGTTAAACCCGCGCCACGTTTGCTCCCGTGGTGTCGGGGCAACCAAGAACCGTGCAGATCTCCGATATCGCGGCTCTGCCGGTGCGCCTGGGCGCCGCCGCGCGCAACCGCAGGTTGTTCCATCCCGTCGGCGTACTCGCCGAGGGCCACCTCGAGCGGATGGCGCCGCCGGGCGAAGGCCTACCGATGCAATCGGGGGAGGTCATCGGCCGCGTGTCCAAGGCGATCGGCCTACCCGGGGCGATCCCCGACATCGCCGGGCTGGCCTGGCGGATGCAGACCGACGCGGCGGCGCCGTGGGACGTCCTCCTGGCGTCCACCGTGGGGGCGCGCCTGCTGTTGGCACCGACCGGATCGTGGACGGACACCGTGTTCTCGAGCCTGATGCCGTTCAGCCACCTCAACGGCGTGTGGTGGATCCGCGCCCGCCTCGCGACGCCGATCGAGGTGGCCGGTTTGCCGCTGGACGCCATCGGCAGCCATCTGCGCTCCACCGGGCTGGAGTTCTCGATCGAGCAGGCGGCGGGCACCGGAGACTTTCTGCCGCTGGCGCGTCTGACCCTGAACCGGCCCCACGCCGAGGACATCGCGTTCGACCCGATCATCAACACCGACCCGGCCGTGCGTCCGCTGCCGGGATGGCTGTCCGACTTCCGGCGGGCGGCCTACCGGCGCAGCCGCGAGGGTCGCCACGCGCAGTGATCCGTGGTCAATCGGTCGGTTCGGTGTCGGCGCCGGCGACGTCCGGCGCGTTCTCGCGCGTGGCCATGCCGCCGTCGCCGCCCTGGTCGGACGGACCCGGTCTGCCGCCCTTCTTCTCGTCGGCGGTCTCGTCGTCGTAGATTCCTCGACCTCGCGTCATCACACCCTCCTTCGTCCTTCGACGGAGCTACCCGCAAGCCTGTCGTTTCAACCGCATCGACCGGGGTATGTGCTGCGGACCCCGATTCCGGCGAAAGGCATGAGAGATGGACGCATTGACGTTCCTTCGAGAGGACCACAAGAGCGTGCTGGGGATGCTCGAGGTGCTCGACGGCGCACCCACCGGCTCCGGCGCGCACAGCAGTGGTCTGCAAACCATGGTGACCAACTTGATCATCGCCGAGTCCCAGCACGAGGCGATCGAGGAACAGTTCTTCTGGCCCGCAGTCCGCGACGCGGTCGAAAACGGCGATGAGCTCGCCGATGAAGCGATCGCACAGGAGCAGGCAGGCAAGAAACTGCTGCAACGACTCGAGGACGGTGAGCCCGGCGAAGCCGAATTCCACGACGCCCTTCAGGAATTCGTGAAAGCCGGCCGCGAACACATCAGCTACGAACAGGACGTCGTATGGCCCGCGTTCGAAGCTGCGGTCAGCCGTGAGGAACGGGAGAAGATCGGCGAGAAGCTCGAGACGGCGAAGAAGGCCGCCCCGACGCGGCCCCATCCCGACACACCCCCCGACCCCACGGTGCTGAAGACCATGGGGATGGGGTCCGCGATCGTGGACCACGTGCGCGACGCCGTGAGCGGGCGCGCGGAGAAGAACCCGCCGGATCCGCAGCAGCACTAAGCCGCCACGAAAAGGCCGGTGCCGCAGGACGGCACGGGCCTTTTTCGCGCGAATCAGGTCGTCGGCGTGCGATGTTCGTGGGTGAACGGCTTCTCAGAAGGCACGGCCGGTTGCCCTTCGGGATTGTCCTTGGCGCCCGTGTTCTGCCGGAGCTTGCTGCCCAACCACTCTTCTTCAGGGTTCTGCACGTACTTCCACTTCATGCCTTCCGGCCATGGGCCCTGCCCCTGGTTCCACGGTCCGCGGCTGGTCCGCCCGCCACCATTCGACATGTTGAACGCGACGTTCTGGAAGCGATCGTCCCCTGACAGCGTGCCCGGCGGGAAATTCACCGGAAGCTCGTTGAGTGCCGCGGTGAACTGCTGGTAGTGCGTGACCTCTCTGGTCATCAGGAACGTCAGGGTGTCCTGCACGCCGGGATCATCGGTGAACTGCTTGAGGTACTCGTAGACGATCTTGGCTCGTGATTCGGCGGCGAGGTTGCTTCGCAGGTCGACGGTTGGGTCGCCGTTGGCATTGACGAACGTGCCCTGCCACGGCACTCCTGCGGAGTCCTTGACGTCCGGTCCTCCCCCCGACAGTGCGAAGAACAGCGGGTTGACGGCGACGGAGTGGATGATCTCGTCGCGGCCGTCGGCGCTGGCCACAGCGGGCATCCAATCGCAGCGCTCGTTGGCCATCTTGAGGTCGTCGTTCAAGCCATCGAGCAGCATGGTGATCATCGAGCCGACCATCTCGAGGTGGCTGAACTCCTCGGTGGCGATATCCATGAAGAGGTCGTACATCTTCGGGTTCTTCTGTCGAAGAACGAACGCCTGCGTGAAGTACTGCATCGCGGCCTTCAGTTCTCCGTTGGCGCCGCCGAACTGCTCCTGCAGCAGCGTGGCGAAGCGAGGATCTGGCTTGTCGACCCGCACCTCGAATTGAAGTTCTTTGTTGTGTATGAACATATGCGCCTCCCGGCCGGTAGAAGATCGACCGGGTACCCGGCAGCTCCGTCGTCAAACGGGCAATCGTCAACTCGAGGCTGCGCGCAGCCGCTCGAGCAGTGGCCCGGCCGCCTCCTCGAAGAACATCTCCTGCGATTCGCCGCCCACCTGAACCAGGGCGATGTCGGTGAAGCCGGCTTCCCAGTACTTGCTGACGGCATCGACGATCGCGCCGAGATCCGGTCCGCACGGAATGGATTCCGCGACATCCCCGGGCCTGACGAACTGGGTCGCGCCTTCGAAGCCGGCGGTCGTCGGCAGATCGGAGTTGACGGCCCATCCGCCTGCGAACCAACGGAATTGGCTGTGTGCGCGGGCTATCGCCGCGTCGCGGTCGGGATCCCAGCAGATCGGTATCTGACCGATCACCCGGACATCACCCGGCAGGCCGGTCGCCCTACGCGCGTCGTGCCAGGATTCGACCAGATCCTTTTTCGGTTCGACGGCGATCAGGTGGTCGGCCAGCGGTGCGAACGTCTCGACGGAGCGATCACCTGACACCGCCGCCGCTATCGGCACCGGAACCTCGGGGAGGTCCCAGATGCGGGCGGAATCGACTTCGAAGTGCTCGCCCTTCCAGTCGACCAGTTCGCCTGTCCACAGCTCGCGAATGATCTGGATCGCTTCGCGCAGCATTTCGTGCCTGCGCGCGATCGTCGGCCAGCGCTGACCGACCACGTGCTCGTTGAGGTTCTCGCCGCTGCCGAGGCCGAGGGTGAATCGGCCGTCGGCGAGCAGTTGCAGCGTCGCCGCCTTCTGTGCGACGACAGCCGGGTGGTACCGGATCGTCGGACAGGTGACATACGTCATCAGTTCGACCCGCTCGGTGGCGTGTGCGACCGCGCCGAGCACCGACCACGCATAGGGTGCGTGGCCCTGCGACGACAGCCACGGGAAGTAGTGGTCGCTTGACACCTCGAAGTCGAAACCTGCATTTTCTGCCGAAATTGCATAGCGGACAAGATCTTTGGGTCCGCTCTGTTCGGTCATCAGGGTGTAGCCGAAACGCGTCATGACACCTGGTTACCCGGGTGCCGAAAGCCGAAACGGCTACAGCCGAGCTTTCACCGCCGCCGACAGCCGCGCACCGTCGGCCTTACCCGCGGCGATCGCGGTCGCGGCCTTCATCACCTGGCCCATCTGCTTCATTCCCGGCGCTTCGCCGTTCTCTTCGGCGACGGCGGCGATCGCCGTGTCGACCACGTCAGCCAGTTCCGCCTCGGTCAACGGGGTGGGCAGGTACTCGTCGATGACGCGCGCCTCGGCGTGCTCGTTGGCCGCAAGCTCGCCGCGACCGTTCTGCGTGTAGATCTCCGCCGACTCAGCTCGCTTCTTCGACTCCCGCGCCAACACCTTGAGCACCTCGGCGTCGGACAGTTCGCGCGACTGCTTGCCCGAAACCTCCTCGGCCTGGATTGCCGAGAGCAGCATCCTCAGCGTCGCGGTGCGCAGCCGGTCCTGCGCCTTCATCGAAGCGGTCAGGTCTGCTCGCAGTGTGTCCTTGAGTTCCGCCATGACGCAGACGCTACGCCGTTTCGCCGTCGGCTTCCGCGACGAATCGCGCATCGACAGCCGCCGCCACCTCGATGTCTTCCGGCACGAGTTCAACGTCACGAGCACCAGCCCCGCCGACCGCCCCGGTGCGCAGATAGGCCGCGCCGTCGCCGCTCTGCGGATGGAGACCCTCCCCCAGCATGCCGGCATCGGCGATCCCCACCGGCCGGATCTTGCTCAGCCCCAACGCCGCTGCGTACTGGCGCGCCTTCACGACGGCGTCCTCGACGGCTCTGATGCGTGCCAGGCGCTGCAGCTCCTTGCGTCGGTCCGACGTCAGCGCCCACTCGATGTGGGAGACGCGAAAACCCTCGGTGTTGGCAACGTGGTTGCCCACCCACCGCGACAGCGAGGAGAAGTCGCGGAACTTCACCTCCATGCCGACGCTGGCATGGTGGACCAGCGGCAACTGGATGCCGTCGCTGTTCCACGGCCGGTTGGACCAGGTGCGCAGCTGTTCGGCGGACCACCATGTGACGGGTCCGCGGTCGCCCGTCTTCAACGGGGTGACGGAGGCCTTGACCGTCTCCAGGTCGCGTGCGACGCGGTCGTAGACGGGCTCCATCGCGGGTCCCTCGAACGCGATGGTGGCGTGGACGGTCGCGCGTTCGGGCGCCTGGAAGGTGCTGAACGTGCCCCGCACGGTTATCTCGGTGGGCATGTCGTCACCGTAGCGTCGGCGGCCGAAGGCGTGCGCGGTCGATCACGTTGTCAATTGCCGCGGTGATCGACAGGATGGTTGCCATGGGCAACCCCGGATACGTGCCACCCGGCTACCCGCCGCCTGGCTACCACGGTTACCCGCCGCCGGGGTATCAGCCCTACGCTCCGCCCGGCTACCAGGGCTATCCGTCGCCGGGCTACCCCGGCCATGCCCCTGCCGGCTATCCCCCGACGGGGTACGGCGTGCCTGGGCCCCCGGCGCCCGCAATCAGGCCGGGCGTCATCCCGCTGCGGCCGTTGACCCTCACCGACATCCTCAACGGTGCGTTCTCCTACATCAGAACCAACCCGAAGGCGACGCTCGGGCTGACGACGGCCGTGGTCGTGATCGCCCAGCTCATCGGCCTCGTCCTGCAGATCGGACCGCTTGCGGCGATGGGTGAGCTCGAGGTGCTGCGTGGCGAAGAGGCATCGACGGCGGCGATGGTCGGCTCGTCGGCTTCCGGGCTCGCCGGCGCGGTCACCACGCTGCTGTCCGGGATCGTGCTCAGCGGCATGCTGACCGTCATCGTGGGCCGGGCCGTGTTCGGTGCGAGCATCTCCATTTCAGAAGCGTGGCAGCGGGTGCGCGGGCGGATTCTGCCGTTGATCGGCTACACGCTGCTGTGGCTGCTCGCCGTTCTCGTCCCGGTGGTCGTGGTGGTGGTCGTCATCGCGTTGCTCGCTTCCATGAGCGGGGCGGTGGCGTTCATCGTGGCGATCCCGTTGGTGGTCGGTTTGGTCGCGTTGTTGATCTACCTGTGGACGGTGCTCAGTTTCGCCGCGCCGCTCATCGTGCTCGAACGGCTCGGCGTGCTCCCGTCGATCAGCCGGTCGATACGGCTTGTGAAGGGTGACTTCTGGCGGGTCCTCGGCATCCGGCTGCTCGCCACTCTGGTGGCCGGAATCGTGGCGGCGGCGGTATCGATCCCGTTCAGCCTGACCGGCCAAATCCTGTTGTCAGGTACGGAATCCACCGCGATGATCCTGGTTGCACTCGTGCTCGTCGCCGTGGGTGGTGCGGTGGGGCAGATCATCACTGCGCCCTTCACTGCGGGCGCGGTGGTGCTGCTGTACACAGACCGGCGGATGCGTGCGGAGGCCTTCGACCTCGTGCTTCAGACCGGCGCGGCGAGCGCTGGTCTCTGGTCGGCGCCGGACTCGACCGATCACCTGTGGCTGACCCGGCAGCCCTGACGTGCCCGCACTCGACATCGACCGCGACGCCGCCCACGATGCGGCGCAGCGTGAGCTTGCAAAGCCGATCTACCCGAAACCCTCTCTGACCGAACGTTTCACGGACTGGCTTCAGGATCTGCTCTACCGGATCGCCGAGGAAGGATCGCAACTGCCCGGTGGATGGTTCACGATCACAGTGCTCGTCACCATTCTGGTGGTGGCGGTCGTGGTCGCGGTACGGATCGCGAGGCGGACGATGCGAACGAACCGCGGTGGCGAGGCCGCGCTGTTCGACTCACACGAGCTGAGCGCCGCACAACACCGGGCTCTCGCCGAACAGAATGCGGCCCAAGGTAATTGGGCGGCAGCCATCCGCCACCGGCTGCGGGCGCTCGCTCGGCAACTCGAGGAGGACGGCGTGCTCAACCCGGTGCCGGGTCGCACGGCGACCGAACTCGCGGCCGACACGGGCGCCGCGGTGCCCGATCTGGCAGGCGACCTGTCGCGGGCCGTGGACACCTTCAACGACGTCACCTACGGCGAGCGGCCAGGCACAGCGGCCGGATATCAGGTGATCGCCGATCTCGACAACCGACTGCGGTCGCGGGGACCTGTCAGGACGGGCACGTCGTCGGTTGCCGCTCCGACGACCGATTGGACCGCGGTGCGATGACAGACGCGGCAACCGCGGTGACGCCGACCGGCAGGCAACGCTGGCGATCCTGGCGTTGGCCGGTGCTGGCGATCGTGGTCGTCGGCGTCGTCGCCACCGTAAGCACCCTGTTGACCGCGCCGCGGCCCGGCGGTCGAATGGACCCGGGCGCAACGTCTTCGCAGGGTGCGCATGCGCTCGTGGCCTTGTTGCGCGACCACGGCGTCGACGTCGTCGTCGCCGATGACATCGCCGCGGTGGAACGTGCCGCGACACCCGACTCCCTGGTGATGACGGTGCAGACCCGCCACCTCGTCGACGACGACGTGCTGCGTCGACTCGCTGCAGTGCCCGGCGACCGCCTTGTCGTGGAACCGATAGCGCGGACTCGGGAGGCCCTCGCCCGTGAGGTGCGTCGCGCCGCGGACGGTACGTCGGGCGGTGACCCGGAGTGCGACCTGCGGGAGGCCACGCGCGCCGGCGATGTGCAGTTCGGTGCCAGCGACACGTTCGAGGCGGCGGGCGACGTCCCGGTGACGACATGTTATGAGGGTGCGGTCGCCCGCTACGCCGACAAAGACCGCACCGTCACGGTCGTCGGTAGCGCCGACTTCATGACCAACGCGGGTCTGCCCAAGCGGGGCAATGCCGCGCTGGCGATGAATCTGGCCGGGACCCAGCCGCGGCTGATCTGGTTCGCACCGCAACGACCCGAAGGTGAATCCACCGGCACAGCAACGCTTTCCGATTTGATTCCGACCAACGTCAGATGGCTGGTGTTCCAATTGTGCCTGGTCGTGGTGCTGCTTGCAGTGTGGCAGGGACGACGGCTCGGACCGCTGGTCGCCGAGCGGCTGCCCGTCGTGGTTCGCGCGTCGGAGACGGTGGAGGGCCGCGGCAGGCTCTACCGCCGACAGCGCGCGGGTGACCGCGCCGCGGATGCTTTGCGCACGGCGACGCTGCAGCGACTCGTACCTCGTCTCGGCCTCGGTGCAGGCGCCGACCGCGCCGCGATCGCCGCCGCCATCGCGCAGCGATGCGGCTGGGACGCAGGCACGGTCGGTCACATCCTGTACGGTCCTCCACCCGCGACGGACGACGACCTGGTAAACCTTGCCAACGCGCTCGACGACATCGAAAGGCAGGTCGCACAGTCGTGACTCAGCCCGTGACCGATCCCCAGCCCACCGGTCAGCCCGCCGGCGCGGCGACCGCGGACTCAGCGCGCAACGCGCTGCTGGCGCTGCGGAGCGAGATCGCCAAGGTCGTCGTCGGGCAGGACGCTGTCGTCAGCGGCCTGGTCATTGCGCTGCTGTGCCGCGGCCACGTCCTGCTCGAGGGGGTGCCGGGGGTGGCTAAGACGCTGCTGGTCCGAACCTTGGCCGCCGCACTGCAGTTGGAGTTCAAGCGGGTGCAGTTCACCCCCGACCTGATGCCGGGTGACGTCACCGGCTCGCTGGTGTACGACGCCCGCACCGCCGAGTTCGAGTTTCACCCCGGTCCGGTGTTCACCAACCTGATGCTGGCCGACGAGATCAACCGGACCCCGCCGAAGACGCAGGCGGCGCTGCTGGAAGCGATGGAGGAGCGCCAGGTCAGTGTCGAGGGCCAGCCGCGCGCGCTGCCCGATCCGTTCATCGTCGCCGCGACCCAGAACCCGATCGAGTACGAGGGCACCTACCAGCTTCCGGAGGCGCAGCTGGATCGCTTCCTGCTGAAACTCACTGTGCCGCTGCCGCCGCGCGATCAGGAGATCGCGATCCTCGACAGACATGCGCGTGGATTCGACCCCCGTGACCTATCGGCTGTGCGACCCGTCGCAGGTCCCGCCGAACTCGCGGCGGGTCGGGCGGCCGTCCGCGGCGTTCTCGTGGCGGACGCGGTGCTCGGCTACATCGTCGACATCGTAGGCGGCACAAGACATTCGCCGGCACTGCAGCTGGGCGTGTCACCGCGCGGTGCAACAGCGCTGCTCGCCACCGCGCGGTCGTGGGCGTGGCTGTCCGGCCGAAACTACGTGACGCCCGACGATGTGAAGGCGATGGCAAGGCCGACGCTGCGGCACCGGGTGGCGCTGCGACCGGAAGCGGAGTTGGAAGGCGCCACTCCCGACGGTGTCCTCGACGGCATTCTGGCGGCCGTACCGGTGCCGCGGTAGTGGTTCTCACCGGCCGCGCCGGCCTGGTGGCTCTGATCTGCGCGCTGCCGATCGTGCTGTCACCCTGGCCTGCAACGGCCTTCCTCGTTCTGCTGGCGCTGCTTGCGGTGGCGGTCGCGCTGGATGTGTCGTTGGCGGCGAGCACCCGCCGCCTGTCGTTCGTTCGGTACGGCGAGACGGCGGCGCGGCTGGGCCAACCGGTGGCGGCGGGCCTGACGGTTGCGAACACCGGGGGCAGGCGGTTCCGCGGCCATCTCCGCGACGCATGGCCGCCGAGTGGGCGGGCACAGCCACGGGTCCATCCGGTGGATCTGGCGGCAGGACAGCGTGTCTCGTTGGAGACATCGCTGCGGCCGGTGCGCCGCGGCGACCAGCAGTCCGCATTGATCACCGCACGCTCGATCGGTCCGCTCGGGTTGGCAGGCAGGCAGAGCTCGCACCGGGTGCCGTGGCAGATCCGGATTCTTCCGCCGTTCCTGTCCCGCAAGCATCTGCCGTCGCGGCTGGCCAAGCTGCGCGAGCTGGAGGGCGCGGTGCCGGTGCTGATCCGCGGCCAGGGAACGGAGTTCGACTCGCTGCGCGAATATGTCATCGGCGACGACGTGCGGTCCATCGACTGGCGCGCCACCGCGCGCCGTGGCGACGTCGTGGTGCGCACGTGGCGACCCGAGCGCGATCGCCGCGTGGTGATCGTGCTCGACACCGGGCGCACCTCGGCGGGCCGCGTCGGCGTCGACCCCACCGCAGCCGATCCGGGCGGATGGCCGAGGCTCGACTGGTCGATGGATGCGGCCCTGCTGCTCGCGGCGCTGGCCGCCCGTGCGGGTGATCACGTCGACTTCCTCGCCCACGACCGGATCAGCCGGGCGGCTGTCTTCAACGCCAATCGCACCGAACTGCTCGCCCAATTGGTCAACGCGATGGCCCCGTTGGAACCCGCGCTCGTCGAGCCCGATGCCACCGCGATCGTTGCCGCCGTGCAGCGCCGTGTCCGGCGGCGGGCGCTCGTGGTGCTGATGACCGACCTGAACGCGTCGGCGCTCGACGAAGGTTTGATGACGGTGCTGCCCCAGCTGTCGGCCAAACATCAGGTTCTGGTTGCCGCGGTTGCCGATCCGAGGGTGGACCGGCTC
>JAEZKH010000415.1 GCA_023415515.1 Actinomycetes bacterium
GACGACGATGACGATGATGATGATGACGACGATGATGATGATGACGAGGACTCGTCGAAGAAGGACGACTCCGACGACTCCTAGCTGCGCGGGGCGTACATGATGACCGCCACGCCGATGATGCAGACGGCCGCCCCGATGACATCCCAGCGGTCGGGGCGGAAACCGTCGAACGCCATCCCCCACGCCAGCGACCCCGCGACGAACACCCCGCCGTAGGCGGCCAGGATGCGGCCGAAATGCGCGTCGGGTTGCAACGTGGCGACGAACCCGTAAACGGCGAGCGCGACGACGCCCAACCCGGCCCACAGCCACCCGCGGTGCTCCCGAACCCCTTGCCACACCAGCCAGGCTCCGCCGATCTCGGCCACCGCGGCCAGGCAGAAGAGCAGCACCGAACGCCACACCATGTCGTCGAAGCCTACGGGAGCGGTAGTAGGCGCCTCCCGCGACGCGACCGCTGTGACACCGCGACCTTGTTGCCAGAATCCGGGTGAAAAGTCGCTGCAAGCGGATTAGGTTGAGCGCACTGACGACTCGCCTGCCGACCGGGGCGGAGAGGTTGGAGGGGGCGGTTGACAACCGAACCGGGCACCGATCACTCCGTCGCGCTGGCGCGGCACAGGCGCGACCTCGCTGTGATCGCGGTGGTGTTCCTGCTCTTCTTCACGTTTTCCTACAGCGAGGATTTCGTCTTCGTCGTGCTGGAGTCGACAGGTCGAGACCAGGTGACGGGATGGTTCGTCGGGCTGGTCGGCTTCGATGCGACCGTGCTCGGCCTCACCGGGCTGATGAAACGATTCATCGCTCACGCCGACGGAGAGCCACCGCGGCTATGGCGATGGTGGTGGACGTCTTTCGCGGCCGTCATCGGTGTCGACGTGTTCCTGGTCCTGCTGCCGGAGGAGCACCCGTTGTGGGTTGACTTCTCCGCCTCGGTGGCTCTTGCCGCCCTCATGGGAATCGTGATGATGGTGTCGCTGAATGCCGACCCGCTGACGTTGTTCGACGGAGGTCGACGCTCTGCCGAGCCCACCCAGTGGGCGCGGGCGCGGGCCGTGGTTCCTCTCGTGATCGGCACGCTCGCTTGCTTTCTCGCTGCGACGGCGTTCGACGACTTCTTCGATCTGGACACGGTGCGCGTACTCGACCCGGAGACGGAGGCGCAGGTCGCCGCCATGCCGCTGCCGGAGCGACTCGGCGCATGGGCGACCTTGTGCGAAGGCGCGGTCAGCCCGGCGTTCTTCCAGCAGGTCGTCACTCTCATCCCTTTGCTTCTGCTCACCCTCGGCGTGGAGTTCAACTTCTTTCGCCGCGCACTCGAAGAGCCCGCCCAGCGCGCCGCCGCCGCGGCGACCGTCGCGCTGATGGCGATCGGCCTGTCCCTTGCGGTGTCCACCCTGCCGTGGGCCGACACCGGCTGCGGAGGCGTTCTCGGGTACTGGCACGAATATCTGACCTTCGTGGTCTCCGTTCAGGGCGTCGCAACGGGTTTGGCGACTCTGATATGGCTGCTCGTGGCCAACACCTCCGACCGACGAATCTCCGCGGAGGCCGATGATGTCTGAACTCCAGGTGCGGCGGCGCGGCGACGGTGCCGTGTTCGGCGTGGTCTTCCTCATGCTGTTCGCGTTCTCCTACAGTGAGCAACTGGTCTCGGGGCTGTGGCCGTCGGGCGGCGGGCAGGCACCGTGGCGGATCACGGTGGTGATCGTCGATGTGGTGGTGCTCGGCGCGGTCGGTCTGATGAAACGCGTCGTCACGCGGGCAGACGGTGACGGTCGGCGACTGTGGGGGTGGTGGTGGGCGGGCGTCGTCGTCCTCGTGGGTGTTGACGTGTTTCGGCTTCTACCGCTGGATTCGGTCCGTGCCGACA
This sequence comes from Actinomycetes bacterium, assembly GCA_023415515.1. Lineage (GTDB taxonomy): Bacteria > Actinomycetota > Actinomycetes > Mycobacteriales > Mycobacteriaceae > Mycobacterium. The sequence continues at coordinate 1,877 of JAEZKH010000415.1, forward strand.
TCGTGACCGCGTCGATCTATGCGCTCGCGATGGGCGTGACGATGTCGGCGGCGTTGAACGCCGATCCGCGTGCGCTGTTCAGCAGTGCGCGGCGGGTGTCGCAGCCGACCGATTGGGCACGGGTACGTGCGATCGTGCCGCTGGTGGTGGGGACGTGGTTCTGTTATCTGGCCGCGGGCGCGTTCGTCGGCTACTTCGACGTCGGCACCGTGCGAGCACTCGACCCGGCACTCGAGGAAGAGGTCGCCGCACTGCCGTTCACCGAACAGACGGCGGTGCTGTCCCAGCTTTGCGAAGGCGCCATCAGCCCGGTGTTCTTCCAGCAGGTCGTGGGTGTGATGCCCGTGCTCCTGCTGACGCTGGGCATCGAATTCAACTACTTCCGAAGGGTTTTGAGCGATGCAGGACAGCGTGCAGCTACTGCGGCGACCGTGGCGGTGATGGCGGCCGGTCTTGTCGCGTCGCTGTCGACCCTGCCGTGGGATGGACAGGGCTGCGATGACGTCCTGTCAAGCTGGCACGAGTACGTAGCGTTCCTGCTGGCGGTGCAGGGCGTCTTCACCGGGCTCATGACGCTGGTGTGGGTGTTGATGGCGAGCGTTCCCGATGCTCCGGCCGGAGTCGCCGTCCCCGAGCCGGACTAGGCCGCAGGGACCGGGGCGCCGCGGGCTTCGTCTGCGGGAACATCGGGTCCTCTTGGTCGATTACGCAACACAGTATGTGCTCGCGGCATTCGCGAGACATGATGGCTGGGTGAGCGATGAGCGCGATTACCCCCAGTCGGCCGCGCAACGCGGACGGATCGAGCCGGCGCCGCGGCGAGTACGCGGGTACCTGGGTCATGAGCTGGTCTTCGACACCACCGCTGCGCGCTACGTGTGGGAGGTGCCGTACTACCCGCAGTACTACATCCCACTCGCCGATGTGCGCACCGAGTTTCTGCGTGACGAGAACCATTCGCAGAAGGTGCAGTTCGGGTCGTCACGGCTGCACTCGTTGGTGGGGCCGGGCCAGGAGCACGAGATGGCGGCACGGGTGTTCGACGACGGTCCCGTCGCGGGCCTGGTGCGCTTCGAGTGGGGCCGGCTGCGATGGCTCGAGGAGGACGAGCCGATCTACGGCCATCCGCGCAATCCGTACGTGCGGGTTGATGCGCTGCGCTCGCACCGTCGAGTTCGTGTGGAACTCGAAGGCACAGTGCTCGCCGACACCGCTGCGCCGGTTCTTCTCTTCGAGACCGGGCTGCCGACCCGGTATTACATAGATCGATCGGACGTCGCGTTCGAGCACCTGGAACCCAGCGACACGCAGACGCTGTGCCCGTACAAGGGCACGACATCGGAGTATTGGTCTGTGCGCGTTGGTGATTCACTTCACCAGGATCTAGCGTGGACCTATCACTACCCGCTGCCCGCGGTGGCGACGATCGCCGGCTTGGTCGCGTTCTACAACGAGAAGCTCGACATGGTCGTCGACGGCGTGGCCTTGGCCCGCCCGAACACGAAATTCAGCTGACACACCGGCAGTCAGGTATTCGGCGGCGGCACGGGAACCGAAACCGACGCGTCAGGTGGTTGGTGACGTACCCGCTGACAGCACCATGGACGGGTCAGACTAGGCCAGGCGCCGCCCGCACCAACGGAGTTGTCCCAATGAAAGGCCGGGAGCGCACCGTGTCACTCGACTGCTCGCGTTGACGAGGGCTCACGATCGCGGAACGTGTTGATAACGAGCCGATCACGTGCGGCGCTTCACCACCGGATCCGTTCACCGCCGTTGCTACCTTGCGCGAAGGCGGGCCCGAAACAGATGAGGTGGGGCGGTGTTGGTGGCGGAACGCGTGGTCAGCAGGACTTTCCAGGCATGGTCGTATGCGGTCGTGACAGCGGCGGTGACACTGCTGGTCTCGGCTGTCGGCCTGATACAGGCGCAGAACGCGGCGGCGTATTCGCGTGAAGGTCTTCCCGTGGAATACCTGCAGGTGCCGTCGCCATCGATGGGACGCGACATCAAGGTGCAGTTCCAGGGCGGCGGGCCGCACGCGGTCTATCTCCTCGACGGCTTGCGCGCCCAGGACGACGCGAGCGGCTGGGACATCAACACCTCGGCGTTCGACTGGTTCTACCAGTCCGGCATCTCCGTCGTCATGCCGGTCGGCGGCCAGTCCAGCTTCTACTCCGACTGGTACCAGCCGGCGGTCGGCAGCTCAGGCACACAAACCTACAAGTGGGAAACGTTTCTCACCCAGGAGCTGCCATCATGGTTGGCGGCGAACAAGGGTCAGGACCCCTACAACAACGCCGTGGTGGGACTGTCCATGTCCGGCAGTGCCGCGCTGACGCTGGCGATCTGGCATCCGGCGCAGTTCATCTTCGCGGGATCTCTCTCGGGCTATCTCAATCCGTCGTCGGGCTTGTGGCCGACGTTGATCGGACTGTCCATGAAGGACGCGGGCGGTTACAACGCGCAGAACATGTGGGGACCGACCAGTGATCCCGCGTGGCGGCGCAACGATCCGATGGTCAACATAAACACGTTGGTGGCCAACCGGACTGCAGTGTGGATCTACTGCGGTAACGGCGCCCTGTCCGACCTCGACGCCGACGACGGAAACTTCGGCACTCAGTTCAGCGCGCAATATCTGGAGAACATCACGCTGCAGACGAACAAGCAGTTCGAACAGAAGTACATCGCCGCGGGTGGGCGCAACGCCATATTCAAGTTCCCCGAGAACGGAACGCACAGTTGGGGGTACTGGGGGTCACAGCTGCAGGAGATGAAGCCGGATCTGTTGCGTGTCCTCGGAGTGCAGCAGCAGGCGTGAGGGACGGGGTCAGCAGAACGCCAGCTCGCAGTGAACATCGGGGTCGATCAAGGACATTCGATCCGTGTGCCTCCACAGTTCGACGGTTTGGAAGGCCCAGAACGCGGCGAACTCGAGGAGTAGCGCCGTCTCCAGTGCGAACAACGGAAAGTTCCAGAGCTTTCCCTCGATCTCGAAGAAGTAACCGGCAGCCCACAGCGCAACCGCGACGAGGACCGATCCCAGCATCATTCCGCCGATGATTCGGTAGCGGCGACGGTACCGGTCCCGCGTCGCGCGATCCGGCTCGTCCTGTTTTCCGACCAGATAGGCGTTGAAGAACACGACCACGACGATGATCGCGAAGATCAGGACGGCGGCGACGTAGTGCGCGCCCGCTCGAAAAAGATCCGGTGCCAGAACGAACACCATCACGAAGCCGGCGAGGATGATCGCCGAGTTGATGCGCAGCCAGTTGCCCCATGGTGTGGTGGTGTTGCGAGACGACCTGTCGGCGAAGTAGCCCAACGCGATGATCGCGGCCGCCACCGCCAGCGCAATCACGACCGCACCGATGTTGTTGGTGATGGCGGTGATTCGCTCGCCCTCGGTGGGCACGATCTGCTTGTCGTTCGACGAGGCGGGTGGATCGATCGGAACGAACGCGACGAAGAACGCGAGTGTGCCCGCCAGATTGAGGAGGACGTCCTCGGTGTCGGCGCTGCCCTTGAACACGATCAGCATGATGCCGAGGCAGCACAGTGCGGCGACGAAGACGTTGCGGGCCGCGGTGTAGTAGTACGCGCTGATCGAGTCCTGCCAGCACCACGTCGGCACACTGTCGATGAGTACCGCCGCGAACAGCATGACGACGACGACAACCATTCCCGCCCTGAGATACCGATAGGTGTCTCGTCCGGTCCGCAGCGATTGTTCGGGATTCTCAGACATAGCGCCCCCGTCGTGAAGCTGTGTCGCCACGGTGACGGTATCCCCGCCCACCGACCATTCGACGTAACCGCGCCGGGTCTTGGCGCGGATATCGAATACGGCGAAGGCTGATGCCGTTGCCCGGAACCGGTGTCGCACCGGTGTTGCACAGACGGCACCGGCCGTCCTCGATCGAGGCCGGTCAGCTGCCGCTGTTTGCGGCAAACAGGTTGCCGAGCAGTCGATTTCGCGAGGTCGACAGGCAGACGGCATGTCAGGATCCCGCCGTAGGATCGGAAGACATGACACAGACCAGGATCTGGACCGGTGACCCCGTCTGGATAGCCGAGGTGCTGCGCGCCGAGGGCGTGAGGGTCGTCGAGTATCCCGGATGGCAGAACCGCGGGCACGGTGACTTCAAAGACATCCGCGGTGTGATGGTGCACCACACCGGCTCCGACAACGCGTCGGCGGCGTCCATCGCGAACGGTCGACCGGATCTGCCCGGCCCCGTGTCGCAGTTGCACATCGCACGCGACGGAACGGTGACCGTCGTGGCCGTCGGCGTCGCGTGGCATGCGGGTGTCGGCATGTACCCGTGGCTCCCGACGAACATGGCCAACTGGCACATGATCGGCATCGAATGCGCCAACAGCGGCACGAGTCCGACCGCTCCGCATCGCACGAACTGGCCCGACGCCCAGTATTTCGCATTGGTGAACTGTTGTGCTGCGCTCAACCGAAGGCTCTCGCAGGCGTCGGCACGCACGATCGGCCACAAGGAGTACGCCGGTCGGGCACAGGGAAAGTGGGATCCCGGGGCGATCGACATGGACATCCTGCGCGCTGATGTTCAGGCCCGCATCGGTGCGGAGTCGGGGGCGGCGCCGACACCGCGTCCGCCCGTGCCGGTCGGGGTATATGCCGACATTCTGCTCTTCCGCGGCTCGCAGGGGCCGCAGGTGGCCGAACTGCAACGGCGCCTGGGTGTGACGGTGGACGGCGACTTCGGCCCGCAAACCGAAGCAGCGGTACGGGCGTTCCAGCGTCGTACGCCGGGTTTGAAAGTCGACGGCATAGTCGGTCCCGCGACGGCCACCGCCCTCCGCCTGACGGTGCTGCCGTCCGACGCCATCGTGGCGGATGAGGTCTCGTAATTTCGGATCCGTTCGCATCACGTGCCTCACTCGCCCGTGCCGGTTGCCTCCGCCGTGCGCATGCGGGCACATCTCGCCGCCGTCATGTCACCGGGTGAGTGTCGGTTCGCTGACCTTGACCAGCATCTTGCCGATGTTCGCACCGGTGAAGAGCCCATTGAGGGCGGCGACGCAGGATTCCAGACCCTCGAAGATCGTCTGCCGATGAGTCAGCAGTCCGTGCTGCTCCCATCCGCTCAGTGCGGCGAACGCCTCGTCGAACCGGCCCCATTCGTCGAGCGCATTGAAACCCTGCATCGTCGCTGTCTTCGACAGCAGGTTCACGTAGTTCGCCGGGCCCGGGTGCTCGCCGGTCAGGTAGCTGGAGATGACCCCGCACAGCACCACGCGGGCCTTCGGCGCCAAGCGGCCCAACACCGCGTCCAGGATCGGCCCGCCCACGTTGTCGAAGTAGACGTCAACGCCTTTGGGGCAGTGCTCTTTGAGCGCCGCACGCAGGTTCTCGCTCTTGTAGTCGATGCACGCGTCGAAACCGAAGTCGTCGACCACCGCGCGGCACTTCTCCGGTCCGCCGGCAATACCGACGACCCGCGCTCCGGTGATCCGGGCGATCTGACCTGCGACCGATCCGGTCGCTCCTGCCGCCGCGGAGACGACGACCGTTTCGCCTGCCTGTGGCCGGCCCACACCCATCATTCCGAAATAGGCGGTGGCGCCGGTCGGCCCGTAGACAGACATGACCGCGAGCTGGTCGGTGTAACCCTTCACAGGCGTGCTGAAGATGTCGTCCCGGATGGTCACATAGTCCTGGAAACCGGTGAGCGTCGTGACGACGTCTCCGACGGCGTAGGCGTCACATCGCGATGCCACGACCTCCCCGATGCCTGCCGCGCGGATCACCTCGCCGATCTGCACGGGCGGCAGGTAGCTCGGTTGGTCGTCGAGCCAGGTGCGGACGGCCGCGTCCATGCCGATGTAGGTGACGCGAAGCAGCGCCTCGCCCGCCGCCGGTTCAGGTGCGGGCGAGCTGACCAATTCGGTGTCGTCGGGCCCGACCAGGCCCTCGGGTCGGCGGCGGAGCAGGATCTGGCGGTTCGTCAGGTCGGCCACGACGCCGAAACTAGCGAATGCGACGGTGGTTCGGCGCGGCTACGGGCCAATGTGGCGAGGCCCGGATTTGCGCAAACGCTTGCGGGCAAACCAGATGAGTCGCACACTTCACACGAGCCACATGCGCGTGGCTCGGCGCGCGGGGACGTCCAACTGCAAAAACAGCCGCTGGGGGCTTGCTGTGCGCCGTCTTCTCTACACCGCCGGTGTCGTCGTCCTTTCGCTCGCGTCCACAGTGGTGCTCGCGAGCCTGCAGACCATGACGGCGCTGGTTGCGCTCACCGCGACCGCGTTGATCATGGGTGGCACCGGACACCCGCTCAGCACTCCGCAGGACACCCCGGAGTTCATCAACGGTTACACCACCGACGCAAACAACGACTACATCGTGCTGACCGGATTCTGTGGCGCCACCGCATGCACTCCCACCGCGGTGAGCACACCCGAGCAGTTCATGCCGGTCGCCGGCGTGATGCCGTTCGACCAGTCCGTCGGGCAGGGTGTCGTCAATCTCAACCAGGCCATGAACGCACAGCCGATGGCCGAGTCCATGGTCGTATTCGGGTATTCGCAGAGCGCTCGCATCGCATCGATCCAGAAGGGCAATCTCGCCGCGGCGGGTTCGACACTGCCTGCGTCGTTCGTGCTGATCGGAAATCCGAGCCGGCCGAACGGCGGCATCCTGCAGCGTTTCGAGGGGCTGAGCATTCCCATCGCGGGGATCACCTTCGACGGAGCCACCCCGACAGACACCGGGTTCAAAACCGTCGACATCACCCGCCAGTACGACGGCTGGTCAGACTTCCCCGACAATCCGCTGAACCCGTTCGCCACGGCGAATGCGATCGCGGGGATCCAGTACGTGCACGGCGACTATCAGAGCGTCGGCCTCGGCGAGGCGCTCTATCAGGGCGCCTACGGTGACACCGACTACTACATGATTCCGAGTCGGCGTCTGCCGCTGCTGATTCCGCTCGCCGACGCCGGGGTGCCCAGCCCGCTGGTCACGATGCTCGACGCTCCCACGCGCGTGCTGGTGGAAGCCGGATACAACAGGACGGTCAGTCCGGGAGTGCCGACGAAGGCGAGCATCCTGTACTTTCCCAACCCGGTGCAGACCGGCATGAACTTCATCATCGCGATACCGACAGGCGTGGACGACGGCATCCAGGAGGCGGCCAACATCCGCCCGTTCGGCACACCCTCGTTCGATCAGCGCAGTCCTTACGGGGTGGGCGGACCGCCGGTCAACGCCGGTTCGTTCGACACCAACGGCACGCCGCTGACACCGCAACCGGCAGCAGTCGCACCCGACACCCAGGCGCTGGCCGCACCCAAACCGGGGCCGGCGCTGCCCACCGCACCGCAGCCTGCTGCCCGACCGACGCCGCTGCAACCGCTGCCCAGCACCGCTCCTGTCGTGCCGACCACACCGGCCTCCGGACCGGACAAGGCCCCAACCCCAGCCCCGGACCGCGGGCTGTCGACGGGGTGGTGGAAACCAGCCCCGCCGGCCACGCCCGATCCGGCCGCGCCGCTGGACCTGGCCAAGCCGGTGCCCGCTGACGTGCCCAAGCCTGCGCCTGCGGATCTGCCGAAGCCGGCTCCGGTCGACCTGCCGAAGCCGGCGCCGGTCGACCTGCCCAAGCCCGTCGATATGCCCAAGCCGGCACCGGTCGACCTGCCGAGGACAGATCTGCCACGCGCCGACATCCTGCCGAAGGTCGTTCCGCCGAAGATCGATCCGCCCGCGCAGGCACCGATTCCGGTCCTGCCGAAGCCAGCCGACATACCGGTCCCGGCGTTCGTTCCGCCGGAGCTTCCCGCGGCGCCGGCAGCCCCGCCAGTGCAGGCGCCCGTGCTGCCCGAACTACCCGCACTTCCGGCGGCACCGCCGCAGTTGCCGGTGCTGCCACCACCGCCACCGATGCCTGCTTTGCCGCCGCCCCCACCGCTGCCGAACATCGCAGGTATCCTCGGCGGCATTCGCCTGCCGTTCTGAACCGATGTCAGGAAGGCGAGTTCACCTTCGGAATGAGCGCGCCTGCAACCCTTTCGGCCTCTGACTGGTTCTGCTGGTCGTCGCCGCCTCGCGCATACACGTCGAGTTGGGTGCGGCCGACGAGCACGTAGAGGTGACCGTCGCGCCAATAAGCGCCGTCGCCGATACCCGCTATCGACGGCGAGTCGGCCTGCGCGGCCTTGAAGTCGTCGCTGCTGCTTCGGGCGATGAAGACGGCGAGCTGCCCGGAAGACTGTTGCCACTGGCAGTAGCGAGTCGGCGCGCTCGCATCAGCCCCGTCCCTGTCGATCTGCGTGATGTCCCGTCCGGTCAGATCAGTGACTTCCGCGTCACTCAACAACGTGCAGGGGTCAGGGATGTTGGCGCCTTCGCCTTGCGGGTTCTGCACGGCGGATGCGGACGTCTCGCCGGCTGCCGAAGGCGATTGCGCGGCGGGAGGCGACGAGTCGCGGCTGCATCCGGTCAGGGCCAGAACGAAGACGAGGGAAATGCCGAGACGGCGAATCATGGGTTCCTCTCGAGGTGGTGCGGTCCGCGACATCGATACAACACCGCCGGGTGTGCGGCCGTGGTTAGAACCAAGAGATTCGCGACGCGCGGTCAGCGAACGTCGGAGGTGGCGCGCTGAGAGCGCGTTGCGCCCCGCGCACGCCGTCGCAACCGGCGGATGCAGCCGCCCCAACGTCGGGGGTGAGTTTGCTGGCGTGTCGCGATGTGTTCTGCATCTCATTTTTCGGCCGAAAACTAAGAATGTGACTCTTAACCTCATTTGTCACATCGCGATTTCTGCCGCATCGATGCCGAATACCCGCAGTTCATCGTGGGTGCAAATACCCTCACGAATAGGGTCACGAATTCATAACTATCGGTTTCCTAAGCGTTGCCTGAGACCAATTCAAAGGTCAACCACGGTCAGATGGCGACGCGTCCCGGCGGGCGAACTTTCGTCGCTACACTCGACCGGAGCCTGCGATCACGCACCGCAGCACGACGTATGTCACCGCCGGACGAAGCCACACCCGGCCCACGAACTGATGAACAGGGCAAATACTGTCATGCACAAGAACACGCTCCCCGCAGATCGTCCTGCCGCCACGGTCGTCGAACCGGCTGCCGTCCTCGGCTCGCTCGATGTCCAGCGCGGTCCCATCGCTGACCTCGCCGTGAGTTCGGACGGCGCGACGATCATCGCCACCCATTACGGCGACGGAAGCGTGTCGATCATCGATGCCCACGGCCTGACCGTCGAAGCCGACATCGATATGTCAGCCGTCGAGCCACACCTGGTGACCGCGGCCGAGCGTCGCGCCTACGTCACGATCTCGGCCCACAACTACGACTCTGTCGCGGTGATCGACACCGCTTCCATGCAGGTCGTGGCCAACCACCCGATCGACGACGTCGCCAGCGATGTCGCGGTCAGCCCGGACGGCACGCGGATCTACGTCGGCCGGACCGGATCGAACGTCGGCCTCGCGGTCATCAACACCTTCGGTCGGACGCACAACGTCGCCCTCGCCGATGGTGCTGGTCGAACGGTCGACGCTGTGCGGGTGAGTCCCAACGGTCGCCTCGTCTACGTCGCCACCTCCGATGCTCTCAGCGGCACCCTGCATGTCGTCGACGCCGGCAAGGGCCGCGTGATCGGTGAGGTTGCGATCGCGTCGCCGATCCGGGACGTCGCGCTCAGCTACGACGGCGGCCTTGCCTACGTCGCCGGCTTCGATTCCCACTGGGGCGGGTCCGTCTACGTGGTCGACACCGCCATCAACGAGATCACCGCAAAGGTCGGGATCGGCGGCGCACCGATGCAGATGGCACTCAGCGCCGACGGCGCGCGGCTCTACATCGCCGACTACGAGCACGTTGCCGTGATGTGCACCGAGACCAACTCGGTCATCGACATCCTCTCGGTGACCGCCGAGCCGTCGTGCGTGGCCGTCAGCCCCGACAGCACCCGGCTCTACATCGCCGACCACTCCGGTGCCATCACCGTGATGTCCGTTGCAGCCGATCCCTGTGAGGTCGAGACCGAGAAGCTGATCAGCCTCCACGTCAGCGACGCGCCGGATCTTCGCGCGCTGCAGCCCGCGGGGGTCTGAGCGGGACATCGGGCGTCACCGCCACTGGTAACGGGTCTTCGGTCTGCCGGTCTTGCCGTAGTCGGTGTGGCGTGTGACGGTGCCCTCGTCGGCGAGGCGCTCTAGATAGCGCCACGCTGTCACGCGAGAAACGCCGACCTCTTTGGCGACGGCGTCTGCGGTTATCCCGTCTGCGGAATCCCGTACGACACGAGCGATCTCGTCGTTGGTACCCACCGCGGCGCCCTTCGGCGCGGCGGATCTGTCGGTGCTGATGCGCAGTTCGGCCAGCGCACGGTCCACCTCGGCCTGGCTGGCCGCATCGGTGCCCGCGGGCAGCGCTTCGCGGTAACGCCGGTATCGCTCGAGTCGGTCGCGGAAGGCCGCGAACGTGAACGGTTTGAGCAGATACGCCAGCGCTCCGTGGCCGACGGCGGCGCGCACCATCTCCAGATCGCGCTCTGATGTGATCGCGATGATGTCCGGTGTCGGTCGAAGTCCAGACAAGGCCGACGCCAACGCGATACCGCTCGCGTCGGGCAGGCCGATGTCGAGCAGCACGAGGTCGATCGGTGTCCCGTTGGCCGCTGCATCGGTGGCCGCCCGCATCGCGTCACGCGCGGTGTGTGCGACCGCAGCCACCGAAAACCCCTCCAGGCGTTGCAGATAGGCTTGGTGCGCATCTGCGATCAACGGCTCGTCCTCGACGATCAACACGGCGATCATGCGTCTGGCACCGTCACCGTCACCACCGAGCCGTACGTCACGTCGGCGGTCAGCGTGCCGTTGTGGCGTTTGACGACCTGCGCGACAAGTGCCAGGCCGAGACCATGTTGTTCGGCGTCGGAGCCGGACTTCGTGGAATAGCCGCGCCGCATTGCCTTTTGGAAGGTCATCGCGTCCATACCCGGTCCACTGTCGGCGACCCGGATCAGCAGCCGATCGTCGTCCTGGGTGACGGTGACCTCGACCCACGGGTCGTCACGATCGCAGGCCTCCATCGCATTGTCGATCAGGTTGCCCAACACGGTGACCAACTCCTGGCCGGACAGGGGAACATGGTCGGTATTCGACGGCAAGTGGGTGTCCTCGGTGACCGACAGTTCGATGCCACGCTCGTCGGCCTGCGCGGTCTTGCCCAGAAGCAGTGCGACGAGAGCGGGTTCGCCGACGTCGGCGGACAACCGGTCGACCAGTCGCTGCGACAGCTCCAACTCGTTGGTCGCGAATGTGACCGCCTCGTCGGCACGGCCCATCTCCACCATGGTGACGACGGTGTGCAGTTTGTTGGCCGCCTCGTGTGCCTGCGCGCGCAGCGAGTCCGTCAGCACCTTCAGTGAGCTGAGTTCGCCGAGCGCACCCTGCAGTTCGGTGCGGTCACGGATGGTCACGACTTCGGCGTCCTGCGACCGGTTGTCAACCTGGGAGCGGTTGACCACCAGCACGCGTTCGTCGGTGACGTGCACCTCGTCGCGGGCGCCCGGGTTGTGGGTACGCAGGAACTCCGGGAGATCCGACAACGAGACCGGGCCCGGCGGGAGCCCGAGCAGCCGCCGCGCCTCGTCGTTGACCAACGCGACCCCGGTCCGGTCGAGCACGATGAGGCCTTCGGACACCGAATGCAGGATCGCGTCGTGGTGCTCGTACATCACTCGCAGTTCGTCGGGCCGCAATCCGTGGGTTTGGCGCAGCAGCCTGCGACGGATCGCCCACACACCGACCAGTGAAATGGCAAGCGCGGCAACGCCGACCGCGGCGATCGTCAACCATTGCGAGCGCCAGCGTTCAGCCAAAGTCTGTTGCGTGATACCGGCCGCCACCAGCCCGACGATTTTTCCCGATCCGTTGCGCACCGGCACGATGGTGCGCACCGACGGGCCCAGCGTCCCCGTGTACACCTCGGTGAACGTCTCACCGCGCAGTGCGGGCTCGATCGTGCCGAGGTAATGGCCGCCGATCTGTTGCGGGTCGGTGTGTGTGAAGCGAATGCCGTCGGGCGACATGATCGTGATGAACGCGATGTCGGTGTTGGTCCGCACGGCGTCGGTGACGGGTTGCAGAACCTCTGTCGCTGTGCCGGATTCGATCGCCGCAGCCGTCGAGGGTGAGTCGGCCAGAGCGGTGGCGATGCCGACGACCTGCTGGCGCGCTGCGGCGTCGCCGTCCTGTCGGGCGTCCAGCAGGGCCAGGCCGCTGCCCGCGAGCACCACCACCGCGATCACCAGGATTTGCAGGGCGATCGCCTGCCCGGCCAGTGACCGCGGCCACCACTTGGTCAAGGCGCGCCCAACTCCTCGGCCGCGATCGCGAAGATCGCATCGGCACAGCCGACCGCGACGAAATGGCCCGCCTTCTCGACGGGATGCCAGACGGTGCCGGGCATGGCGTCGGCGACCGCTCTGTTGATGGGAGCCGGCACCAGAGCATCGTCGAGCCCTTGCCAGAGATGCACCGGTCTCTCGATGTCCCGGACGTCGAAACCCCAACGCCGATACAGCACTTCGGCATCGCGGACCAGGCCGCCGGAGCCACGGGCGAAGCATTCGGCGCAGGATTCGCCGAACCCTCTGGCTATTGCCCGGTCCTGCAGAAGCTGTCGGTCATAGGCGGTGACATTGTTGGCGATCTGCTTGACGAAGCTGCCCTGGAATCGCTTTGCAGACAGGCCGAGGGCGGCGTACATGAGCCGGAAGCCGGGCTTGAACCGCAGCGCCAATGTCCCGCCGAGAGCGTCGACCTTCGAAAGGTGTGGAGCTGCCGAGTTGTCCCCGAAGGCGCCGTAGCTCCCCGGTGCGATGCTGCTGACGTGGCGCAGCCGGGCCTCGTCGATGTAGGCCGCGGCGGCCAGCGCCCACGGGCCGCCTTCCGACCACCCCGTCACGCCGAACTGCCGCGCGCCCAGCGCGTCGGCGACCGTGACGAGGTCGGCGGCCCAGCCGGCGTAGGTGCGGTCCTTCTGCGGGCTGGACCGGCCCATGCCCGGACGGTCGACGCAGACCAGACGAATACCGTTTCTGGTCGCGCCGTCGGCGAGCAGATGCGCCTCGAGCCTGCTGCCAGGTCCGCCGTGGTTGTGGATGACCAGCGGTCCGTCCGGCTGCCCCACTTCGAGGTAGGCAAGCTGCCGACCGTCGGGGGTGGATACCGAAGCGGTCACGTCGTCAATGTAAGCCGCTGAAGGGCAGAGTCAATCGTCTGAACGTAATGAACTAAAACGTGACCTGGCTCACGGGCTGACGGAACCTACTTGCACATCACATTTCGATGTCGACCTTGGAGGTAGTCAGCACATGTCAGTCATCGACCACCAGCCCCCGGTATCCGAACCGGGCGATCCGCCACGCCACAAGGACCGCACACACTGGCTCTACATCGCCGTGATCGTCGCGGTGGTGGTGGGCATCGCGGTCGGGCTACTGACCCCCGACGTCGGCAAGAGCGTCGGCGTCCTCGGCACGATGTTCGTCGCGCTGATCAAGATGATGATCGCGCCGGT
>JAEZKH010000520.1 GCA_023415515.1 Actinomycetes bacterium
GTCGTCGAGTGGGGGCGGATCGTCGTCCAGCGGTGGCGGGTTCTCCGAGGTGACCCCGACGTATCCGGTGACGTCGCCGTAGTCGATGGTCGGCGAGCAGTCAGCGCGAAAGACCGTCGCGATCAGCGTGGTCTCGGTGCTGCTGGCGGTGGCGTGCTCGCGCGGCGATACCGCGCAGACGGCGCACACCTCGGGTGCTGAAGCGCCGCCGCCGGCGGCTGCCGTGCAGACTTCTGTCCCGCCGCCGATGCTGCCGCCGGTCGTCGCGTCGCCGTATGACTTCGACACGGTGTCGCGATTGGTCGACGCCGCGATCGCGGCGAACGAGTTGCCCGGCGCCGTGGTACAGATCGGGCACGGGGGCCAGGTCGTGTTCCGCAAGGCATATGGCGACCGCAAGCTGGCGAGTGAGCCGGGGCTGGACGGCGGCCCGGCGCCCGCCGCGCCGATGACCGAGGACACGATCTTCGACGTCGCCTCGCTGACAAAGGTTTTGGCGACGGCACCGGCGGTCATGCAGCTCTACGAGCAGGGCAAGATCCGGTTCGACGATCCGGTCCAGGCCTATCTGCCGGACTTCAACTCGGCCGACGATCCCGAGCGCGCTGAGGTGACCGTGCGCATGCTGCTCACGCACACATCGGGATTGCCCGGTGACGTCGACCTGAAAGACCCGTGGGGTCTCGAAAAGACCGACAGGGCAGAGGGATTCCGGCGTGCGCTGACGACACCGCTGGAGTCGGCGCCGGGGGCGGGCATCCGCTACTCCGACATCAACTTCATCCTGTTGGGCTTGATGGTCGAGAAGCTGACCGGTGAAACCGAGGACGATTACGTGGCGCGCAACGTCTTTGGACCACTCGGCTTGACCGAGACGCGGTACCTGCCCGCGGCCAAGGCGTGCGGCCCGCACGCGATGAGGGGACCGGCGATCGCGTGGGCTCCGCCGTCGGCGACAGCGAAGTGCGCACCGGACTCGTGGAACGTGAGCCTGCTGTCGCGGATCGCGCCGACGTCGCGCGACGAAGAGAACAGGGGCGATCCGGCCAGGAATCCCGACATCGATCACCTGCTGCGGGGCGCGGTGAACGACACGACGGCACGGCGGATGGGCGGTGTGGCGGGTCATGCGGGGGTGTTCTCGACGGCGGCCGAGGTCGGCGGGTATGCGCAGGCGCTGCTGGATCGACTCGCGGGGCGGCCGAGCGCGTATCCGCTGACGCAGGAGACGTTGGCGTTGATGACGAGTCCGCAGCAGCCGGGCGCCACGGCGGGACAGATCGAGGCGGCCGACGAGGCGTCGCGGCAGGCGGGTGCGAGCGCGAGGGATCCGCTGGTGGCCGCGCACTATCCGGCGATCAGTGGGCAGAACCTGCGCGGCTTCGGCTGGGACATCGACACCAGGCAGTCGATGCCGCGGGGCAGGGTTTTCCCCGTCGGCAGCTTCGGCCACACGGGCTTCACGGGTACCAGCGTGTGGATCGATCCGGCGTCGGACACCTATGTCGTGCTGCTGACGAATTCGATCCACACCAGGGGCAGCCCACCGGTGTCGAAGCTGCGCGGAGACGTGGCGACGGCGGCGGCCCAGGCGCTGGGTTTGTAGGGCGCGGCGGCAAGGTTTTGCAGTTCGACCAGATGGGAGGGTGTGTCTCGCTAGGCTCCTTGCCGAAGCCCACACCGGTACCGGGGAGAGACCACATGAGCAGTGAACGTCAGATCGCCCGTGAGAAACTAGCGGCCATGACCCAGCAGGAATCGGAGGACGTCCGTCAGTTGAAGGAATTCGAGAGCTTCTCGACATTCTCCGACGACGACCTCAAGCGGATCGTGAAGGCGTCGCACCGCACGTCTACGTCGGGGCCGTGGCCGCTGATCCGCGAACACACGGTGTCGGACGCGTGTTACATCCTGCTGAGCGGGGAGGCCGGCGTATTCGTCGGACACGACAAGATCGCGACGGTGCAGGCCGGCGAGGTGATCGGCGAGTCGGCGATGAAGCGGGGCAAGCTGCGCGGCGCGACGGTCACGACGGCGGGCCGCGCGGAGGTGCTGCACATCGACCGCGATGATCTCGACCGCCTGCTCGACGACGTGCCCGCGCTGCGCAAGCTGATCGACGACACCGTCGCCCGGCGCACGCCCGGCTCCAACGAGAGCTGACGTCTCGGGTCGCCGCCACCCGCGAGCGTGCGTGTTCGCCCACGACACACCGCGTTTTGTCGTCACTCTGCGGACGCTCGTGGCAGCGAAGATGCCATTACTGCACCGGTAGTCGCGGTTTGACGCGTCGGTGAATTTGGATACGTGAGCCCAATGGAGCGGCTCAGCGGGCTTGACGCCAGTTTTCTCTACTCCGAGTCGTCCAACGTGCCGCTGCACGTGTGCTGCGTCGTCGAGTTGGACACCGCGACGATGCCCGGCGGGTACAGCTTCGAACGCTTTCGCGACCGGCTGGCTTCGCGGATAGCGGCATTGCCGGAATTGCGGGCGAAGCTAGCGGACAGTCAACTGAATCTCGATCATCCGGTGTGGGTGGAAGACGATGACTTAGACCTGTCCGCGCATCTGTATCGGATCGCGTTGCCGTCGCCGGGCGGACGTTGCGAACTGGCCGAGGTATGCGGATATATCGCCTCGCGCCCGCTCGATCGCACCAAGCCGATGTGGGAGATCTGGGTGATCGAAGGCGTTTCCGGCACCGATCCGCACGACGGCGGACCGCTCGCGTTGATGATCAAGGTGCACCACGCTGTGGTCGACGGCGTGTCTGCGGCGAACCTGTTGGCGAAGCTGTGCGATCCAGTACCCGATGCTGAGCCTCCGCTGCCGGTGGCAGGACCCGGCGGCGCGACCGAGTTGGGAATCGCCGCGGGTGGTCTGGTGGGTTTTCTCACCCGCCCGCTGCATGTGGCCAAGGCGGTTCCTGCCACGGTGTCTGCCGTCGTCGACACTGTGAACCGGGCACGCAGCGGCCTGGCGATGGCCGCGCCGTTCCGGGCGCCGAAGATCCGGTTCAACGCCGAAGTGACCGGCGAGCGCATCATCGCGCTGGCGCAGTTGGACTTCGAGGATGTCAAGCGAATCAAGAACCGCTTCGATGTCAAGGTCAACGATGTGGTCATGGCGCTGTGTGCCGGTGCGCTGCGCGACTTCTTGCTGGCGCGAGGGGAATTGCCGGACAAACCGTTGGTTGCCGTGGTGCCGATGTCCGTGCACGAGAGATCAGATCGACCGGGCCACAATCAGTTGTCGGGGATGTTCTACAACCTGAAAACGCACATCGCCGATCCCGCTGCGCGGCTGCGAGCCATCGCCGACGCCGGGTCGAACGCGAAGAACCACGGTCGAGCACTGGGGCCGACACTGGCAATGGACTGGACGCAAGTGGTCAGCCGGTCATTCGTCGGTGTCCTGCTGCGCCTCTTGTCCTTCACGCCGCTCAAGACGACACCGATCCACAACGTCATCATCTCCAATGTCGCAGGTCCGCCGATGAAGCTGTACTGCATGGGCTCGGAGATGAAGGCGCTGTATCCGCTCGGCCCGATCTTCCACGGCTCCGGGTTGAACATCACGGTGATGTCGCTGAGCGGAAAGCTCAATGTGGGCATCATCTCCTGCCCGCGACTGGTCGACGATTTGTGGGATCTCGCTGACGCTTTCGCGATCGAGATCGAGCAACTACTCAGGGTGAAAGTGCCAACCCGCCAGTGAGCGCGCTCAGAATCGCGATCTGATGAAGCCAAGCACTTCGTCGGCCGTGGCGAAACCGCCGAGGTGGCTCTCCTGGGTGCGCAGGATCAGCTCGGCGTCTGGCAGCAACTCGACGGCTGCCGCCGCGTCCCGCAACGGCACGATGTGGTCGGCGTCGCCATGCCACCAGCGCACCGGCGCGCTCACGTCGGCCAGCCGAAAACCCCAGTCGCGGCCGAAGAGTCGGGCGTCGTCGACGATGGCCTGGAAGCCGCCTCTTGCGACAAGGACGGCGTCGTCGATGAACATGCCCTCCATCTCGGGGTCGCGAAGTACCCGCCGGTCGCCCTCGGGACTGGTCATCGCGTAGGCCTGAAATACATAGTGCGCGAACGGGATCGCCGGTGTCACCAGCGTGGTGACCGCGGCGGCGAGCGGACGGCGCAGCGCACTGAGAACCGGGGCGAAGCGGCGGGCCATGTCGACGGTGCCGGTCGCCAAGGCGTCGGGACCGACGGACGGGACGACGCCGCCGAGCACTGCGACGGCCGTAACACTCTCGGCGAGAATCGGAATCGCGGCGCATGCCAGTGCATAGGGGCCGCCGCCGGACAGGCCGACGACGCCGATTCGCTCGGCGCCGAGCGCATCGACGACATGCGAGACATCTGTCGCCCAGTCGGCCACCGACTCGTAGGGATGAGGATCGGACAGCCCGCTACCCGGTCGG
>JAEZKH010000016.1 GCA_023415515.1 Actinomycetes bacterium
GCGCGGGAAGCCGGCGACACGGGCGGTCACCACTAAGGATCTCGCTGGATTTGTCACAGGCGGCGATTACCGTCACCTCGTGGCCAAAGCGCGTTCGCAGTATCGCTGCTCCGAGTGCCACCACGTCACCCTGAAATGGGTCGGCCGCTGCCCGGAGTGCGGCACCTGGGGCACCGTCGACGAAGTAGCTGTGCTCACCGCGGTCAACGGCTCGTCGGTGCGCCGTACGGTGGCGCCTGCAACGCCCGCGGTGCCGATCACCTCGATCGATCCCGGCAGCACCGCACACCATCGCACCGGCGTCAGCGAATTGGACCGGGTGCTCGGCGGCGGCATCGTGCCGGGTTCGGTGACCCTGCTCGCAGGCGACCCCGGCGTCGGGAAGTCGACCCTTCTGCTCGAGGTCGCACATCGCTGGGCGGAGGCAGGGCGTCGCGCCCTGTACCTGTCCGGTGAAGAATCCGCGGGCCAGATCCGGATGCGGGCTGAGCGCACGGGTTGCAGCCACGACGATGTCTTCCTCGCAGCCGAGTCCGACCTGCAGACCGCGCTGGGCCACATCGACGAGGTGGGGCCGACGCTGGTGATCGTCGACTCCGTGCAGACCATGTCCACGACGGAGGCCGACGGCGTGACCGGCGGCGTCACCCAGGTGCGGGCGGTGACCACAGCCCTGACCATGACCGCCAAGGCCACCGGCGTGGCGATCATTCTGGTCGGCCATG
Source organism: Actinomycetes bacterium (assembly GCA_023415515.1). Taxonomy (GTDB): domain Bacteria; phylum Actinomycetota; class Actinomycetes; order Mycobacteriales; family Mycobacteriaceae; genus Mycobacterium. The sequence continues at coordinate 726 of JAEZKH010000016.1, forward strand.
TGACCAAGGACGGTGCGATCGCCGGGCCCCGCTCGCTGGAGCACCTCGTCGACGTCGTGCTGCACTTCGAGGGTGACAAGACCTCGGCGCTGCGCATGGTTCGAGGGGTCAAGAACCGGTTCGGCGCCGCCGACGAGGTCGGTTGTTTCCTGTTGCACGACAACGGCATCGAGTGCGTCGCCGATGCCTCCGGGCTGTTCCTCGACCAACGCCCGGCACCGGTGTCGGGCACCGCCGTCACCGTGTCGCTCGACGGTAAGCGCCCCCTGATCGGCGAGGTCCAGGCCCTGATCGCGCGGCCGACCACCGCCTCGCCGCGACGCGCGGTCAGCGGCATCGACTCGGCACGCGCGGCGATGATCACCGCGGTGCTGGAGAAGCGAGCGAACCTGCGGGTCGCGCAGTGCGACGTCTACCTGTCCACGGTCGGCGGGATGCGACTGACCGATCCGTCGTCGGACCTCGCCGTCGCGCTGGCGATCGCGTCGGCATACGCCGACCTCCCGCTGCCCACGACCGCCATCGCGATAGGTGAGGTCGGACTGGCCGGTGACCTGCGGCGGGTCAGCGGTATGGACCGCCGGTTGGCCGAGGCCGCCAGGCTGGGGTTCACGTGTGCGGTAGTTCCGCCCGGAGTGAAATCGGTGCCGATAGGCTTACGGGCGATAGCGGCCGACAACATCACCGCTGCCATGCGGGTGCTGAAGGACATCGCGGTGAAGGGCGGCCGCTCCGAGGAGGGGCAATGGCCGTGAAGTCGAGGCGCCGAAACGTGGTGCAACTGGCGCGTCCGACTCTGCGGGAAACCATCGGACGACTCGCTCCGGGGACGGCTCTGCGCGACGGCCTCGAGCGGATCCTGCGCGGCCGCACCGGCGCGCTCATCGTGCTCGGATACGACGACAGCGTCGAATCGATCTGCGACGGCGGGTTCTCGCTCGACGTGGCGTATGCACCCACCCGGCTTCGTGAGCTCTCGAAGATGGATGGCGCGGTCGTCCTGTCCAGCGACGGCACCCGCATCCTGCGTGCCAACGTCCAACTGGTGCCCGATCCCTCCATCCCCACCGATGAGTCGGGTACCCGGCACAGGTCCGCCGAACGCACAGCGGTACAGACGGGCTATCCCGTTGTGTCCGTTAGCCATTCGATGAGCATCGTGACGGTCTACGTGGCCGGCGAGCGGCACGTCGTACCCGACTCGGCGACCATCCTGTCGCGAGCCAATCAGACGATCGACACGCTGGAGCGGTACAAGTCGCGCCTCGACGAGGTCAGCAGGCAGCTGTCCACCGCCGAGATCGAGGACTTCGTCACGCTTCGCGACGTGATGACGGTGGTGCAGCGACTGGAGATGGTCCGCCGGATCAGCCTCGAAATCGACGCCGACGTCGTCGAACTCGGCACCGACGGGCGGCAGCTGAAACTGCAACTCGAAGAACTGGTAGGCGACAACGACGACGCCCGCGAGCTGATCGTGCGCGACTACCACGCCAATCCCGACCCGCCGACCGCCGCGCAGGTGACGGCGACACTGGAGGAACTCGACGGCCTGTCGGACACCGAGTTGCTCGATTTCACTACGCTGGCAAGGGTTTTCGGCTATCCGTCGACGGCCGAGGCCCAGGACTCCGCGATGAGTTCGCGCGGCTACCGGGCGATGGCGGGCATTCCGCGCCTGCAGTTCGCCCACGTCGACCTGTTGGTCAAGTCGTTCGGGTCACTGCAGGGGCTGCTGGCCGCGAGCGCCAACGACCTGCAGAACGTCGAAGGTATCGGGTCGATGTGGGCACGGCACATCCGCGAGGGGCTGTCCCAGCTCGCGGAGTCGACGATCGCCGACCGGTTGGCCTAGCCTGCCGGCGCCGGCGCCTGCTCGGGTGCCGGGGCGCCGTCAGCGGGCGCGGGCGCCGGCTCCTGGGCGGGCTGGGCGAGGACGAATGGGACGGTCGCGGATCGCAGGTTGCCCAGTTGGACGATCAGGTTGTACGTGCCGGGACCGATCGGCTGGCGGGGAAGCGGGCAGCCGGGCGCCGAACCCATCCCGGTCCACGTCACCTCGGTGGTGACCTGCTCGCCCGGATTGAAGGTCTTGACCAGCGTCTCGTTCGACGGGGCGCAGTCGAGGTTGGACCACAGCCGCGTGTTGTCCAGGCCGTAGACGTAGGCGGCCAGCACGGCGGCGCCGACGTCGCGCTTGCACGCCACCAGGCCGATGTTGGTGACGACCATCGTGAACTTGGGCTGTTCGCCGACGACGTACTCGGGCTGGCTGGTGATGCCCTTGACCGCCAGCGTCGAATCCGGGCAGTCATCGCCCTCCTGCAGCACGGGCGGCGGGGTGACGGCGGCGGTTGGTGTCGGCGTCGGGGCAGGCGCCGCGGCGGGCGGCGGCACAACGGGCGACTTGACCTGAGGGTTCTCGCCCGGCAGAGGGGTCGGGGCGGCGGCGGGCGCGGGCGCGGGCTTGTCGGCGTTCTTCGTCTCGCCGCCCGATGTGTTCATCACGACCATGACCACAACTGCGGCGATCACCCCGATGACCAGCACGGCGATACCCATCGCAAGGGCTCTGCGACGCCAATAGATCTGGGTGGGAAGCGGGCCATGCGGCTCTAGATCCAACACAGATTCACGGTAAGGCCAGGTCACACACAATCGTCCGAGGTCGTTCGGCGTGTCGGCCTCAGCCTTCGCCGATATCCCCCAGGTGATCCCGCAACACCACCCTGCCGTCGGCCAGATGGTAGGTCAGCCCGACGATCGCGAGGTCGCCAGAAGCGACCCGTTCGGCGATCGCCGTCGAGCGTGCCATCAGCTGCGCGCCGGTCTCCGCGACGTGTCGCGCCTCGAACTCGTCGACCCTGGTCAACCCTTCGCGGCGACCCGAAAGGATGGACGGCATCACGCGCTCGACGATGTCGCGCACGTACCCGCCGGGCACCTCGCCCTCGTCGAGCGCCGACAGGGTCGCTTTGACGGCGCCGCAGCTGTCGTGGCCCAGGACCGCGATCAGCGGCACGTTCAGCACGCTGACCGCGTACTCGACCGAGCCGAGCACCGCCGAATCGATGACGTGGCCCGCCGTGCGGACCACGAACATGTCGCCGAGCCCCTGGTCGAAGATGAGCTCCGCGGCCACCCGGCTGTCGCCACATCCGAACACCACCGCCGTCGGCTTCTGCGCTGCGGTGAGAGTGGCCCGGTGCTCGATGCCTTGGCTGGGGTGCAGAGGCTTACCGGCGACGAAGCGCTCGTTACCCTCCTTGAGTGCTTTCCAGGCGGTCACCGGGCTTGTGTTGGGCATGGTGGTCATTGTGCCGGACGGCGATTTCATGATCGACGCGGCCGAGCTTTTGCCGTGGTATGAGCGCGAGCAGCGCGATCTGCCGTGGCGTCGGCCGGGGGTGACGCCGTGGCAGGTGCTGGTCAGCGAGTTCATGTTGCAGCAGACGCCGGTCGCGCGGGTCGAGCCGATCTGGCTGTCCTGGGTGTCGCGGTGGCCTACCGCGTCGGCGACCGCTGCCGCAAGCGCCGCAGACGTGCTGCGGGCGTGGGGAAAGCTGGGCTATCCGAGACGGGCCAAACGGCTGCACGAGTGCGCCATCGCCATCGCAACCGAGCACTCCGACGAGGTGCCGTCCGATGTCGGCACGCTGTTGTCCCTTCCTGGGATCGGCGCGTACACCGCGCGGGCAGTCGCCTGCTTTGCGTATCGGCAGCGGGTACCGGTCGTCGACACCAATGTGCGCCGGGTGGTCGCGCGAGCGGTCCAGGGCAGGGCCGATGCGCCGGCGTCGGCGTCGCCCCGCGATCTCGCCGACGTCGAGGCGCTGCTGCCGAATGACGACGACGCACCGCGCTTTTCGGTGGCGTTGATGGAGTTGGGCGCAACGGTGTGCACCGCACGGTCGCCGCGCTGCGCAGTCTGCCCGTTGAGCGTGTGTGCGTGGCGTGCCGCGGGCTTTCCCGCGTCCAATGCGCAGACCCGCCGTGTCCAGCGCTATGCCGGCACCGATCGCCAGGTGCGCGGACTCCTGCTGGATGTGTTGCGGGACAACGATTCTCCGGTCACCAGAGCCCAGCTGGACATTGTCTGGCTCTCCGACACGGCACAGCGGGACCGGGCGCTGGATTCGCTTCTCGTCGACGGGTTGGTCGAGCAGACGGCGGATGGCCGTTTCGCC
>JAEZKH010000070.1 GCA_023415515.1 Actinomycetes bacterium
ATGTACGGCACACCCACCTGACGGGCCAGCAGGATGTGTTCGCGCGTCTGCGGCATCGGGCCGTCAGCGGCCGAGCACACCAGGATCGCGCCGTCCATCTGCGCTGCACCGGTAATCATGTTCTTCACGTAGTCGGCGTGGCCCGGGCAGTCAACGTGCGCATAGTGGCGGTTGGCAGTTTCATACTCAACGTGCGAGGTGTTGATGGTAATGCCGCGCGCCTTCTCTTCCGGCGCATTGTCGATCTGGGCGTAACCCTTGGCTTCACCGCCAAACTTAGCCGACAGTACGGTCGCAATCGCCGCAGTCAGCGTGGTCTTGCCATGGTCAACGTGACCAATCGTGCCCACATTCACGTGCGGCTTCGTCCGCTCAAACTTGCCTTTTGCCATCTTAGACTCCTAACGATTTGATGAGAATGTCTAGGCACGCCGCCCGACTGTCGTTCGATACCAGAACTAAATCCTATGGTGCCCTTGACGTGGATTGAACACGTGGCCTCTCCCTTACCAAGGGAGTGCTCTACCACTGAGCTACAAGGGCTTCCTTGCCTTTCGCTTCACGCACTACGCGAAGCGCCAGGACAACAAGCTGGAGCGGGTGAAGGGAATCGAACCCTCGTCGTAAGCTTGGAAGGCTTCTGCTCTACCATTGAGCTACACCCGCAGGGACCTCGACTTCCGACCGCCGTTTTACAGCATTCCCGATGGTGGAGGGGGCTGGATTCGAACCAGCGTACTCGTAAGAGGGCAGATTTACAGTCTGCTGCCTTTAACCACTCGGCCACCCCTCCGCAGGGAACCCCAAACTATAGGGGAACTCGTTTGGTGTGTCAACAGAAAAAGCTGATTCGCCGAAATATTTATGCGCTCAGAACCGAGTCTCGCGTGCGGCGCGCAAGAAGTCGTCCAGAATCGGCGTGCAATCCAGGAGCTCTTCGCTACCTGCGCGGTGAAATTCCGGGTGCCATTGCAGCCCCATCACAAATCGGGCCTTGCGATAGCGCACCGCTTCCACGATGTTGTCCGGACCCATGGCTTCGACCACCAAATCACGCCCCAAATCCTTTACGGCTTGGTGATGTATTGAGTTGACCATGGCTTCCTTGCGTCCCGAAAAGAGCCGGGCGAGGGCCGAATCCGGAGCAAACCTGATCTGGTGGTAATGCTGGTCGTACAGATCATTGACATGCTCGATGGCGGCAGGCACGTCCGAAGCGATGTCCTGGTACAAGGTGCCGCCGAAGGCGACGTTGATCAACTGGCACCCGCGGCATACGCCGAGTACCGGCTTGCCAGCCTCGATGAACTCATGCAGCAGCTCCAGCTCGTAGACGTCACGCGCCCGGTCGCCACCCCACTCGGGGCGGGTGGCGAACTCGGAATAGGTCTGCGGCGATACATCGGCCCCCCCCTGCAGGACCAGCCCGTCCAGATGCTTGGCGTAGTCGCGCAAGCGGATGCTGCTCGGACGCAGCAAACCATTGGTGTTGACGGTGGGGATCATGAAGACCAGGACGTCACGCGACATGACCCACTGCGCGATCGATTCTTCGAGGTACTGCAGGGTCTTGCTGCGCAAGCCCTTGGCTCCAGCTTCGGGGTGGAAGATGCGCGCCGAGACGCCAATGCGCAGCGTACGCTGCGTAACCAGCCGCAGCGCCTTATCGGACCACGCGCGAAATCGCGCGGAAACCAGGCGCCGGGTCTGCATCCAGGGGGTGTCGCCCCCCTGGAAACGTGGATAGGCACTGGTATCCAGAGGCGCGTCGGACCCGGCCGCGGGCGCAGAGGGACTTTCGGAGGGTTCCGGAGCAGCTTGTGCAGCGTCGGACGATTCAAGCGGGCGAACGGGCTTGTCGTTGTTGTCGGACATGAAATGGCGGATTGAAATTGGGGGGATTCGGGAGAGCGGCACCGTCGCGAAGTTGGCCGTCTTCCCTTGAGACAAGCATACCGACCGCGCCGTTCGATGCCAGCGATCAAGCGAGTATATCCCGAAGCGAAGACTGTCAAATGCCGCAATGGTGGCCGAGTCAGGCTACACTCGCCGCTTGCAGAAACGATGAGAGCATCATGTTGACGATCTATCACAATCCTCGCTGCTCCAAGTCGCGCGAGGCCCTGGCGCTGCTACAGGAATATGCGGCTGCACATCAACGCTCGGTCGAGGTCATCGAGTACCTGAAGACGCCGCCGACGCGCGAACAATTGCAGCGACTGCTGAGGCAGCTGGCATGCCCAGCCATTGGGATCGTGCGCACCGGCGAAGAAGAATATTCGACGCTCAATCTTGCCGGCGTCCCCGAAGACGCCCTGCTCGATGCGCTGGCGGCACATCCGAAGTTGCTGCAGCGGCCGATCGTGGTCGATAGCGAGCGCGCCCTGGTTGCACGACCGCCCGAACTGCTGCACGCCTTCCTCGGCTGACGCCACTGCACGCGGTGCTGCAGCGCCGGAAATGCACCGCGCCGGCCGTCACCTTTTCAGATCTTTCCTGCCTCGCCACTCATCGGGCCGATTCCGTACTTTCTCAGCAGCACCTGATACATCTCTGCCAGCGGCGTCAGCCGGGGATTGGACGGATCGAGCCGGCGCGTCGACTCGATGTACTCTCGGGCACGTGCGCCAAGTTGCGGGTCCCAGCCGCGATGCTCCAGGTACTTGAGCGCGGCAACAGCAGCATTGAACACGACCTGGGGATTGTTGGGCAACTTCTCGACGGCCGCGACCATCAGCGCCACCGCCCCCTCGTAATCGCCCTGGCGCGCGCGGTCGGCGCCGCCCGAAACGAGTTCCACCACCTGCCGGCGACTGGCCTGAGCGACCGACTGCGCGAGTTCGGCGCGGTCGGCGTGTTCGAACACCTGCAT
>JAEZKH010000268.1 GCA_023415515.1 Actinomycetes bacterium
GGCCCGAACTCAGCGACGCCGCCGTGGTGTCGCGGTCATGGGGCATGGCGGTCGCCACACTGGTCAGCCGGATCACCGGCTTCATCCGGATCGTCCTGCTCGCCGCGATCCTCGGCGCGGCCCTGTCCAGCGCCTTCTCGGTCGCCAACCAGCTGCCCAACCTCGTCGCCGCGCTCGTGCTCGAGGCGACGTTCACCGCGATCTTCGTTCCGGTGCTGGCGCGCGCCGAACGCGACGACCCCGACGGTGGCACCGCGTTCGTCCGCAGGCTCGTCACATTGGCCACCGCGCTGCTGCTGATCGCGACGGTGGCGTCGGTGATCGCGGCGCCCCTTCTGGTTCGGTTGATGCTCGGCGGTGACCCCAAGGTCAACGAAGCGCTGACAACGGCGTTCGCATATCTGCTGCTGCCACAGGTCATCTTCTACGGCCTGTCATCGGTGTTCATGGCAATCCTCAACACCCGCAACGTATTCGGTCCGCCAGCCTGGGCTCCGGTGGTCAACAACGTGGTGGCGATTGCCACTCTGGTGCTCTATCTCGTTGTTCCAGGCGAACTTTCGATAGACCCCGTCGAGATGGGCAATGCCAAGCTGCTGGTGCTGGGTATCGGCACCACCCTCGGCGTGTTCGCCCAGACCGCGGTGCTACTCGTCGCCATCCGCAAGGAGCGGATCAGCCTGCGGCCGCTGTGGGGCCTCGACGACCGGCTCCGCCGATTCGGCGGGATGGCGGCGGCGATGGTGCTCTACGTGCTGATCAGTCAGATCGGGCTGGTCGTCGGCAACCAGATCGCCAGCGAGGCGGCGGCCTCGGGACCCGCCATCTACAACTACACGTGGCTGGTGCTGATGCTGCCCTTCGGCATGATCGGCGTGACGGTGCTGACGGTCGTGATGCCGAGGCTGAGCCGCAACGCGGCCGCCAACGACATCAGGGCGGTCCTCGGCGACCTGTCGCTGGCCACCCGGTTGACCATGGTGACCTTGATTCCGATCGTCGCGTTCATGACCGTCGGGGGTCCGGCGATCGGCAGCGCGCTGTTCGCGTACGGGAACTTCGGCGAGGTCGACGCCGGCTATCTCGGCATGTCGATCACGCTGTCGGCGTTCACGCTGATCCCGTACGCGCTGGTGCTACTGCAGCTGCGGGTCTTCTACGCCAGGGAGCAGCCGTGGACCCCGATCATCGTGATCATCGTCATCACGACGGTGAAGATCGCCGCCTCGCTGGCCGCCCCGCATCTCACCGACGATCACGAACTGGTCGCCGGATACCTCGGGCTGGCCAACGGTGTCGGTTTCCTGGCCGGTGCCATCGTCGGTTATATCCTGTTGCGCGCCAACCTGAGTCCGCCCGGCGGTCGCCTCATCGACCTCGAGGTGGTGCGCACCGTGCTGGTCGCGACCGCCGCGTCGATGATTGCCGGGCTGCTCGCCCACGTCGTCGATCAGCTGCTCGGCCTGGAATCGCTGACCGAGAACGGGGGCGGTGCCGGGTCGATGCTTCGGTTGCTGGTGCTCGGGTTGATCATGCTCCCGATCATCGGCGCGGTCATGGTGGCGGCGAAGGTGCCCGATGCCCAGGCGGCTGTCGCCGCGGTCCGGCGCCGCCTCGGCAGGACGCCGACAGTAGCCGGGCAACCGATCCCGCCGTCCGTCCCACCACGCCCGGAGGCCCCGCTCACGTACGCTGATCACAGGAATTCGCTCGCGTCGCGCGGTCGTCACAGCCCGCCGGCCGCTTGGCACGGGCCTCCGGCCCACGTTGCCGGAGCGGGGAGGCGGAAAGGACCAGCGGTGGCCGACGAATCCGCAGGCGACTCCGCGTCGCTGCCTGACAACGGCGCGACCACCAAGATCCCCCGCCCGACCGCCGACGATTTCCAGCCCGACGTGCCCGGCGACCCATCAGGGCCGTCCGACGTCGCAGCAGGCGCCGACTCCCCCGCAGCCGAGCCCGCGGCCACGCCGGTCAGCACCGTGTCGCCGCCGTCATCAGGCAGGCCGCCGTCCGATTACGGCGGCGACCCGACGCGGGAAGGGCTCCCGTTCGACATCCCGCGGGAGCCGCCGATCGAGGCGGCCACCTCCGACGAGGACGTCCACCTCATTCCCGGCGCGAGCATCGGCGGCGGCCGCTACCGCCTGCTCGTCTTCCACGGCGGGCCGCCCCACCTGCAGTTCTGGCAGGCCCTGGACACCGCTCTGGACCGCCAGGTCGCGCTGACGTTCGTCGACCCCGACGCGTCGCTGTCCGACGAGGAGTTGCGGGAGATCCTGGACCGCACGCTGAGACTGAGCCGCATCGAGAGCCCCGGCATCGCCCGCATTCTCGACGTCACCAACACCGGATCGGGCGGGCTGATCGTCAGCGAGTGGATCCGCGGCGGCTCCCTGCAGGAGGTCGCCCAGACGGCGCCGTCGGCGATCGGCGGCGCGCGCGCCATGCAGACGCTCGCCTCGGCGGCCGAGCAGGCGCATCGGGCCGGGGTGGCGATGTCGATCGACCATCCCAGCCGCGTTCGGGTCAGCATCGAGGGTGACGTGGCGTTGGCGTTCCCCGCCACAATGCCCGACGCCACGCCGGAAGACGACATCCGCGGTATCGGTGCGGCGCTGTATGCGCTGCTGATCAATCGCTGGCCACTGCCGGAGTCCGGTGTCCGCAGCGGGCTCCAGCCCGCCGACGTCGACGCCGCGGGCCAACCCGTCGAGCCGCGCTCTGTCGACCGCGACATCCCGTTCCAGATCTCGGCGGCGGCCGCGAGGTCGGTGCAGGCCGGCGGCGGCATCCGGACCGCTCCGACGCTGCTGAACCTCCTGCAGCAGGCCACCGCGGTCGCCGACCGCACCGACCTGATCAATCCCGTCGACGGGCCTGGCGCGGCGCCCGCCGGACCCGCCCCGGTCGCCCCGTCCGGCCCCGTCGATCCGGAGGCAGCCCGCCGCAGGCGCAAGGGCCTCATCATCGGCCTCAGCGTGGCCGCTGCGGTCGTCGTCGTTGCGCTGCTCGTGCTGGCATCGGTGCTCAAGGGCATCTTCGGCGACGTCGGGGGCTTCTCGCAGGACGAACTCGGGCTCAACGCGCCGACGACGTCCGCCGAGGACGGCGGCGGTGGCTCGGCAGGCGCGACGGTCAAGCCGACCAAGGCGACGGTGTTCTCTCCGGAGGGCGAGGCCGACGCGCCGGATCAGGCGCCGCTGGCGATCGACGGCAACGCCGCCACGGTGTGGCCGATCGACACCTACAGCGACCCTGTGCCGTTCCCCAACTTCAAGAACGGTGTCGGGTTGATGCTGCAGTTGCCGCAGCCGACGGTGATCGGCGCGGTCACCGTCGACTTGAACAGCACGGGCACGTCGGTCGAGATCCGGTCGGCGCAGACACCGACCCCGTCGTCGCTGGCCGACACCACGGTGCTGGCACCGGCCACCCCGCTCAAGCCGGGCTCCAACACCATCAAGGTTCCCAGCGCCGCTCCGACATCCAATGTGCTCGTTTGGGTCTCGACGCTGGGTCAGGTGAACGGCGAGAGCCGCTCCGACATCGCCGAGATCACCGTGAAGGCGGCGTCCTAGCGGGTCGCTGCGCCCCGTCGATGCCCGGTTCGATCACAACGCGCAGCGGGCCGCCGGTGTGGTTATCCCCAGCCGGGTCGTTGCGAACCGCCACGTCATCGGCGGCGCCCGAAACTGGTGCACGAGCGCGCGTCCGGTGGTGCTTAGGGTTCGCCTGTGAGCAGCTTCGAGCGCATCGCCGACACGCAACGCAGCGACGCCGAACTTCTCGCCGCGCACGTCGCAGGTGACCGGTATGCCTTCGAAGAACTCTTCTACCGCCACCACCGCCAGCTGTACCGGTTGGCGATGATGACCAGCCGCGATCCCGACGATGCCGCCGACGCGCTGCAGGACGCGCTGCTGTCGGCCCACCGCACCGCGGCGACGTTCCGCCGCGATTCCGCAGTGAGCAGCTGGTTGTACCGCATCGTTGTCAATGCCTGCCTGGACCGGTTGCGGCGCAACAGATCTCATCTCAGCGTCGAGTTGGTGGACGACGCGCACACTGCCGGTGACCACACTCCGCGCATCGATACCGCGATCATGGTCGAGCGGGCCTTGATGCGGCTGCCCGTCGAGCAGCGCGCCGCGGTGGTCGCCGTCGACATGCAGGGCTACTCGGTCGCCGAAACGGCGCGGATGCTCGGTGTCGCGGAGGGCACCGTGAAGAGCCGCTGTTCGCGGGCCCGCGCAAAGCTCGCCGAAGCCCTCGGCTATCTCGACCGGCGGACGGCCGTGCCCGATCCGCACGGCGCGACGGCGTGAGTCACTATTGAGGAATGCGGGGAGAGGACACCGAACGTCCCGACGATCGGGTCCGTCAGGCGCTCGGCGGTCTCGACGCCGACTCCGCCCCCGAGGTGCCCGCGGCCGTCACCGCCCGGATCGCCGCGGCGCTGCGCGCGGCACCTGCGCCGACACACTCCGCGTCGCCGATCCGGCCGCGCATGATCGCACTGGTGACGGGCATCGCCGCGGTCGTCGCGGCCGCGGTCGGCTTCGCCGTTGTCGTC
>JAEZKH010000272.1 GCA_023415515.1 Actinomycetes bacterium
CGACGCTGCTGCGGCTGCTGTCGGGCATCTACGAACCGACCCGCGGCAGTGCCCGGGTCCGCGGCCGCGTCGCCCCCGTCTTCGATCTCGGCGTCGGCATGGACCCGGAGATCTCCGGATACGAGAACATCATCATCCGCGGCCTGTTCCTCGGCCAGACCCGAAAGCAGATGCTGGCCAAGGTCGATGAGATCGCTGAGTTCACCGAGCTCGGCGATTACCTGTCGATGCCATTGCGGACCTATTCGACCGGTATGCGGGTGCGGCTGGCGATGGGTGTGGTCACCAGCATCGATCCCGAGATCCTTCTGCTCGACGAAGGTATCGGAGCGGTCGACGCCGAATTCCTCAAGAAGGCGCAGACACGGCTGCAGAGCCTCGTCGAACGGTCCGGCATCCTCGTTTTCGCCAGCCACTCCAACGAGTTCCTGGCCCGGCTGTGCAAGACCGCCATGTGGATCGACCACGGTACCGTCAAGATGACCGGCGGCATCGAGGAAGTCGTGCGCGCCTACGAGGGCGAGGACGCCGCGCGGCATGTGCGTGAAGTCCTGGAAGAGAACGCCCGCCGATGACTGACGCGGTCTACGCCGTACTTGTCACGCATCGACGGCCCGACGAGCTGACGAAGTCGCTCGATGCGCTGACGACCCAGAGTCGCACGCTCGACCACGTCGTCGTCGTCGACAACGACAACGACGACCGGGTGCGGGAGCTTGTCGCGGGACAGCCCGTTCCCACGACGTACCTCGGCTCACGCCGAAACCTCGGCGGCGCAGGCGGTTTCGCGCTGGGCATGCTGCATGCCCTCGCTGCGGGCGCAGACTGGATCTGGCTCGCCGACGACGACGGCCGCCCGCAGGACCGCGACGTGCTGGCAGCGCTGCTGGCGTGCGCCGAGAAGCACGCGCTCGCCGAAGTGTCGCCGATGGTGTGCGACCTCGACGATCCCGACCGATTGGCCTTCCCGCTCCGGCGCGGGTTGGTGTGGCGCCGGCTGGTGAGCGAACTGCGCACCGACGGCTCAGGGGACTTGCTGCCCGGTATCGCCTCGCTGTTCAACGGTGCGCTGTTCCGCGCGTCGACGGTGGAAGCGGTCGGTGTCCCAGACCTCCGGTTGTTCGTTCGCGGCGACGAGGTCGAACTGCACCGGCGGCTGGTCCGGTCCGGGCTGCCGTTCGGAACATGCTTGAACGCGATCTATCTGCACCCCTGCGGCACCGACGAGTTCAAGCCGATCCTCGGCGGGCGGATGCACACGCAGTATCCCGACAACGCGACGAAACGGTTCTACACCTACCGCAACCGGGGTTATCTGATGTCGCAGCCGGGCCTGCGCAAGCTGCTACCGCAGGAGTGGCTGAGGTTCGGCTGGTACTTCCTGGTGTCGCGACGCGACCCGCGCGGTTTCGCCGAATGGGTCCGTCTGCGCAAGCAGGGCAGACGTGAGAGGTTCGAAAGAATTTCATGACATTCACTGACGCGGCCGCACAGTCCAGGACGATGTCGCGCGCCCGGCGCGACCTCATCGACGGCTTCGCGCGGCGCGAGCTGTGGCTGCACCTGGGTTGGCAGGACATCAAACAGCGCTACCGACGTTCTGTGCTTGGCCCCTTCTGGATCACCATCGCCACCGGGGTGACGGCGATCGCGATGGGCGGACTGTACTCCAAGCTGTTCAAACTCGAACTGTCCGAGCACCTTCCCTACGTCACGCTCGGCCTGATCATCTGGAATCTGATCAACGCCTCGATACTCGAGGGCGCCGACGTGTTCGTCGCAAACGAAGGATTGATCAAGCAGTTGCCGACACCGCTCTCGGTGCACGTCTACCGCCTGGTCTGGCGGCAGATCATCCTGTTCGCGCACAACATCGTGATCTTCGTGGTGATAGCGATCATCTTCCCGAAGCCGTGGAGCTGGGCGGATCTCGCGGTGATACCCGCGCTTGCCCTGATCGTGTTGAACTGCGTGTGGGTTTCCCTGTGCTTCGGGATCCTGTCCACCCGCTACCGTGACATCAGCCCGCTGCTGTTCAGCCTCGTGCAGTTGTTGTTCTTCATGACGCCGATCATCTGGAACGAGGCGACGCTGGAACACCAGGGTGCGGGGCGGTGGGCCAAGATCGTCGAGATCAACCCGCTGCTGCACTACCTCGACATCGTGCGGGCGCCGCTGCTCGGCGCGGAGCAGGAATTGCGGCACTGGGTGGTGGTGCTGGTGCTCACGATCGTCGGATGGCTCTTCGCGGCGCTGGCGATGCGGCAGTACCGGGCTCGCGTGCCGTACTGGGTTTAACCGCTCACAGGCACTTCACAGAGCTGTCGCACGTTGATGCACCATGAGCATCCCACCGTACGAACCCCCGCCGTCCCCACCACCCGCCAGTGGCGCCAACACGCTGCGGTGCCCGAAGTGCGCAGGGGTGATGAAGACCTATGAGCGCAACGGCGTCCACCTCGAGCAGTGCGACACCTGCCGGGGGATCTTCCTGGACTTCGGCGAGTTGGAGGCGCTGACCCAGATGGAGAACCGGTTCGTGCAGTCGGCGCCGCCGCCCCCACCGCAGCCTGGTTACAGCTACAACTATGACCACGGACCCGGCTGGGGCCATCGCGGCAACAAGCACTATCGCAAGCAGGGCTTCGGCAGGCTCTTCTTCTCCAGCTAGCGCATCCGTTCGCACGCCGCGATGAGCATCTCGTCGTCGGGATGATGTGCGGCGGCCTGGACGACGGCCGCCCGCGCGAACGGTTCGAGCACCGGCCACGGGTTGCCTGACGGCAGCGCCGGTCCGTCCGCGTCGCGATATGCCCGGAGAAAGAGCCGCCAGTCGTCGTCAGGGATCAACCCGGCGGCCCAGAACCCCGCGGGCCGGGCGAGGTCCCACGCCGGGTCTCCGACACCGAGGTCGTCGACATCGATCAGCACCCACGGCTGGTGGGGCCTCCTGCCCAGCTGGCCGAGGTGCCAGTCACCGTGCACGAGGGTCGACGGCCGGTCCGGTGAGCCAACCCGCCAAGCCTGCTGCGGCAGCGCGGCGGCCGCACGGCGCACGATCGCGTTGGTGCGCGCCGCGTCGACGGCACGCCTCAGCCGCTGCGGCCACCCGTGCGCAGGCGCCCTTGTCGGTACGGATTCCCTGTGCAACCGTGCCAGCAGTCCTCCCGCATCGGCCCAGGGGAGGTTTTCTGCTAGCGGCGCAACGGTTTCCACGCGCGGCCACCTACTGCTCCAGCGCTGGCCGTGCCGCCGCGGCGAGGTTTCGAGAGGCGAAAGAAAAGAACCCGACTCCGCGGCGATACGGAGTCGGGTCCTCAGTGCCCTCGGATCGGTGCCTGGCCGGTGCAGTTTCTCGACGACGTCGCCGTTGACGATGATCTCGGCACCGGATCGGGTCTGCACCCTTGCAGTATCAGCGCCGCGGCACTGCGGTGCGCACTGTCACGTTGATGCGGTTCCACGCGTTGATGGTGACCGCCATCGCGATGACCTGGGCGAGTTCGCGGTCGTCGAACACCGCGGCCGCGCGGAGGTACACGTCGTCGGGCACACCGTCGGTGATCTCGGTGATCGCCTCGGTCAGTGCCAGCGCTGCGCGCTCGCGCTCGCTGAAGAGGTCACCCGCTTCTTCCCATGCGGCGAGGACATCCAGTTTCTGCTCGCTGACGCCGTGCTTGCGGGCATCGACGAGATGCATGTTGAGGCAGAAGCCGCAGTGGTTGAGCTGGCTCGCCCGGATCTTGATCAGCTCGCCGAGTTCGGGTTCGACGTCCTTGGCCGCGGCCGCGCTCAGGGCCATCATGGCGTCGAGCAGTTCGGGCGACTCCTTGTAGATCTTGATGCGGTGGTCGGAGTGGAGTTGGGTTTCGATCGTCGTGGTCATGCCTTCGACGCTACTGCGGATAGACCCATCGAAGTGGTTCAATCAGACAGTGACTTCGTGGGCCAATTCGGGCAGTCGGGACCTGCATCTCGATCTGCGCAAGGCGGTCAAACCCGGCGCGCGGGGTTCCCGCGATCTGCTGCTCACGGCGCTGCGCGATGCGGTGCGGTCGGGTCGCCTGGCACCGGGCTCGATGCTCCCGCCGTCCCGGACCCTGGCCACCGACCTGGGATTGGCCCGCAACACGGTGGCCGAGGCCTACGCCGAGCTGGTCAACGAAGGCTGGCTGGCGTCGCGGCAGGGCGCGGGCACCTGGGTGCTCAACGCGGGCGGCGCGCAGGCCACACCACGACAGAGGGGCACGGCTCCGACGCCCGTCCACAACCTGATGCCGGGATCGCCCGATGTGTCGGAGTTCCCGCGCACCCAGTGGCTGGCCTCGACCCGCAGGGCACTGTCCGGCGCGCCGACCGAGGCGTTGCGGATGAGCGACGCCCGCGGCAGGCCGGAGCTGCGGGATGCGCTCGCCGGGTACCTGACTCGGGCCCGCGGGGTGCGGACCTCGGCGGATTCGATCGTCGTGTGTGCCGGTGTTCGGCACGCTGTCGAGTTGCTCGGTCGAGTGTTCGGCGGGAAGGGCCCGATCGCCGTGGAGGCCTACGGGCTGTTCGTCTTTCGCGACGCGCTCTCCGCGCTGGACGTGCCGACGGTGCCGATCGGTGTCGACGATTCAGGCGCTGTCGTTTCCGAACTCGACCGGGTGGAAACGCCCGCGGTGCTGTTGACGCCCGCACATCACAGCCCGTTCGGGATGCCGCTGCACCCGGCGCGCCGAACCGCCGTCGTCGAGTGGGCGAAACGCACCGGCGGATACGTCTTCGACGACGACTACGACGGCGAATTCCGGTACGACCGCCAACCGATCGGCGCGCTGCAGGCGCTCTGCCCGGACCGCGTCGTCTACCTGGGCTCGGCGAGCAAGAGCCTGTCACAGGCGTTGCGGCTGGGCTGGATGGTCGTGCCGGACAACCTGATTGACGCAGTCATGGCCGCAGGAGGGGGATACCAGTACTACGTCGACTCGGTGTCGCAACTGACGATGGCCGACTTCATCGGCTGCGGCAACTACGACAAGCACATCCGACGCATGCGAATGCGTTACCGGAGGAGGCGCGACTCGCTCGTCGAGGCGCTGTCGCGATTCGACGTGGGCATCAGCGGCCTGTCTGCGGGGGTGAACCTCGTTCTGACGCTGCCCGACGACACCGAGCACGCCGTGGTGCGGCGGGCGGGGCAGGCCGGAATCGCGCTGCAGGGGCTGTCGATCATGCGGCATCCGCTCGCCGGCCCCGAGGTGCCGAATCCCGACGGCATCATCGTGGGCTTCGCCGCGCCGCCGGAGCACGCATTCGGCGCCGCCGTCGAGGCTCTTCTCGATGTCCTACGGGCAACCGGGCTGGCGAGGTGATCAGCTAGCAGCCCGTCGTAAGTTATCCACAGTTGCGACTTCATCCACAGGTTGGCCTTGAGCTGGTGGTTTGAGCTGTCGACCGTCGCCTGGGCCGCGTAGGTTCGAAAACATGTTCGATGGATCGTTGCCCGAGATCGCCGATCTCGAGTCGCTGAGCGACGCCGAGGTGATCGACGCCGCCGGTGGGTGGGTGCGCGCGGAGAACGCGGCCGCGGCGCGCAAGCTGGCGGTGATGGCCGAGATCTTCGCCCGCCGTACCGGCCTGTCCGCCGGGGATCGGGAGTTGTGGTGGGTCGATCCTGAAGCCGCAGTGGCCGCAGAACTCGCAGCGGCTCTGCACGTCAGCCAGGGCATGGCGCTGCACCAAACGCATCGCGGCGTGGCGCTACGCGACAGGTTGCCGAAGGTGGCCGCGTTGTTCGAACAGGGACTGGTCAGTGATCTGCTGGTGCGCACCATCGTGTGGCGCACTTACCTGATCGCCGACGACGACGCGATGGCCGCCGTGGACGCCGCCCTGGCCGCGCGGGTGACCCGGTGGGGCGCGCTGTCGGCGAAGAAGACCGAAGCCGCCATCGACGCCCTGGTCGAGGAACACGACCCCGGCGCGCTGCGACGGTCACGCGAGTCAGCGGCCAGCGAGACCGTGCAATTCGGGTCACCCGCCGATCCGCCCGGCACCACCTCGATCTGGGCTCGGCTGAACTCCCCCGACGCCGCGCTGATCGAAGAGGCGGTGCAGGCATTGGCCCACAGCGTCTGCGACGCCGACCCCCGCAGCGTCGACCAACGCCGCGCGTGCGCCTTGACCGCAGCGGTCACCCACACCGCCTTCGGCTGCGTGTGCGGCGAGGCGGACTGCCCCGCCGCCGCCCGCGGCGAGGACACGCCGGCCAAGAACGCCGTCGTCTACGTCGTCGGGGG
>JAEZKH010000439.1 GCA_023415515.1 Actinomycetes bacterium
CCGCCACCCCCGAGGCCGGTCACGTGATATCGACGAGGGCCGCGGAGTGCGGCGACCGGTCGGCGGGCGCGGTGCTGACGACCGCGCCCAAACCCGCACCGAGCGAGGACACGCCCTGCGTCCAGGCGCTCGTCGCGATCGACTCCGGCCCGAACAGCGGCGCCAAAACGCTGCTCGAGTTCAGCTTCGGCGCGGGGCAGCCGCAGCTCGCCGTCGGTGAGCACATCCGGATAACCCGCCAGGTGGACCCGACGGGACAGACCACCTACTCCTTCTACGACTACGAGCGGACATGGCCGCTGATCGCGATCGCGGTTCTGTTCGCGGTGGTGATCACCGCGGTAGCCGGGTGGCGCGGATTCCGCGCGCTGATCGGCATTCTCGTCGCGTTCGTGGTGCTGGTGGTGTTCATGCTGCCTGCGCTGCGCGACGGCAGCGCCGCCATTCCCGTCGCCCTTGTCGCGTCGGCGGCGATCCTCTATATCGTGATCTACCTCGCGCACGGGGTGAGCCTGCGCACCAGCGCCGCACTGCTCGGCACGTTGACGTCGCTGCTGCTTGCCACCGGATTATCTTGGGCGGCAATAGAACTGGCGCATATCACCGGCTTGTCCGAAGAAGAGACGAACGCCGTCGCGACCTATCTGGGCAACGTGTCGATCACCGGCCTGCTGCTCGCGGGCTTCATCGTCGGCTCGCTGGGTGTGCTCAACGACGTCACGATCACGCAGGCCTCGACGGTGTTCGAGCTGGCCCAGCTCGGCGACTCCAGCACGCGGCGCGGCGTCTTCGTCGGCGCCATGCGGGTGGGCCGCGACCACATCGCCAGCACGGTGTACACGCTGGTGCTGGCGTACGCAGGCAGTGCGCTGCCGCTGTTGTTGTTGTTCAGCGTGGCCAACCGGTCCCTCGGCGACGTGCTGACCAGTGAGACCGTCGCCATCGAGATAGCCCGTTCGGCCGTCGGCGGCATCGCCCTGGCCCTGTCGGTCCCGCTGACCACCGCCATCGCGGCCGTCCTCGCCACTCCTGGGGCAGCGCGCGCCGCACCCGTCAGCTCGTGAGGTCGTCCTCGGTCAGCTCCGTGGCCGCCAGCGCCGATGCCAGGTCGGCGTGCCGGAAGACCGAGGTCACGTGGTCGTGGACCACCCGGAAGGCGACCGCGGCGCCGTCCTGTTCCTCGGCGACGACCACGCCGTCGCGGACGTACAGCCGGCCGGGGTCGGCGGCGGTGACGCCGAGCGAGGCCGCCCATTCGCGCAGCGCTGCATGACCCTGGCCGGCGCCGTTGGCATCGCCGAACTCGATGTCGTCGCTGGACACCTGCGCGAGTGTGTCGAAGTCCTTGGTGTTCAGTGCGTCATGCCAGGCGAGGACGGTGGCGATCTCCGAAGTCGTCATGTTCGAAACGTACGCCACTCAGAACGGGGTGCGGTCGAGCCAGCCGTCCCACACGGCGGTGTCGCCGAAGATTTCCAGCCCGCCTTCCGCCGCGGTCTGCCGGCGGACGACGGCGAGCAGCAGGTTCTGCGCATCTCCGCGCACCGCGGCGTCGCCCTTGCCGTGCTCGCGAGAGACGGTGATGCCGACGTCGGTGCCCGCGAGCGTCCACTCGCCCGCGTCCCCGAGCCCGTCGTCGGTGGCGTGCAGATGCAGCGTCGTACCGGGATCGAGCGGGCTGGACTGGGCGTCCACCTCGACGGCGACACGCTCCAACCACTCGCCGATCCCGTCGGCGGCCACGTCGGGAGCCAGCGTGAACTCGGTGCCGAGCGCGATCGCTGCGTCGGCGCGGTGCACTGTCGCCTCGTGCAGGCGGCGACGGACCCACCACTGCGCAGGGCGTGGTCCCAGGAAGGTCCAGACCTCGGTGTCGGCGCCGACGTCGTCGACGGAGTCGAGGAGGAGCTGCGCGCTCGAGTTGAGCCAGTCGACGGCGGCGTCCCACCCTTCCGGGGGTTTGCCGTCGCGCACCTCGCGCGGGTCGAGCTCGGTGTCCAGCCGCTCGGCGACAATCTGTGCCGCCCAACGGTTTCCGCGACCGACATGGCGGAACAACTGTTTGAGCGTCCAGCCCGGGCAGGTCGGCACCGGGGTCGTCAGGTCGGCATCGCGAAGCAGGTCACCGAGGGCCGCGGTTTCGGTGATGAGGGCAGCACGGACGTCCACCTCATGAACCTAGCTCAGTAGTCGACCCGGAAACCGCCGATGAGGTGGATCGTGTTTCCGTCGGGATCGGTGACCGCGCACGTCTGCACACCCCTATTCGCGTCGACGATCGATTCCGCTTCGATACCTCGGCCCGCGATCTCGGCGAGGTGGTCTTCCAAGTCGTCGACCGCGAAGTTCACCAGGCTTTTGCCCGCGCGGTCGGGATCGGCGAACACCTGAACCCACGCGCCGCGAAGCACCTGCCATTCCACCAGCGAGGGCATCGGATTGTTGTCGGCCGGTCGTCCGAACAGGGCCGCGTACCACTGCGCGGACCTGTCGATGTCGGATACCGGGACGACTGCGAGGACATGTTCGATAGCCATGGGTGTTGCGACCGGCTCAGGCCGGGGAACTCATCGCACGCGCGGTGCCGAGTCGGACGGGAAGCGACGACCAGCCCCGCAGCACCCTGGTGTCGCGGCGACTGCCGCTGCCCGCCAGGCCGGCTTCGGGAAAGCGCTCGAAGAATGTGCGCAGGCCGACCTCGCCCTCGGCGCGGGCAAGCGCTGCGCCCAAGCAGAAGTGCCTACCACCGGAGAACGACAGGTGCCTGCCTGCGTTGTCGCGTTCGATGTCGAAGCGGTGCGGGTCGGTGAAGATCTTCGGGTCCCGGTTGGCCCCCGCCACGTGGATGACGACCGTTTCACCGCGCCGCACCCGGGTGCCCGCCAGGTCGACGTCCTTGACAGCGACGCGCGCGGTCATCTGCACCGGTGAGTCGAGCCGCAGGATCTCCTCGACGGTGTTGGGCCAGAGGTCCGGTCTGGCCGCGAGGGTTTCCAGGTGCTCCGGGGTATCGAGCAGCATGCGAATGCCGTTGCCCAGCAGGTTGACCGTGGTTTCGAAGCCGGCAGCCAACACCAGGCCCGCGAGCGCCTGCAGCTCCACGAAGCTCAGCTGCGGCCCGGCGTCGGAAGCCTCGATGATCTGGCTCATCAAGTCGTCGCCGGGATGGCGCCGCAGCTCACGCAGATGACCCGCCAGCCAGTTGTTGAAGCCGAGGACACCCTCGTGCACCTGCTGGAACTGCCGCCACGACACTCCGATGTCGAGGCTGGGCGCGCCCATCTCGCCGAAATGCAGGATGCGGGAACGGTCTTCGTCGGGTACGCCGAGGATGTCGCCGATGATCGTGACGGGAAGCTGCGAGCAGTAGCGCTCGACGACGTCGACGACTCCGCCGTCGTCGGCGAGCTCGTCGAGCAATGCGGTCGCGGTCTCTTCCACCCGTTCCCGCAGTGTGGCAACGGCTCTGGGGGTGAACACCGACGACACCAGCTTGCGGTACTTCGTGTGGTCCGGCGGTTCGACCGACAGCAGCGACGGCGGTCGCAGCGGATGTAACAACCCCGGGTCGGTTTTCTGGGCGATCCAGTGCAGGGGTTTGGGCAGATTGCCCCCCTGCTCGGTGACGCTGAAATCGTCCGACCGCAGCAGCTCGTGAGCGACACCGTGGTCGACCGTCATCAGCACGGCACGGCAGCGGATCACCGGCCCGCGGCCACGCACCTCGTCGGCGAAGGCCGCCGGGTTCTCCCGGACCGCCGGGTCGGCGATGAGCCGGGCCTGCGGGTCGCCGCTGCGGAGGCCCAGCTTGGACAGGGCCCGCACGACGCCGTGCAACGCCACCCATCGGATTCGTTGCCTCATACCGCCCGAGCTTACGACCGCCCACCTTGTTGTACAAGCGTCAAACAGCGCCGCTCCTGCCGAGCGCGTAGACACGCCAGCCCGCATCGGCCCATTTGTCGATGTCCAGGCAATTACGGCCGTCCACAACGACTTTGGCGCGCACGGTATCGGCCAGCTGGTCGGGGTCGAGGTCGACGAACTCGCGCCACTCGGTGAGCACCAGCACGGCGTCGGCCCGCTCGCAGGCCTCCACCACCGACGTCGAATAGTTCAGGGTCGGGAAGAGCCGCCTGCTGTTCTCCATCGCCTTCGGGTCGTAGACGTTGACGGTCGCCCCGTTGAGCTGCAGCAGGCCGGCGACGTTCAGCGCGGGCGAATCCCGCACATCGTCGGATTCGGGTTTGAAGGCGGCGCCCAGCACCGCGACGTTGGCGCCGAGCAGCGATCCGCACGCCTTGGTCGCCAACTCGACCATCTTGGCGCGGCGGCGCATGTTGATGCTGTCCACCTCGCGCAGGAACGTCAGCGCATGGTTGGCGCCGAGTTCACCCGCACGCGCCATGAACGCACGGATGTCCTTGGGCAGGCATCCGCCGCCGAAGCCCAGGCCCGCGTTGAGAAAGCGCCGACCGATGCGCGGGTCATACCCGAGCGCGTCGGCGAGAACGGTGACATCGGCGTCGACGGCCTCGCACACCTCGGAGATCGCGTTGATGAACGAGATCTTCGTCGCGAGGAAGGCATTGGCGGAGACTTTCACCAACTCGGCGGTCTGCAGATCCGTCAGCAGAAACGGGACCCCTTCGTTGAGCAGAGGCGCATACAGCTCGCGAATCGCCGCTTCGGCGGACGCCGACTCCGGCTGCACACCGAGCACGATCCGGTCGGGGTGAAGGGTGTCGTGCACGGCGAAGCCCTCGCGGAGAAACTCCGGGTTCCAGGCGATCTCGACGTCGATGTCGTCGACCGCCACACCCCGGGCGCGCGTGCCGAGTTCGGCTGCGGTGCCGACCGGCACGGTCGACTTCCCGACGATCACCGCCGAGCGCCGCAGCTTCGGCACCAGCGTGTCGATGACGGCGTGCACGTGCCGTAGATCGGCGCCGTACTCGCCCTTCTTCTGCGGGGTTCCGACGCCGAGGAAGTGCACGTCGGCGAACTCGGCGGCCGCGTCATAGTCGGTCGTGAAACGCAGTCGACCTGCGGCGAGGTTGTCGCGCAACATCTTTCGCAGGCCTGGCTCGTAGAACGGGATGTCACCGCCTGCGAGCTTGGCGACCTTGCCCGGATCGATGTCCACGCCGAGGACGTCGTGGCCGAGTTCTGCCATCCCTGCGGCATGGGTGGCGCCGAGGTAGCCGGTGCCAAAGACGGTGCATCGCATAGCTGCCGGTATAGGCGGCCGCGATGAGCTGACCGCTACGCGACACCAAGCGGCAGACCAACGGCAGGTGACCGGCTAGTGGCCGCCGGTGCAGATCCCGAACACACAGATGCTCGGCCCGCCGCCGCCCCGCGAGCTCGAGCCGCCGTCACCGTAGTCACCGCGCCCGGAGCCCGAGCCGGGATAACCGCCCGAACCGGACCCGGGGTAACCGCCCGGGCCCGAGCCCGGGTAGCCACCGGAGCCCGAGCCGGGGTACCCGCCGGAGCCCGAGTCGGGATACTGCGGGTACTGCGGCGACTGCTGGGGCGGCTCGGGGTCCTGCCACGGCGGGCGCTGCGGCTGTTCACGCCACGGCGGGACCCATGCGGGCGGCTTCGGCGCGATGTAAACCGGCGGCCGCGGCGGGTAATAGGCCGGCGGGTTGTAGATCGGCGGCGAAAGCACCGGAGGAACCACTGGCGCCGCGGGCACCGGCACGGGTGCGGCGGGCAC
>JAEZKH010000440.1 GCA_023415515.1 Actinomycetes bacterium
GCCTCGGTGCCGGGCAGCGCCGCCGCCTGGCCGGCGAACGCCGAGACGCCGCCCTCGAGCCGGCGCTCGGCGAACAGCAGCACGCCGCCGAGTGCGAAGACCAGGATGATGCCCCACAAGAAGACCGTCGGGCCGTCGATGCTGAGCGTGCCCTCCAGCGCGAGCAGGCCGCGGGCCTGGTCGTCGCCGAGGATCTCGAGGTTGCTGGCGATCACGATGGTGGCGACCAGCGCGCCGACCAGACCGAGCCCGGCGAGCACGGTCTGCAGGAGGAACCGGCGGCTACGGGGCACGAAGGCCTCGATGACCACACCGAGGCAGGCCACCCCGAAGACCACGAGCAGCGGCAGGATCTCGCCGTACTCGATGGTGGGCTTGATGAAGTTCATCAGTGGTCGCCCTCCTCGGCGTGGTCAGCAACCGGAACCTGGGGCTCGTCGTCGATGACACCGACGTGCTCGAGCAGGTTCTCGATGGTGGGGTTCGCGGCGTCGAGCAGCGGCATCGGGTAGAAGCCGAAGAACACCAGCGCCAGCATCAGGGGTACGACGGCAGCCAGCTCGCGCCGGTTGAGGTCCTTGATCCCCTCGTCACCCGGCACGGGCGGCCCGGTCATCGTGCGCTGGTAGAGCCAGAGCACGTAGATCGCGGCGAGCACGATGCCGGTGACCGCGATCGCGCCGACCCACCAGTGGTAGTCGAACGCGGCGATCAGCACCAGGATCTCGGAGACGAACTGGCTCAGGCCGGGCAGGCCGAGCGTGGCCAGGCCGGCGACGAGGAACAGTCCGGCCAGGATCGGCGCGCGGTTCTCGACACCGGTGATCTCGCTGATCAGCGAGGTGCCCTTGCGCTTGATCAGGTAGCCCGCGATCAGGAACAGCGCGGCGGTGCCGACACCGTGGTTGACCATGTAGAGGATCGAGCCGGAGCCGCCCTGGGTCGAGAACGCGAAGATGCCGAGCGTGATGAAGCCGAAGTGGCTCAGCGACGTCAGGCCGATCAGTCGCAGGATGTCGTCCTGCCCGATCGCGAGGAACGCGCCGTAGACGATCGAGATCAGCGCGAGCGTGACCACGACCGGCGTCGCCCACTGCGAGGCCTCCGGGAACAGCCCGAGGCAGAAGCGCAGCATGCCGAACGTGCCGATCTTGTCGAGCACGCAGACCAGCAGCACCGACGTTCCGGGCGTGGACTTCTCGGTGGTGTCGGCCAGCCAGGTGTGCAGCGGGAACAGCGGCGCCTTGACCGCGAACGCGATCATGAAGCCGACGAACAGCCAGCGCTCCCACGTCTGGCTCATCTCGAGGTTCTGCAGGTCCGAGAGCAGGTACGACGGCGAGCCCGCGTCCGCGGAGACGACGTACAGGCCGATGACCGCAGCCAGCAGCACCAGGCCGCCGGCGAGCTGGAACATCAAGAACTTCAAGGCGGCGAAGCCGCGGCCCTCGCGGCCGAAGCGGCCGATGAGGAAGTACGCCGGGATCAGGGTCGCCTCGAACACGACGTAGAACAAGAACACGTCGGTCGCGGCGAACACGATCAGCGCGAGCGACTCGAGCGCGAGCGCCCAGGCGAAGAACGCGGCCGGGCCGCGGTCGTCGGCCTCGTGCCACGACGCGACGAACACGATCGGGACGAGGAAGACCGTCAGCAGGATCAGCAGCAGGCCCAGCCCGTCGACGCCGAGCGCGTAGTGCACGCCGAACGCCTCGATCCAGGTGTGCGTCTCGGTGAGCTGCATGCCGTCGCCGACGTTGTACTGCACCGCGATCGCGATGCCGATCGCGAGCGTCAGCAGCGAGACGCCGAGTGCCACCTGCTTGGGCAGCACGGAGCCTGGTGCCTTGGGCAAGAGGGCCACCAGCACCGCCCCCACCAGGGGGACGGCCCAGAGGACCGTCAGCCAGGGGAAGTCGTTCATGTCAGGTTCACCGCCAGAAGGGCCAGGGTGACGATGAGCGCACCGGCGAGCAGGGACAGGGCATAGGAGCGGACGTAGCCGGTCTGCATCCGACGGGTGATGTCACCGATCAGGCCGACCGCGATCGACCCGCCGGTGAAGACGCCGTCGACGACCTTGCGGTCGAAGACCAGCGAGCCGGCGACCGCGTGGCGGCCCGGGTTGACGACCAGCACGTCGTTGATCTGGTTGCCGTAGACCTCTTCGCGACCGGCGCGGGTGACGAAGGAGACGTCCTGCGGGGCCTCGCGCGGGATCTCGCGCTTGCCGAACATCAGCCAGGCCAGGCCGACACCGACGGCGACCACCGCCACGGCGATCGCGCTGATCGCGAGCACCGGGAGCGGCGGATCGTGGTGCTCGGCGACGCCGGTGACCGGTGAGAGGAAGTCGACGATCCAGTCGTTGAGGAGCACGAACCCGCCGAGGACCGACAGCGCGGCCAGCACGATCAGCGGGACGGTCATCACCGACGGCGACTCGTGCGGGTGGACGTCCTTGTCCCAGCGCTTCTCGCCGAAGAACGTCATCAGCATCATCCGGGTCATGTAGAAGCCGGTGACGCC
>JAEZKH010000457.1 GCA_023415515.1 Actinomycetes bacterium
GCGGGTCGTCGGGGCCGAGTCGGGGCAGGGCGGGAACCCGTGAACGAGGGTCGGTCGACCAGCGCTGCACGGCGTTGTCGGGGGCGCTGACCTCCAGCGCGCCGGCGTCCCACACCGCATACGATGCCGGCGCACCTGGCACGAGCGTCCCGGTCGCGCCGTCTCGCACCCCGCCAGCACGCCACGCTCCGCGGGTGGCGGCAGAAAACGCCGCGCGCATCGAGATCGCGCTCCCAGAACTGCGGTGCCGTGCCGCCGACCGCACGGTCTCCCACGGATTCATGCTGGTGACCGGCGCATCGGAACCGAACGCGAGTGGCACGCCTTGGGATGCTAACAGCGCCAGAGGATTGAGCATCCGGGCTCTGTCCCATCCGAGACGCTGCGCATACATCCCGTTTTCGCCGCCCCACAGCGCGTCGAAGTTCGGCTGCACGCTCGCGATCACGCCCCACTGGCCGAGCCGGGCCGCCTGTTCCTCGGTCACCATCTCCAGGTGCTCGAGGCGATGCCCGCAGCGCGCGACCGCCTGCGGACCCAGCGCGTCGACGACCCGCTGCAGCGCATCGACGACCGCGCCGACGGCCGCGTCACCGATCACGTGGAAGCCTGCGGTGACGCCCGCTTCCGTGCACGCGCGCACGTGTGTGTCGATCGCATCAGGTTCGAGGTAGACGTTTCCGCACCGGTCCACCGCGTCGGTGTACGGCTCGCGCAGCCAGGCCGTCCGGGATCCGAGCGCGCCGTCGACGAACAGGTCGCCCGCCAGCCCGCGCGCGCCCGTCCTGGCGACCAGCTCCTCGGCCGCCTCGCGATCGGTGACGGCCTCGCCCCAATAGCCGACGACCTCGACGCCGTGCCGGATGTCGCGCAGCTCCAGCCAGTCGTCGATACCGCCGATGGCCGGTCCTGCACACTCGTGAACGGCCACGATTCCGTTCGCGGCGGCGAAGTCGAGCGCGGCGGCACGGGCATACCCGCGCTGCTCGGCGGTCAGCTCGCCGCGGGCCGCCGCACGGACGAGATGGTGGGCGTCTGCGGTCAACGGCAGCTGCGGATCGAACCCCTTCGCGGCCGCGAGACCGGGCGTGTGCCTGCGCAGCGTCGACGACGCCACCGCCGAATGGACGTCGATACGGGCGAGGTAGGCGGGTCGGCCCCCGATCACGGCGTCCAGGTCGTCGGTGCTCGGGGGCGTCGCCTCGGGCCAACGCGACTCGTCCCAGCCGTGGCCCCAGATGGGCCCGTCCGGATTGCACCGCGCGAACTCGGCGACAAGCCGCATGCAGTGTCGCACCGACGTGGCGGCGCGCAGATCGAGACCGGCGAGCATCAGCCCGGTCGACGTGAGATGGACGTGGCTATCGACGAACGCGGGGGCGACGAAACCGCCGTCGAGTTCGGTGACGTCGGCGTCGGGGAACTGCGCGGAGCCGACGTCGTCGCTGCCGAGCCAGACGACGGTCCGGTCGCGGACGGCCATCGCGGTGGCGTCCGGCATGGCCGGGCTGTGAATCCGGCCGCCCCGCAGGAGCGTGGTCAACTCAGTCGGGTTTGCGCGGCAGGGCCGGCCGTTCGACGGTGACACCGTCGACATCGACGACATCGATCACCTCACCGTCGATGTACTCGCCCCGCCCCGCCCCGGGGCGCGCGCCCGCCGCAGCGCTCGCAACGGTGATCAGCGGCATCCGGCGTGCGACCACCGCCGCCAGCACCGGCCGCGCGAGCGCGCGGGTCGGTGGTGTGAGCAGCAGCAGGCCCGCGATCGTCGTCACCACGCCCGGCACGAACACCAACACGGTGCCCAGGGCGACCATCGCGCTGTCGGTGACGGCACCCTGCGGTGTCGTCAGGCCCGCGCGCAGGCGCTGGACGTGGCGCTTGACCTGGGATCCGGCGAGCAGGAACCCTGCCACCGATGTGCCGAGCAGGGCCAGCACGGTCCAGCCGAACCCGATCGTGGAGACGAGAGCCACGACGACCGCCAGTTCGACGACCAGGTAGATCAGGAACAACCGCATCGCCATAGTGTGCCAACGGTTCGGGGCCCGCGGTGGTTCCTAGGCGGGCGCGGTGACTTCGATCGCGCTTGCACCGTGTCGCCGCCGCCGCTGCCATGGTCCTTCAGTGGACCGGTTTGAGTTCGATCGAAACGTTGGTCTTCATTCCGCCCTTGAGCTTGGAGAAGAACGAGAAGCCCTTACCGATCAGGCCGTAGCGTCTGCCGATCGCGTCGTAGGTGGCGCCGTTGGCGGACTTGTCCAAAATCGTGGCGACCGCCTCGACCGCGTCGCCCTTGGGATTTCCGCTGCGGTCACACG
Organism: Actinomycetes bacterium; assembly: GCA_023415515.1. GTDB lineage: Bacteria > Actinomycetota > Actinomycetes > Mycobacteriales > Mycobacteriaceae > Mycobacterium. The sequence goes on from JAEZKH010000457.1 coordinate 2,325, forward strand.
CGGCGATCGTCACCCGCGGCGTGTTGCGGATGCGCTTGACCTTCCACGACTTCTCCTGGGTGATCGCCACCAGGCCGTCCCCGTGGGGCGCGGCCCAGATCGCGGTCGGCTTCGGACGTCCGTCCTTGGTGAACGTGGTCAGCAGGATGTATTCGCTCTTGGCGACGTCGGCAAAGGTGACAGACACGACTGCCAACGTAGCGGTAATCAGCCCTCCAGGTCGCCTTCGGTTTCCAGTAGTACCTGCCGCAACCCGTCGAGGGTGTCGGCATCCGGTTGCGCCCACATGCCGCGTTCGGCGGCTTCGAGCAGGCGCTCGGCCATCCCGTGCAGCGCCCACGGGTTGGATTCGGCCATGAACTTGCGGTTCTCGCCGTCGAGCACGTAAGCCTGGGTGAGCCGCTCATACATCCAGTCGGCCATCACGTGCGCGGTGGCGTCGTAGCCGAAGAGGTAGTCGACGGTGGCTGCCATCTCGAAGGCGCCCTTGTAACCGTGTCTGCGCATCGCCGTCATCCACCGCGGATTGACCACCCGGGCGCGGAACACCCTGGTGGTCTCCTCGGACAGGGTGCGGGTGCGCACGGCATCCGGCCGGGTGTTGTCGCCGATGTAGGCGGCGGGCGCCTTTCCAGTCAGCGCGCGCACGGTTGCCACCATGCCGCCGTGGTACTGGAAATAGTCGTCGGAGTCGGCGATGTCATGCTCGCGGGTGTCGGTGTTCTTGGCGGCCACTGCGATTCGCCGATACTGGCGGTTCATGTCGTCGGCGGCGGGCGCGCCGTCGAGGTCGCGGCCGTACGCGAAGCCGCCCCACGCCGTGTACACCTCGGCGAGGTCGGCGTCGTCGCGCCAGTTACGGCTGTCGATCAGTTGCAGCAGCCCCGCGCCGTAGGTGCCCGGTTTCGACCCGAAAACCCTTGTGGTGGCCCGTCGCCGGTCACCGTGTTCGGCGATGTCGGCGTCGGCGTGCGCGCGGACATAGTTCGCCTCGGGGGGCTCGTCGAGGTTGGCGACGAGCGAGACCGCGTCGTCGAGCATCGTGACCACGTGTGGGAAGGCATCACGGAAGAAGCCGGAGATGCGCACGGTGACATCGATGCGTGGTCTGCCGAGTTCGGCGAGCGGGATCGGCTCGAGGTCGACGACACGTCGCGATGCGTCGTCCCATACCGGTCGGACACCGAGCAGCGCAAGGACTTCGGCGATGTCGTCCCCCGACGTCCGCATCGCCGACGTGCCCCATACCGAGAGCCCGACCGAACGGGGCCAGTCACCGTTGTCGTCGCGGTAGCGGGCCAGCAGCGATTCGGCCATCGCGCTTCCGGTTTCCCACGCAAGCCGCGACGGGACGGCTTTGGGGTCCACGGAGTAGAAGTTGCGCCCCGTCGGCAGCACGTTGACCAGACCCCGCAGCGGGGAACCCGACGGCCCCGCGGCGATGAAGCGCCCCTCGAGTGCGCGCAGGATCTCATCGATCTCCCCCGCGGTGCCCGCGCGGCGGGGCCCCACCTCGGTCGCGGCGAACCGCAGGATGGCCGCGACGTCCCAGTCGTCGGTCAGGGTGTGCACGACGTCGGTATCCCACCCAGCACACTGAAGCTCGACAAGCAGTGCGCGGGCGCGGCTTTCGGCGTCGTCGACGGCTGTGCGGTCGTCGCTGCCGTCTTCGGCCAGCCCAAGGGCCTGGCGCAGGCCCGGCACGGTCTGATCGCCACCGAACAACTGGCGTGCCCGCAGGATGGCCAGCACCAGGTCGACTTCGGCCTCCCCTGCGGGGGCATGGCCGAGAATGTGCAGTCCGTCGCGGATCTGGACGTCCTTGATCTCGCACAGCCAGCCGTCGACGTGCAGCAGCATGTCGTCGAACGAGTC
>JAEZKH010000471.1 GCA_023415515.1 Actinomycetes bacterium
ACGATGTGTAGCGGGGTGTACACCACCTGCTGGACCACTGCTGTCAGATTGGGTGGCGGCGCGATAACGGCCGCCGCCGACGCGGTCGGGGTCGGGGTCAGGTCAGCCGCGACAGGGTCCGCGCTCCCCGGTCTGGCTGTCGACGCCGTCCCGAAGGTTGTGGACTTACTTCCGGCGTAGGACGTTTCGAGTGCGGCCACCACGCCGGAGAGCGCGAGCTCGGCAGCCTTGACCGGCGTGCGCGGAGCGGCGCTCGCCGAGGCGCTCGGCTTCGCCGACGCCGGCGACGTCACCGTCTGCTTCGAGGTTGACCTGTTCGGTGCCGGGCGGGCAGGTGACTTGGTTGCTCGCGGGCTACCGGGACCGGCGGTGTGGCCGCGCGCCGAGGAGGCCTTCGCGTGCCCGGCGGAGTCGCCGCTGTCCGCCCATGCCACCGCATTGGCCGAGGCCAGCGCCGCACCGATGCCCAGCGCGATCGCCAGACCCCCCACCCGACCGATGTACGCAGAAGCCGCCATAGAACTGGTATACGGGACCTGACCCGACGGCGGAGTCGATTGCGGTGACTCGTCTCGATCGCGTTACTGCGCAGCGGTGTCCGTCGGGCGAGTGATGCGCGGCAACGGCACCCGTTCTCCGACTTCACCGTTCGCATCGCGCAGCGACGCAGCGGCCAACCCTTCGCGGAGCAACCAGCGCGCGAGTTCGAGGGTGTCTTGGATCTCGGCGTCGGAGGCTCGCAGCCCGTCTGGTTGATGGCGCAGCGCGATCACTCCGTTCCACGCACCCCACAGGTAGCGGGTCAGACGCAGCGCATCGACCGGGCGCGCCTCCCCCGCGTCGATGGCGTCCTCGATCTGAGCGGCGAAGCGGTGCAGAAGTTCGCCCACCCGGTCCCGGATGCGGGATTCGATCTCGGCGCTTTTCGGCGACCCGGCATCGGTACGCATGGCCAGGAAATCGAAGGCACCGGGGTGGTCGAGGTGGAACTGGAGGTAGGCGTCGCCGCCGGCGAGGACCCGTTGCTGTGGGGTCAGCGCGGGATCCTCGCTGCGGGCCATGTATTCGGCGAACAACTGCAGTGACCGCTCGGCCAGATGCAGGTAGACATCGCGCTTGCCGCCGAAGTGGACGTAGATCGAGCCGACGGAGATGTCGGCGGTCTCAGCGATGGATTCGATGCGGGCGTGGTCGTATCCGTCGCGGGTGAAGACCACTTCGGCGGCGTCCAGGATCGCGGCACGGGTGCGAGCACGGCGCCGGTCGGCTCGGGGGTGTCGCGGGGCGCGACCGCCGCTGGTAGGCATCGGCCAAGGATAGTAGTTCAGTTTTGAATGCGATTCATTTTATGAATTTACTTCTAAAAACGCGCCGCGGATGTCATCCTGACACCGTGGCTGAACACGTAGATGCTGTAGTGGTCGGCAGCCGATGCGCAGGGGCGGCCGCCGCGATCGCGCTGGCCCGCCGCGGCCGAACGGTCGTGACACTCGACAGCGCGTCCTTCCCATCCGACACCCTGTCGACCCACCTGCTCTTTCCGAATCACTGGGCTGAACTCGAACGTCTGGGAGCCCGACACCGAGTGCTGGCGCTGGACCCTCCGCTGCACACCCACGGCGGCCTGGCGGCGCCGGGCGTGGAAGTCGTCGGCGCATACAGCCCCTACGAAGGGCTGAACGTCGGCAGCTGTGTGCGCCGGCCCGGCCTGGACCTGGCGTTGGTGGACACCGCCCGAGACGCGGGTGCCGAAGTGCGAGAACGGGTCCGCGTCACCGATCTGATCACCGCCCCGTCCGGACGGGTCACCGGCGTGCATTTCACCACCCGCGACGGCACCACCGGATCGATCAACGCCAAGTTGGTGATCGGCGCTGACGGTCGCCGCTCCACGATCGCGCGCTTGGTTGGTGCCACCGAGCACCACAGTTGGCCCAACCAGCGGATGATGGCGTTCGCCTACTACGAAGACGTCCATCACGACGAACGGCAACTCGCGATGCAGTGGCGAGACGCCGACGATCTGGTCACCGTATTTCCCTGCGATGGTGGGCAATTGATCGCTCTGCTGATGCCGCCGGTGCACCGGGCCGCGGAGTTCCGTACCGACGCCGACGCGGCCTTCGACGCCGTGGTCGGCCGCATCCCCGCGTTCGCAGAACGCCTGCGCGGCTGCACCCGGCTGGGCAAGATCCGCACATCGATTTCACACCCGTCGTACTTCCGGCATTCGCACGGACCGGGTTGGGCCCTGACCGGCGATGCCGGCCACTTCAAGGATCCGGTTACGGCACAGGGCATTCGGGATGCGCTGCGGTTCGGCCGGCTCCTTGGTGAGGCGGTCGCTCCGCACCTCGACGACGAGCGGGCACTGGATGCCGCGCTGGCAGCGTGGGAGGACGACCGCGATAAGCAATGCCTGTCGATGTACCAGTGGGCCAATGGCCTTGGCCGCGACGACACCGTCTCACCGATCGAGGACGCCGCCTACCGGTGGTTCGCGGCGCGCCCCGGTGGACCGACCGAGATACTGGACGTGTTCTCCCGCAAACGCGAAGCGCCACAAGTGTTCACACCGGCTCGACTGGCCCGCTGGGTGGCTGCGGCTGGCCGCGATCCCCGCGTCGATCGCCGCGTTTTGCTGCGCACGCTGGGCCGCGACGCCGGCAGGGAGTTGCAGCGCCAGATCGAATACCGGATGTTTGCCCGCCGACGGGCCAAGTCGCGCCTCGGCGCTACTCCGCTGAGCGGAAGTACGGCTCGACCGTGCCGCTGAGCTTCACGACCATCGGATTGCCGCGGCGGTCCTTGGCGGTGGGGACTTCCACCCGCACCCAGCCCTCAGCCACGTCGTACTCGTGGACGTTGGTCTTCTCCGAGCCATTGAACCGAATGCCCACATCGCGCAGGAGCACCTCTTCGTCATAGAAGGGGCTGCGCGGATCGATGGAGAGG
>JAEZKH010000503.1 GCA_023415515.1 Actinomycetes bacterium
GTCCGTGGACGGATCGACCCGGCGCGAACCCAGCGGCGGGTCGTCGCCGGAGAGTTGTCCGACCCAGAAGGGCAGGGTGTCCAATTCGCGTGCGCGCCGCTCGAGCATCTGCGCCCATTCGCCGTAACCGGTCCGCTCGGTGAGCCGGGCAGGCTCGAGGCCGCTCGCCGCGGCGTGCCACCCGGCGTCCAGTTCGGCCAGGATCACCCGCCACGACACCGGGTCGAGCGCGATCACGTGCGCGGTGAGAATCAGCACACCCGCATCTTCAGGCCGGTGTACCCACACCGCCGAAAGCATGGAGCCGCGTTCGGGATCGAGCGTTTCGAGCGTTCGGGCGGCGTGTTCGGCGACCACCGAGGCCTCGTCGTCGGCCTCCACCTCGGTGAGCGGCCACCGACCACCCTCGCACACCACCAGTGACATCGTGGCTCGGTCGAATCGGCTGCGCAGCACGGGATGTCCCGCGACGACGGCGTCGAGCATCGCGCGCAGTCGCGCCGCTGTGCTCCCCGCGGGCAGGCGCAGCACATACGTCTGCGCCAGCCTGCGCGGGTCGCCGTGTTCGTAGAGCCAATGCATCACCGGCAGTACCGGCATCGGCCCGCCGTGCTGTTCGGCCGTCGGTTCGACGGTGCCGACGCTGTCCACCGCCGCCGCCAGTTCACGCACCGTTCCGCATTCGGCGATCATGTGTGCGCGCAGCGCGACGCCACGCCGACGCGCCGCCTGGATGGCCGACACCGCCGTGATGCTGTCCAGCCCCAGTTCGAGCACGTCGACGTCGATGTCGATCCGCGGCACGTCGAGTAGCTCGGCGAACACCAGCGCCAACGACCGCTCGGTGTCGGTGCTCGGCCCGGCGAGGGCCGTCGACTCCGGTACGGCGGAGCGCAGGGCGGCCTCGTCCGGCTTGCCGTTGACCGTCAGCGGGATGTCGTCGACCACCACCAGGCGGTGGGGCATCATGAACCGCGGCAACCGGGTTCGCAGCAGCGTCCGCAGTTCGGCTACGGCGGCACCGCCTGCGACGAAGGCCGTCAGCCTCGGATGTCGGCCGCCGGTTTCGACGAGCACGTGCGCGTGGCGCACGGCCGGATGGGTCATCAGCGCCGACTCGATCTCCTTGAGTTCCACGCGATATCCGCGGATCTTGACCTGCCCGTCGGAGCGCCCGATGAACTGCAGCGCCCCATTCCGGTGTCGACGTACGAGGTCGCCGGTGCGGTACATGCGCTCCCCGCCGGGAGCGGCGACATAGCGGACCGCCGTCTCGGCGGGCCGGTCGAGATACCCACGGGTGACCTGCTCCCCCGCCAGGTACAACTCGCCCACCACACCGTCCGGCGTCGGACGCAATCGGGAGTCGAGCACCGGGGCGGTGATCGTGCGGGTCGGGTGTCCGATCATCGGGCGGTGGTGGTCGGTGACGACCGCGACGACGGACTCGACCGTGGCTTCGGTTGGGCCGTAACAGTTCAAGGCGGTCATCCCGGTTCGCAAGGACACCTCGGCGATGTCGGCCCAGAGTCCGCGACCCACCGCCTCGCCGCCGAGCGCCAGCACCGCCAACGGCACCTCGTCGAGCAGGCCGCACGCGCGTAGTTGCCCGAACATCGAGGGCGTGGTGTCGATCATGTCGATCCGGTTGGCGTCGATGGCCTTCGTCAACGCCATCGCGTCGCGGCGGTCGTTCTCGTCGATGATGTGGACCTCGTGCCCGTCGAGCAACGCCGCCAACGGCTGCCACGCCGCGTCGAAGGCGAACGACCAGGCGTGCGCGATGCGCAGTGGCCGGCCCAACCGCGCCGCGGCGGGCCGGAGCACCTTGTCGACGTGGTCGTCGGCGTACGCCAGCAATCCACGATGGGTGGCGACGACGCCCTTGGGCTCCCCGGTGGTGCCGGATGTGAAGACCAGATACGCCGACTGGTCGGCATGGATGAGCGGACGCCGGAACCCAGCGGTCGCGGCGGCAGGCAGGTCGCCTTCGATGGTCATCACCGCCCCGGTCTGCCTGAGAATCGAACGCACCCGCTCCTCGGGCAGGTCGTTGTCCAGCGGCACGCACACGCCACCGGCACGCATCACCGCCAGCATCGCGACGACATAGTCAGATCCGCGCGAAAGCCGGATCGCCACAGGCGTTTCCGTGCCTGTACCGTGTTCGGCGAGTGACGCCGCCACGTCGTCGACGGCCTCGTCGAGCTGTCGGTAGGTGACGCGCCCGCCGACCCAACTCAGGGCCACCGCGTCGGGGTGGACGGCGGCGACGGCGGCGAACCGATCGGTGAACCCGCCGGTCACCGGCGCCGACGCGGTCGGTCGGCCGGGCTCGCGGGCTTCCTCGGGTAGCAGCACGTCGACGTCGCCGATGCGTCGATCCCAACCGTCCAGCAGGTGCTGCACGGTCGACAGAATGCGCCGACCGAGGGTTTCCGCGTCCGTGCCGCCGAGCGCGTTCTCGACCGCCTCGACCAGCAGGGTGAGGCGGGAGTCCAGCAGGTGCGCCGCCACCGTCACCGGGAAGTGCGACAAGCTCTCCAACGCCGCGGGCCGGAACGTCACCCCGCCGAGCCGGAACTCCTGCGCGCCGACCACGGCCCCTGGCGGGAAGTTCTCATAGACGAGCAGGGTGTCGAACATCTCCCCGACACCACCGAGTGCGCGCAGCCGCGAGTGGGTGAGATAACCGTGGTCCCGAAGCCGCGCGGCGTCCTGCTGAACAGCGGAACACAGGTGCGCGACGGTCACCTCCGGATCGATCCTCACGCGCAGCGGGACGGTGTTGACGAAAAGCCCCACCATCGACTCCACGGCGGCCAGTTCGGCGGGCCGCCCAGACACGGTGACGCCGAAAACGACGTCATCTCTGTCCGTGAACCGGGCAAGCACGAGCGCCCAAGCCACCTGCACCAGGGTGTTCACGGTGACACCCCTGGCCATGGCCCAATGCACCAGGCGGCGCGAGTCCACGTCGTCCATGACGACCTCGACCCGGCGCGGCAACCCCTTCGGCGGGTCAACGGCAAGCGCCTGCGACAGAAGAGTCGGTCCGTCCAGCCCGGCGAGGTACTGGCGCCATACGTCTTCGCTCGCTTCGTGGTCGCGGTCGGCAAGCCAGCCGATGTAGTCGCGGTATGGCCGCGGCGGCCCCCCGAGACAGGACACGTCTGCGTCCGCCCCGTAGAGCGCGAGCAGCTCGGACACCAAGACCGGCAACGACCAACCGTCGAGGATGATGTGATGTGCGGTGATCACGAA
>JAEZKH010000526.1 GCA_023415515.1 Actinomycetes bacterium
ACCGTCCTGATGTCAGTAGCCGCAATACCACGACACCGCACACTGTCCCGATGACTGTGGGCACCACGTCGACCGGCGACGCGCCGTCTCGCGACAGCACCGCGGCAGATCCGGCGATGCCTGCGGCGACGATCGCGGCGCTGCCGATCGGCGCACGCCGTCGCTCGAACGAGCCCGCGATGGCGGCGATGACGGCAATGACCGCCAGCACCAGCACCGTCAACACAAGCTTGTCGGCTGTCCCGAAGGCGGTGATCGCCCACTCCTTCACAGGACCGGGTGTCAGGTCGATGACCGCGGATCCGACGGCGGTGCGCGAGTCGGCGTTCTCGCCGACGAACGCCGCAAGGAGTTGGGTGATCCCGAGGGCAATCGCGGCCGCGGCGACGCCCGCCATTGCCCGTGTGCCGCTCGACGCCATGCAGGCCAAGCTACCGATCCGCCCACCCGAAGGCCTTAACGAAAAATGACGTCGGTTAAGTTGCTTTACGAATCGAGCACTTTTTGGAAAGGGAGCCAGATGGAGATCGCGGGTAAGAAGGCCGTCGTCGTAGGCGGGGCATCCGGTTTCGGCAAGGCGACCGCCGAAGCGTTGGCCAAGGGTGGCGCCTCGGTGGCGATCCTGGACCGGCCGCAGTCGAAGGGCAAGGAAGTCGCCGAGGCGATCGGCGGCACCTTCCACGAAGTCGACGTCACCGATTTCGAGGGCACGGAGAAGGTGTTGAACGAGGCCATCGACGCGCTCGGCGGTCTGCACATCGCGGTGACCACCGCCGGAGGCGGCATCGGTCAGCGCACGGTCACCAAGGAGGGTCCGCACAGCCTGGAGGACTTCCGCAAGAGCATCGACCTCAACCTGATCGGCACCTTCAACATCAGCAGGCTCGCCGCCTGGGCGATGAGCAAGAACGAACCGGTCGACGATGAGGCCGAGGAGCGCGGTGTGATCATCAACACCGCATCGATCGCGGCCTTCGAAGGACAGATCGGTCAGGTGGCCTACACCGCGTCCAAGGCCGCGATCGCCGGGATGTGCCTGACGATGGCCCGTGATCTGGGCAGCCTGGGCATCCGGGTGCTCGCCATCGCGCCGAGCCTGTTCGCCACGGGCCTGACCGAAGGCATTCCCGACGAGTTCGCCAAGGTGCTGACCAAGGACGCCGCGTTCCCGAAGCGGCTCGGCCGTCCGGAGGAGTACGCGAAGCTGGCGGTCGCGATCGTGGAGAACGCGATGCTCAACGGGCAGTGCCTGCGACTCGATGGTGGGCAGCGCTTCGCGCCCAAATAACTGGTGATTTCGGCGTGATTTCCAGCGACCAGCGCAGGTAATCACGCCGAAATCGCTAGGGTGGCGGTCGTGTCGACCGTCGCCGATCACGTCATATCCACACTTGCCCGCAGTGGTGTCCGCCGCGTCTACGGGTTGCCGGGCGACAGCCTCAACGGCTTCACAGACGCGATCCGCAGAGCTCCCGAAATGTCTTGGGAGCATGTCCGTCACGAGGAGGCCGCCGCGTTCGCCGCCGGCGCCGACGCGGCGCTGACAGGCGGGCTGGCGGTCTGCGCGGGCAGTTGCGGGCCAGGCAACCTGCATCTGATCAACGGCCTCTTCGACGCCCACCGCAGCCGCGTGCCGGTGCTGGCGATCGCCGCGCACATCCCGCGCGCCGAGATCGGCTCGGAGTACTTCCAGGAGACCCATCCGCAGGACCTGTTCCGCGAGTGCAGCGTCTATTGCGAACTCGTCAGCACCCCGGAGATGACGCCGCGGATCCTGCAGATGGCGATGCGCGCGGCCGTCGAGGAGCGCGGCGTCGCGGTGGTCGTGATCCCCGGCGAGGTGTTCCTGCAGAAGGCCGACGACTCGGCATGGGCGGCGGGCCCTGTCGTCGCCAGCAGGTCGGTGATACGGCCCGACGACGAGTCGCTGCAACGGGCAGCCACCATCCTCAACGACGCCACCGCGGTGACGATCCTCGCAGGCGCCGGTGTCGAGGGAAGTCACGACGCGGTGATCGCCGCCGCCCAGACGTTGAACGCCCCGATCGTGCACGCCCTGCGCGGCAAGGAGTTCATCGAGTACGACAACCCGTTCGACGTGGGGATGACCGGTCTGCTCGGGTTCGCCTCCGGCTACAAGGCGATCAAGGAGGCCGACGCCCTGTTGATGCTCGGCACCGATTTTCCGTATCAACAGTTCTATCCCGACAACGCCAAGGTGATTCAGGTCGACATCCGTGGTCGAAACCTGGGCCGCCGCACGCCGGTCGAGCTCGGCCTGGTCGGCAGCGTGGGCGACACACTCGCGGCGCTGTCGCCGCTGCTGCGGCCCAAACAGCAGCGAGATCATCTCGACCGGTCGCTCAATCACTACCGCAAGACCCGCAGGCGCCTCGACGAGTTGGCGGCCAACGACCGCGACCGCACGCCCATCCGCCCGGAATACGTTGCCGCACTGGCCAATCGACTCGCCGCCGACGACGCCGTCTTCACCGTCGATGTCGGCTCGCCTGTGGTGTGGGCGGCGCGCTATGTGACGATGAACGGCCGCCGTCGGCTCATCGGGTCGTTCAACCACGGCACCATGGCATGTGCGCTGCCGCTTGCGATCGGGGCGCAGACCGCCGACCGCGACCGGCAAGTGGTCGCGCTGGCGGGTGACGGCGGATTGACGATGATGTTCGGCGACCTGATCTCGCTGACGCAGAACCGCCTGCCGGTCAAGGTGATCGTGTTCAACAACTCGTCGCTGAACTTCGTCGAACTGGAGATGAAGGCCGCAGGCATCGTCAACTTCGGCACCGGCCTGAACAACCCGAACTTCGCTGACGTCGCCGACGCGATGGGCATCTTCGGCCGCCGCGTCGAACATCCCGCTGAGCTCGAGCGGGCCGTCGCGGACGCGTTGGCCCATGACGGTCCGGCGGTCGTCGACGTGGTCACCGCTCGCCAGGAACTGTCGATCCCGCCCGCCATCACCGTCGAGCAGGCGAAAGGTTTCTCGCTCTATGCGATCAGGACCATCCTGGCCGGTCGCGGCGAAGAGTTGCTGGACCTCATCACGACCAACGTCGCGCGACGCATCCTGGACTGACCACCCGCCCGCGCCTGCCTGCGCCGGTGGAAACGTCGCGGGTTTCGCTCTTGGCCTCCGGCCGACGACAGACGTTCACCCGCGGTATCGGGCGTAGCGGCCGGGGCGGGATGACACGATGGCAGCTATGCCCGATGCCGTGCCGCCCCTGCCCACGTTGAGCGAGGCCGACCAAGTCGCCCTTCAGCGTTGGGTGCGACACCAGGGGCTCGGCTCCGCCGTCGGCGACGTCGAACCGCTCACCGGCGGCACCCAGAACATCGTCGTGCGCATCCATGTCGACGGCCGGCCGATGGTGCTGCGCCGCCCGCCGCTGCACCCGCGGCCGACGAGCGACAAGACGATGCTGCGCGAGATCGCCGCGTTACGCACGCTCGCGGGCACCGACGTGCCCCACCCCGGCTTCATCGCCTGCTGCGAGGACCTCGACGTGCTCGGCGTGGTCTTCTACCTCATGGAGGAGGTCGACGGCTTCAACCCCGGCAGCGAGGTATCGCAGGCCTACATACGCGACGAGACGTTGCGCCACGACGTCGGCCTCTCTTACGCCGCGAGCCTCGCCCGCCTGGGCAACGCCGAATGGGAGGGCAAGCCGCTGGCCGAGCTGAGAAGACCGGGATCGTTTGTGGAGCGTCAGGTTCCGCAGTTTCTGCGGCTGCTCGAAAGCTATCGCCACGACAGTTACGAACCCGAATCGCTTGGCGTGGGTGACCTCGCGGATTGGCTGCAGGCGAACCTGCCGCCCGACAGCGGACCCGGCATCATGCACGGCGACCCGCATCTGAGCAACGTGTTGCTCCGCCGGGACCGCCCGGAGTTGGCGGCGTTCGTCGACTGGGAGATGTGCACTGTCGGGGATCCGCTCCTCGACCTCGGGTGGATGCTGATCACATGGCCGCTGAACACCAGCACGATCACCGCGGGGGGCGCGCTGGCGGCACATGGCGGCCTGGCCAGCAGGCGTGAACTGCTCGAGGCCTACTGGGGTGCGGGCGGACGCGAGACACCGCACTTGGACTGGTACATGGCGATGGCCTGCTTCAAGCTGGGCATCGTCATCGAGGGCACATGGTCGCGCTACCTGATGGGCAAGGCCAGCCGGGACGCGGGAGAAGCGCTGCACGCCAACGCGCAGAACCTCATCGACATCGGGACGCGGGTCGTCAAGGGCGACAACCCCTTCGAGCTGACATGAGAGGGCAGCCAGCCCGCCTGCGCCGCTGCGTCGACCAGACGATCGCCGCCGAGGCGTTGGAGGGCTGGGCCCCGACGCGCGACCAGATCGACGCACTGGCGGCGCTGGTCAACGGCGACGTGACGTTCGGCGATTATCTGACCGCGTACCGCAGGGGCCTCCCGGCCGCACCCCAACGGGGGACGCCGTGCCCTTCGAGGCGCGATCCGCCGTACTTCGTTCCGGGTACTTCGCTGCTGCGCAACAACTTCGGGGCAGACAATCACGAACGACTGGCGGCACTCGAATTCGTCGCGACTGCGGGCCGGATGGCGGGATGGCTGCGCAGGCTTACCGACGGCGACGTCAGCGCTGTCGACCTCGACGTTCGGTCGCTTCACCGGCTGCTGTTCTCCGACGTCTACGACTGGGCGGGCGATTACCGCGTCTGCGAGTTGGCGCTCGGCGAGGACGTTTTCGCGCGGCGGTCATCGGTGCCGCGCAGGATACGACGGGTCGAAGCCTCGGCGCGGGCGCTGGCGAGCGTAACCGGCCATGCCCTGCCGCCCGAGCGGTTGTCGGCGCTCTACGCCGAGTACAACTATGTCCATCCGTTTCGCGAAGGCAACGGGCGAACCGGAACGCTTGTGCTGCAGACCATCGCGGCGCTGTGCGGCCGGACCCTGGACTTCGGTGCGATATCGCGCGCGGAGTGGTACCAGGCATCGCGCGAGAGCATGCCGCAGCGTCGCAACGGCACGCCCGATCACCGGCCGTTCATCCCGTTATTCGTTCGCGTGCTCGACTCGCCGCCGCTGAGCGACCCGCGTATGGGCGGTCAGCAGTAGGTGGTCGGCACGTTCGCGGACCGGGGCGGGTATCTCCAGTTGGCCGGTGAAGTCGTCGATGAGCTGTTGAACCAACGTTCGCAGCTTGGTGTTGGTCTCCTGCGAGCGCCAGACCAGGATGTCGAACGCGTGCTCGGCGGGAATGCCGTAGATCGCCATCAAGATGCCCTTGGCCTGCTCGATCTGTGAGCGGTGCGCCGTGAAACGGGAGATCGCCGCGTCGAGGCTCGGCTCATCGTCGAGGTCGCTGAGGTCGACGTAGAACCCCTCGCTGCCGATCACCTCGCCCGCATCGTCGCGGAGTTGTTCACCGACGACGAGCACTCTGCGGGTGCGGCCTGCGCAGTCGATGATTCGGTGCCTGCTGCTGAACGGTTGGCCGTGGCCCGACATCGCCTCGATCAGCAACGTGACTTCGGCGGCGTCCTCAGGGTGCTTGTGCGACAACACGAGCGCCGTCGTCGGCTGCGCGGTCTGCGGCTCGTAGCCGTGCATCTGTGCGACGGCATCCGACCATTCCCACCGGTCATCGGCGCGGAAATAGCGGAACGCCCCCACCCGGTCTTTCGGTCGAATCGACCCTTCTCCGTTTGACTCAGCGCTGCACCTGTTCAACGCCACCCATCCCTGCTCCCGCCGCCGATTCGAGTAGACAGCAGAATCCCATCTGCGTTGTTCGCGAGCAGTCCGCACAGCGAAGAAATATCGGCCACGTGATCCGAAAAACGAAGTTGCGCCCGCGCGCCCGCCGACGCTAGTCTCGGGACGTGCCGAGACGACTCGTAGTAGCAATCCCCAGCGGGGTCTGATCCTGACCGACCCCTCGCTGTGGGTCGTTGCTACGTCGTCGGTCGCTCCTTCCAGCAGGCGAAGACCGGCACATGAGATCTGCACCACAATCCGCAACCAGCGCAGCGTTTCCGGCTGCGGCCACCGCGGCGGCCCGTTTCGCCGCACCGCTGCCGAGAGGCCTGCGCACGGAGGCCGATGCGATGAACTGGGACGCCTTTCGCGCCACGTACGCGCCGGTGTCGGGCCCGCTCCGGTTGGGGCAGTGGACCTGTACCGACGGCAAATGCGCTGGGCCGCAGCCGCGCCGCTACCAGGCCACCCTCGCCGTCGGCGATCTGATCAGCACCGCGACGGCGACGGCCACAGGACCCGTCGCGGCACTGACCGAGATGCTCTATGAGCGGGGTATCGCGCTGGAGATGACGTCGTTCCACCAGGTCCCCGCAGGCGCCGATACCGCGACGTTCATCCGCGGCAGCGACGGGATCCGCGACGAGTGGGCGATGGGGCTCGACGCGGACGCCACGCAGTCGGCGCTGCGTGCCGTCATCGCATGCGCCAACCGGCTCTTGGCGGTCTAGTTCCGCAAGGGTCGCAACACGATCGGCATCCCGTCCATCGGTACCGGCATCCCGCCGTAGTCGTAGCGCGCCTCGTAGCCCGGGCGCGGAAGCTCGAGACGGTACCGGCGCAGCAACCGGTGCATGATCGTCTTGACCTCGAGTTGGCCGAACACCATGCCGATGCACTTGTGGGCACCGCCGCCGAACGGGCTGAACGCGTAGCGGTGTTTCTTGTGTTCGTTGCGCGGTTCGGTGAAGCGGTTGGGGTCGAACGCGTAGGGGTCGGGGTAGAGCTCCTCGAGCCGGTGGTTCATCCCGGGGTACGCGATCACGTTGGTGCCCTTGGGCAGATAGTGTCCGAGCAGTTCGGTGTCGCGCACGGTCTGCCGCATCGCCCACTGCACGGGCGTGACAAGCCGGATCGACTCGTTCATCACCAGGTCGAGCGATTCCAGCTTCTCCAGCGCGTCGATGTCGAGCGGCCCGTCGCCGAGCCGGTCGGACTCGTCGCGGCAGCGCTCCTGCCACTCGGGGTTGGCGGCCAGGTAGTGCGACATGGTCGTCGCCGTCGACGTCGACGTGTCGTGGGCGGCCATCATCAAGAAGATCATGTGGTTGACGATGTCGGCGTCGGAGAACTTGTTGCCGTCCTCGTCCTCGGTGTGACACAGCACGGTCAGCAGGTCGTTGCCCTCCTTTCCGCGGCGCTCCTCGACCCGCGCCTCGAAGTACCTCTCCAGGTACTCGCGCGCCTTCAGGCCGCGCCACCAGGTGAACGGCGGCACGCCCGTGCGGATGATCGCGTTGCCTGCCCGCGTGGTGACGGTGAAGGCCCGATTCACCTTCGTGACCAGTTCCTTGTCGGTGCCGGGCTCGTGCCCCATGAACACCATCGAGGCGATGTCGAGGGTGAGCTCCTTCATCGCGGGATAGAGCAGGAACCGCGGATCGTCGGTCACCCAGTCGTTCGCGATGACTTGAGAGACGACTGTGTCCACATGCTCGGTGTAGCCGGCAAGCCGGGTCCGGACGAACGCCTCCTGCATGATCCGCCGGTGAAACATGTGCTCGTCGAAATCGAGCAGCATCAGGCCGCGTTTGAAGAACGGCCCGATGGCAGGAACCCAGCCCTGCTGGGAGAAATCCTTGTTGCGGTTCGAGTAGATCGCTTGTGCGGCATCGGGTCCCAGCGCCGCTACGGACGGAATGATCTGCGAGTCCAGCAGGAAAACCGGGCCGTGTTTGCGATAGAGGTGCAAAAAGAAGTCGGGGCCGCCGCGGAACATCTCGACCATGTGCCCCACAACCGGCAACCCGAGGTCACCCATGACCGGCTTGAGGCCACTGCCCGCGGGTGGTTCGGCCCATGCGTGCTGCGGCCAGTCGTGGGCCAGCAGTCGCTTCTCGAGCAGGCCCATCCCCGGCAGGGTGAGCAGCGGCGACGTGGTGATGCGCCGCCTGGCCTGGTCGAGGACGTAATCCTTGGTGCTGATCGTCGGCATCAACGCTCCTGAATCGGAAAAGACTGTGGCCGTTGTCACTCTCATCCTCATACTGGATGGCAGACTTGACGCATGTCAAGTTGTGTCGCGGTGAGTCGCGGTGCGAAGGTCTATGGACATGACGGCTGAATCCGCACCTCAGGAGATTCGTCGCAGCCGGGGGGATCGGCAGCGAGATGCGATCGTCGCGGCTGTCCGCGGGCTCCTGCACGAGCGGTCCTTCGCCGACCTGTCGGTCAGCACCATCAGTGAACGGGCAGGCGTGGCGCGCTCGGGCTTCTACTTCTACTTCGACTCGAAGTACGCGGTGCTCGCCGCGATCCTGGCCGATGCGGGCGAGCTGCTCGACAGCCTCACCCACCATTTCGCGCCGCGGGAGCCGGGGGAGACCCCGACGGCGTTCGCGAAGCGGATGGTCGGCAGTGCAGCGGCGGTGTACGCCAACGACGATCCCGTCATGCGGGCGTGCGCGGCCGCCCGCAACACCGATGCGCAGATCCGCGAGATGATGGACAACTTCTACGACGGCATCATCGACAAGCTCATCGTCCTTCTCGAGCAGGACTCCGGGGTCGATCCGATCTCCGACGACCTGCCTGCGCTCGTTCGCACGCTCGCGGCCACCACCTCGATGACGCTGTTGGAAGACAGCGCATTCGTCGGCAGGGGCGGCGACCCCCACCGCGCCATCGACGCACTCGAGCGGCTATGGGTGTCCGCCATCTGGGGTAGCGAATACCTGCGCACGTCGTAGGCCAGTAAGGTCGGCGCCATGGCGCAGAACGGCTTTGCCGGCAAGCGATGCTTACTCACCGGTGCCGCCAGCGGCATCGGACGCGCAACCGCGCTGAAGCTCGCCGCCCAGGGGGCACAGCTGTACCTGACCGACCGCGATGCCGAAGGGCTGGAGACGACCGTCGCCGACGCCCGCGCGCTCGGTGCCGACGTGGCGGCACACCGCGCGATGGACATCTCCGATTTCGAGGCAGTCAGCCGATTCGCCGCCGACATACACGCCGACCACCCCGCGATGGACGTGGTGATGAACATCGCCGGCGTCTCGGCGTGGGGCACCGTCGACCGACTGACGCACGACCATTGGCGCTCGATGGTCGACATCAACCTGATGGGGCCGATCCACGTCATCGAGTGCTTCCTGCCGCCGATGGTCGAGGCGCGTCGCGGCGGGCACCTGGTCAATGTGTCCTCGGCCGCCGGTCTGGTCGCACTGCCGTGGCATGCGGCCTACAGTGCAAGCAAGTACGGCCTGCGGGGTCTGTCGGAAGTGTTGCGGTTCGACTTGGCGCGCCACCGCATCGGGGTGTCCGTCGTGGTGCCCGGCGCGGTGAAAACGCCTCTGGTGCAAACGGTTCAGATCGCCGGCGTGGACCGCGACCATCCCGATGTGCAGAAGTGGACCAACCGGTTCACCGGACATGCGGTCTCGCCGGAACACGTCGCCGACCGGATACTGCGCGGCGTCGCCAAGAACAGGTATCTGATCTACACCTCGCCGGACATCCGCGCGTTGTACTTGTTCAAACGGGCGGCGTGGTGGCCCTACAGCGTCGCGATGCGCCAGGCCAACGCGGTGTTCAGCCGGGCGCTGCGTCCAGGTATGCGGTAGGCCGCTTCAGCGTTTGATGCCCATCGCGTCGGTCATCGTGGCGAACAGGTCGGTCTGGTCGGTCAGGCCGACGACATCGGCCGCGCGCGGGCCGTATGCGGCGACGCGGACCTGGGTGCCGGTATGGGTTTCGTCCTCGACGTCGACGTCCTCGGAGGTGCCGTAGCTGACCGTGATGTCGGCGTTGTCGGCGGTGGTCAGCTTCACCGTCAGACCCGGGTACATGATGTCGCGCACGCGCTCGATCGGCAGCTTGGCTTCCTCGGCGACGTCGCGCAGGTCGTCCTCGGTGACCGGTTCGACGATCTGGCTGGTGTGCCCGTGATCGGCGGTGGCGATGACCAGAGTGTTGCCGTCCCGTTGCGCGAAGTCGATCGCCTTCTTGACCGCTTCGTCGAACACCACGGTCTCGCCGATCTGGCCGCAGACGTCGGCGGCGTGGTCACGCTTGTCGATCGACGCACTCTCCACCTGCAGGAAGAAACCCTTGTCCTTGCCTTTCTGGCTCGTCGAAAGGAGATCGATCGCCTTCTGGGTCATATCCGCCAACCGCGGCACCTGCGCACCGTGTTCGGGGTTGTCGGTGCATTTGGCCGCGGGCTTGAGATAGCCCTGCCGAAGCGCGGCGGGTCCAGTCCAGCTGACCGGCATGTTGCCGTCGGCGAACAGTCCGAGGAGCGGGGCATCCTGATCGGCCTTGTCGACCGCGGCCAATTCCGCTGCCGTGCGGACGATGTGAAAGCCGCGCTCCTTGGCCTGGACCTCCAGCGACTTTCCTCGGTAGTCGCCGCCGGCCGCTGTCTGCGCGAATGTCTCTGCACCACCGCCCATCGTCACGTCGGGGCGAGCCGCAAGCAGCTGTTCGGTGACCGACCCGGGTCCGCCCTTCTCCAGCGCCTCGGCCGGACAGTCCTCGGCCATCTCGTCGGGCCCGTAGCAGTCGCGTTCGCTGATGTGCGCGAATTGCGCTGCGGGCGTGGCGTCTTGGATCTCCGATGTGGTGATGTCTCCGGTGGCGAAGCCCTGGTCTTTTGCGAGTTCCAGGATCGACTTCTGTGGTTCGCCCTTGACGGTGATGCCCAACGCCCCGTTGTAGGTCTTGGTGCCGGTCGACCACGCGGTGCCGCTGGCCGCCGAGTCGGTGACGTAGTCGGGCTTGCCGTCCTTGGTCAGGGCGTAGGTGGTGTAGGAGCCGGTCAGCGGGAGGGCATCCAGCCCGTCGAAGAATCCGCTGGCACCCTTGGCGTAGTCGCGGGCCAGGGTGATCTCCGAATCGCCCATGCCGTCGCCGATCAGCAGAATGACGTTGCGCGCGCCCGCGCCGCTGATGGCGTCGCGAATCGTGGCGGTCTGGTCGCCGTGGAGGCGGGCGGCGCCGCCGTGTGCCGAGATGTCGCCGCCTGCTGCCCGACTCAGCGGATCGCCGATCGATTCCTTCTGGTCGTCGCCGCCACAGCCGACAAGCAGAACGGTGGCGGCGCCCAACACAGACGCGGTCTTGAACAGGTGGTGCATCGGCATGAACGCTCCTCGCTCGGTTGGCCCAGGGCATTGAACGGCACGTCGGTGAACGGAGATCGACCGCAGGGCGAATTGTTTCAGCGCTTACCCCAGTCCCACGGCGGCGCGGTGAGCATCCCGAGCCCGTCGATGCGGGTCTCGCCGAGTTCCTTGTACAAGGGCAGTTCCACTGCGGCGGTGTCGGCGTCGGCCTGGGCGATGCCGGTGGTGCCGAGGAACGTGAGCATGGCTCTCGAGTGGGTGACGACAACGACCTGTGTGAGTTGGGAGGCCGCGGTGATCAGTGCAGCCAGCGGCTGCAGCAGGTCGGGGTGGAGTGACGTCTCGGGCTCGTTGAGCACCATCAGCGACGGTGGCTGCGGGCTGGACAGCGCGGTGGCCCACAAGAGAAACCGCAAAGTGCCGTCGGACAATTCGGTGGCGCGCAGCGGACGAAGCATGCCGCGCTGGTGCAGTTGCAGGTCGAAAAGCCCGTCGTGTTCGGCCACCGACACCGAAGCGCCGTCGAATGCGTCGGCGACGGCGCGGGAGAAGTCGTCGAAGCCGGCCTCGAGCACGGTCTGGACGGCCGCTGCGACGTCGCGGCCGTCGTCGGACAGCACGGGTGTGCGGGTACCGACTTGGGGCCGTCGTGACGGTGCGGTCGCATCGACCCGGAATCCGTCGTAGAAGCGCCACGTGCGCAACCGGTGACGAACCGCGGCCAATTCCGGATGGGCGCCCGGGTGGGCGTATTCGGCGAGCACGCTGCGGTAGGGCGGTAGCGACCTGGACACCTCGTCGAAACCCCTGCCGGATTCGGCGCTCGCCTCGACATACTCGCGGGTTCGGCGCACCAGCGTCGATGCCGCGCGCATCACCGGTCCGGCGAAGACCGCCTCCCGCTTGATTTCCGGGTCGAGGGCGAACAGCGATCTGTGGCCCGCCATCTGCGGAAGCCCGAGATCGACGAGATAGCCGAAATCCTCAGAGGCGAAACCGAGTTCGAGCGCGACGGGGCCCGCGCGGGCGGTGCCCTCCACGCGACCGGTTCGGCGCGCCCCGGAGAGTTGCTCGGGGCCGGCCCACAGCACCGAGTTCAGCCCGCCCTCGCGCGCGAGCGACCCGATCACCTCGCCCCTGCCGCAATCCGCGAGCAGCCGCATGGCGCGGTACAGCGACGACTTGCCCGTGCCGTTGGCGCCCGTGACAACGGTGAGGCGGCGCACAGGCAGGACGATGTCGCGAAGCGAGCGGTATCCGCGGACGGCGATCGTCGCAAGCATGTGGCGAGGGTATTTCGCCGGTGTGACTCAGTAGCCGCCT
This sequence comes from Actinomycetes bacterium, assembly GCA_023415515.1. Classification (GTDB taxonomy): domain Bacteria; phylum Actinomycetota; class Actinomycetes; order Mycobacteriales; family Mycobacteriaceae; genus Mycobacterium. The sequence continues at coordinate 12,427 of JAEZKH010000526.1, forward strand.
GGCGGCGGCGCAAGCTCGAGGCGAACGCCGAGCAGCCGGACCGGGCGGTCGAGTTCGAACTGGTCGAGCAGGTGCAGCGCGGTCGTCACGATGAGATCCGGGTCGGTGCCCGGTTCGGCGAGCTTGCGGATCTTCGTGCGTGTGTAGAACGTCTTGGTGCGCACGGTCACGGCCACGCGGGTGACGACACGACCCGCCTCGACGATCTCGGCGAGAGTCTTGCGGGCGAGATCGGCGACGGCGGCTTGGATCTCGGTCCGGTCGGTGAGGTCCTCGGGAAAGGTGACGACGTGACTGCGCGACCGTGGCACCCACGGCTGCGCGCTGACGGTGGCGTCGCCGCCGCCCTTGGCCAGCAACAGAAGCCAGAGTCCGGTGGTCGGGCCGAACGTCGACGTCAGCAGCGTTGCGTCGGCAGCCGCGAGGTCGGCCACCGTCGTGATCGCAAGCTCGGCGAGCTTTTTGGCGGTCTTCGGTCCGACACCCCACAACGCGTCGACCCGCCGGTCACCCATCACCGGCATCCAGTTGCCCTCTGTCAGTGCGAACACGCCTGCCGGCTTGCCGAAGCCGGTGGCGACCTTCGCGCGCTGCTTGTTGTCGCTGACGCCGACCGAGCACGACAGCCCGGTGCCCGCGGTGATCACCTCGCGGATCTGTTCGGCAAGACCGATCGGGTCATCGACCTCCGCGCCGACGTAGGCCTCGTCCCAACCCCACACCTCGACCGGGTGGCCGAGATCGCGCAGCAGGTCCATCACCTCCTCCGATGCGGCGTCGTATGCGTCGGTGTCCAGGGGCAGGAACACCGCGTCGGGGCATTTGCGCGCCGCGGAGCGCAACGGCATCCCGGCGCGCACACCGAACTGCCGTGCCGGATAGGAAGCACATGTGACGACCTTCCGCGGTTCGGTCGGGTCGCCGTTCCCTCCGACGATCACCGGCCGCCCGGCGAGGTCGGGATTGCGGCGTACTTCGACCGCAGCTTGGAACTGGTCGAGGTCGACATGCAGTATCCAGCGGGTCACGTGCCACAGAGCTTGCGCGCCAAGCTCTCCCACTTGTCCCCGAGCGATTCCAGCGTCTGGCCTCGGTCGGTCAGTTGGTGGTGTACGTAGTCGGCGTCGAGCAGTGCCAGCAGTGCGTCGGTCTGCGCGTCGAGGTCGCCGGTGGTGCCTGCAGTGCTCAGCAGCAGCCGGACATGGGTGTGCTGCACCATCGCGGGCGCGCCGTAGCGCGTCTCGGGGTCGCGGTTGGTGGCAGCGAGCAGGGCATGGTGTTTCTCGGCGAATTCCAGGCGGGCGCGACCGAAGGCGAGGAGTCGGTCCAGCGGGGGAGCGTCGGGGCCGAGCGGAGGCGGCCCGAACAGGAAAGCCTGCTGGCTGCGCTTCTCGTCCTCGTCGAGCAGCACCATCATCAGGCCGGCTCTGCTGCCGAACCGCCGGAAGACCGTGCCCTTACCCACGCCCGCTGCCGCGGCGATGTCGTCCATCGAGACCGCGTCGGCGCCGCGCTCGGCGATCAGCCTGCGGGCGGCATCGAGCAGCAGCGCTCGATTGCGCGCGGCATCGCCCCGTTCCTGCGGAGCCGTCACCGGGAGGCTCATGATCTGCACTTTACGCAGCCGGAATAAAACGGACCATGGTCCGGTTCGCCCGTGGGAGGATGACCACCACGGTCGAACGGCGTTTGGGTGACCACGCCCGACAAAACCGAAGGGAATGCAATGGCAGACGTCAAGGTGTTGGCGCTCGTAGGCAGTCTGCGGGCGGCGTCGATAAACCGTCAGCTGGCCGAACTCGCCGCACAGACCGCTCCTGCAGGGGTGTCGGTGACGGTCTTCGATGGCTTGGGCGATCTGCCCTTCTACAACGAGGACATCGACAACGACGACGCGCCCGACTCCGTGGTGGCCCTGCGGCAGGCCGCGGCGGAAGCCGATGCGGCTCTCGTCGTCACTCCGGAGTACAACGGCAGCATCCCGGGGGTGCTCAAGAACGCCATCGACTGGCTGTCGCGCCCGTTCGGCAACGGCGCACTGAAGGGCAAACCCGCGGCCGTCATCGGCGGGTCATTCGGCCAGTACGGCGGCGTGTGGGCCCACGACGAGACGAGGAAGTCCTTCGGTATCGCCGGCCCCCGCATCGTCGAAGGCCTCGAGCTCTCCGTGCCGTTCAAGTCGTTCGACGGCAGGCATCCGCGGGAGAACGCCGAGGTCGTCGCGGCCCTCCGCGACATCGTCGGCAAGCTGGTCGCCGAAGTCGGCTGACCGTCAAAGCGGTGGGCTGGCGTCACGCCGGGCTTCGCGCGCGCCGCTGCTGATACCGAGGGCTCAGCGCAGCGAGGTGTAGCTGGCCGTTGTAATGGTCGATGACGCGCCGATCCATCACCCGTCGCCACAGCGGCGGCACCATCGCTATCAGCAGCATCGTCGCGTAACCGGACGGCAGCTGCGGAGCTTCGTCGGTATGGCGCAGGGTCTGGTAGCGGCGCAACGGATGGGCGTGATGGTCGGAGTGCCGCTGAAGATGGAACAGGCACACGTTGGCGACGATCGTGTTGCTGTTCCAGCTGTGTGCGGGGCGCACCCGTTCGTAGCGTCCGTCGGCGAGCTTCTGTCTGCGCAACCCGTAGTGCTCGAGATAGTTGACCGCCTCCAGCATGCAGACGCCGACGACTGCCTGACCGACAAGCCACGGCAGCACCGCGCCCCCGAACCACACGACCAGCACGACGAAGAGCACCACGGTCAGCGCCCACGCGTTGAGCACATCGTTGCGAAGGTTCCACGGCGTGGCTCCGAGCCGGGCGAATCGCGCACGCTCGAGTCGCCAGGCCGATCGTGCGCCGCCGGTCACCGATCGGAGGATGAACGGGTAAAGCGCCTCTCCCAGTTGCGAACTCGCCGGGTCTTCCGGGGTGGCGACCCTGGCGTGGTGTCCGCGGTTGTGTTCGACGAAGAAGTGGCCGTAACCCGACTGCGCAAGGGCGAGCTTGCTGAGTCTGCGCTCGAGGCCGGCCCGGCGGTGGCCGAGTTCGTGGGCGGCGCTGATCGCGATGCCCCCGATGATGCCGACGGTGAACATCAGTCCGAGCTTGTCGACGAACGACATCGCGACCCAGCCGCCGCCCGCCCACATCCAGCACGCGAAAACAAGCGACAGATACTGCCCCGGCAAGTACAGGAAGTTCACCCAGCGGTAGAAGCGGTCCTTTTCCAGCCGCGCCAGCGCGCTGTCGGGTGGGTTCTCGGAGTCGGTGCCCACGAGGTGGTCGAGCACCGGGACGACGAGGAACGTCAGGATCGGCCCGAACCACCAGAACAGGTCGAAGCCGGTCACCGTGACCAGGAACCACGATTCGGCGACGAGCGACGGCACGACCGGCGCGAGTAGCCAGAAATACCGCTTGCGGTCCCGCCACCCGTCATCGCCCACCGCCGCGTCGGCGGGCTCCCAACGCACACCGCGATGTTCCGTGCTCGATAGTGATCCCATGGCTCCTATTCCGTTGCCAGTACGACTATCGCAAATTACAAAATCAAGCTAATGTATTCAAGTTGTAGCGGAAGATTCCTAGCAGCGTGGCTGACGGACGCATCCAGTCCAGTGGATGAAGGGAGACGGTCGTGGCGTTGGCGCACCGCCAATATGCGGCGTCTATCTCGATGAAATCGCTGGTTATTCGCGTAAAAGATGTCCACCCAGCGCCTCGTGGGTGTCAATATCGAACGACTGGAACAGCCCGGGCGGCGGCATACGTGACAGGTCCGGCGCCCCTATCGACGGCGCGGCGGTGGCGCACTGTGACCCAACGGGGCAACAACGGTTAATCATGAAAAGTTCGCCAGATTCGCAAATCACCGACAAGTTGACGGTTCGGGCCACGGCTGTGGACGACGCTGAGCGACCACAGCGGACCCTGTCGCGCCGCCGCTTCATCGGCACCTCTGTCGGCGTCGCCGTTGGTGCGGCGATCGGGGCCGGATTCCTCGAGACGCGGAAGCGGCCGTCGGCGGCGTCGACCCGCAGCCACTATCCGGCCATCGTGGTGGGCAGCGGTTACGGCGGCGGAGTGTCGGCGCTGCGGTTGGGACAGGCCGGGGTGCAGACGCTGATCATCGAGAAGGGCAGGCACTGGGACACACCGGACGACGACGGCAGGCGATTCACCCGCATGCTGCCCGCCGATACCCGCGCGGGCTGGTTCACCGAGGTCCCGCCGAGCCTTGTGCCGTCATACATGGGAGTTTCGGTCGAGCACGTGGCCCGCAACAATCCCGCCCCGCAACGCGTACAGGCGGGAATCTGCGACAAGTCGGAGCACGGCGCGCACACCGTGTTCCGCGGGATCGGGGTCGGCGGCGGGTCGATGATCAATGCGGCGATCGCCGCGGTGCCTACCCCGGACCAGATCCGCGCGGCGTTCCCGGACATCGGTGCCGAGGAATTCCTCGGCACCTACATCGGCCGTGCCGCCGACATGCTGCGGATCAACCACCGCGACATGGACTGGTTCGAGCAGACCCCGTTCTTCCAGTACGCCCGGGTCGGACGTCAGTACGCCGAGGCGGCCGGCTACACCGTGGACTACAACGCCAGCGCGTACTCATTCGAATACATGAGACAAGAAGAGGCGGGCCACGTTCGGCGGTCCGCACTCGATTTCGAGCAGCAGTACGGCAACAATTTCGGACGCTTCGGCAGCGTCGACCAGACATACATCGCCGCAGCGCTCGCGACGGGCAATGTGAAGCTGCGGGCGCTGACCGAGGTCACCGGTGTCCGGCGCGAGCCGTCCGGCGAGTACGTCGTGTCCATCCGTGAGATCGATCGGTGGGGCGCCGAGGTGGCGCGCGACGAGGTGGGTTGCGACCAGCTGTATCTGAGCGCCGGAGTGCTCGGCACCTCGCAGATCCTGCTCCGGGCCCGCGACACCGGGGCGTTGCCGGACCTCAGCGACGAGATCGGCCGAGGGTACGGGAACAACGGCGACATCATGGTCGCGCACATGACGAGCGAGGCCGACCCGACCGGCACCCAGCAGTCGCTGATGGGGATGATCAACCTCGACGGCCGTGACGACCCGGACAACCCGGTCTACGCGAGCATGTTCTCCATTCCGCTGCCAGTGGAAACCCATGCGCTCGGGTACTACGCGATGGTCAAGACCGATGACCGCGCCGACATCACCTACGACAGCGCCGCCGACACCGTCAGAATCGACTGGCCCGACGACCACACCGCCCGGTTGGAGGCCAGGGCGAAAGCGGTGTTCGACCGGGTGGTCGCCGCCAACGGTGTCGACTACCGCGACGACATCTTCGCCGGGAAGGTCTTCGCCCCGCACACCGTCCATCCGCTTGGCGGCGCGGTGCGCGGACTGGTCACCGACGGGTTCGGGCGGGTCAAGGGCTACGACAACCTCTATGTCAACGATGCCTCCCTGATCCCCGGGTACATCGGCTGCAACCCGTTCATGTCGATCACCGCACTCGCCGAGCGCAACATCGAGGGGATCCTGAAGGGCAGGCGGGACGCCGACGCCGCAGGCCGACTTTCCTAGCTTGCGACGGCGTTTGCTGTTGCGTCACCGTGACAATCCGGGCCCCGCCGGTTGTCGGTGCCCGCTGCTAAACCTGTGGGTACCGGGCGACACGGCGAGAATGTGACGTGCGACACGCCGACGACACGCGCGGCGAAAGGCTTACGACCAGGGAATTTCACGAATGTTGTTTAGAAGATGTTGTAGGCCTTCGCAATGTCGGACACTAGGTGTAGTGTTTGGCGCACCGACAGACCCCCACGCTTCCGTAGTTTTCCCGGGTCGGCCGGAGCTGTCGAACTCGGCGATGTCGGTCTCCCGACGAGCCGGTTCGGCGGCCCAGACGGCCGGAATTTTGAGGGCCGGCGGGTCGCTGAACTTCAGCGAGGAGCAGTACCCGATCAGTTGCCAGTCCGTCGTCGTTCCATCCGCAGAGGAGCCGTACCGCATGAACATCACCGTGTACACCAAGCCGGCATGCGTGCAGTGCAACGCCACCTACAAGGCGCTGGAGAAGCAGGGTATCGCCTACCAGAAGGTCGACATCACCCTCGACTCCGAGGCCCGCGACTACGTCATGGCGCTGGGTTACCTGCAGGCACCCGTTGTGGTGGCAGGCAATGACCACTGGTCGGGCTTCCGTCCCGACCGCATCAAGGCCCTCGCCGGTTCCGGGGTACTCACCGCGTAACGCGAATCCGAGACGTCAGAAAGGAGAAACAGATGAGCAACCTCGTCTACTTCTCCAGCGTGTCGGAAAACACCCACCGGTTCGTCGGCAAGCTCGGTGTACCCGCCATCCGGATCCCGTTGCACGGGCGCATCGAGGTCGACGAGCCGTACGTGCTGGTCCTGCCCACCTACGGGGGCGGGCGGGCCACGCCGGACATCAACGACGGCGGTTATGTCCCCAAACAGGTCATCGCCTTCCTCAACAACCAGCACAACCGTGCGCTGATCCGCGGCGTCATCGCGGCAGGCAACAACAACTTCGGTGCGGAGTTCGCCTACGCGGGCAACGTCGTATCCACCAAGTGCGGTGTTCCGTACCTGTACCGATTCGAACTGATGGGAACGCCGGACGACGTGGAAGCCGTCCGCGCCGGACTCGCAGACTTCTGGAAGGACCAGACGTGCCACCAACCGTCACAGCTGCAGAGCCTGTAATCTCCGCCGCGTCGGGCGCGTCGCCCGGATCGGGCGCGGGGGAGGTGGACTACCACGCGCTCAACGCGATGCTGAATCTCTACGACGCCGACGGCAAGATCCAGTTCGACAAGGACCGCGAAGCCGCGCACCATTACTTCCGCGAGCACGTCAACCAGAACACTGTCTTCTTCCACGACGTCGACGAGAAGCTCGACTACCTCATCAAGGAGAACTACTACGAGCGCGAGGTGCTCGATCAGTACTCGCGCAACTTCGTCAAGACGCTGCTCGACCGCGCCTACGCCAAGAAGTTCCGGTTTCCGACGTTCCTCGGAGCGTTCAAGTACTACACCAGCTACACGCTGAAGACGTTCGACGGCAAGCGTTATCTGGAGCGCTTCGAGGACCGCGTCGTGATGGTGGCGCTGACGCTGGCCTCCGGCGACACCGGACTGGCCGAGAAGCTCGTCGACGAGATCATCGACGGCAGATTCCAGCCTGCGACTCCGACATTCCTCAACTCTGGCAAGAAGCAGCGTGGCGAGCCGGTGAGCTGCTTCCTGCTGCGCATCGAGGACAACATGGAGTCGATCGGGCGTTCCATCAACTCGGCGCTGCAGCTGTCCAAGCGCGGAGGCGGAGTTGCCTTGCTGCTGAGCAACATCCGCGAGCACGGCGCCCCGATCAAGAACATCGAGAACCAGAGCTCGGGCGTCATCCCGATCATGAAGCTGCTGGAGGACTCCTTCTCCTACGCCAACCAGCTCGGGGCGCGTCAGGGCGCAGGCGCGGTGTACCTGCATGCGCACCACCCCGACATCTACCGCTTCCTCGACACCAAGCGTGAGAATGCCGACGAGAAGATCCGCATCAAGACGCTGAGCCTCGGTGTGGTGATCCCCGACATCACGTTCGAGCTGGCGAAGAAGAACGAGGACATGTACCTGTTCTCGCCCTACGACGTCGAGCGTGTCTACGGCATGCCGTTCGCCGACATCTCGGTCACCGAGAAGTACTACGAGATGCTCGACGACGCGCGTATCCGCAAGACCAAGATCAAAGCGCGCGAGTTCTTTCAGACGCTGGCCGAGCTGCAGTTCGAGTCCGGCTACCCGTACATCATGTTCGAGGACACGGTGAATCGGGCCAATCCGATCGAGGGCAAGATCACCCACAGCAACCTGTGCTCCGAGATCTTGCAGGTGTCGACGCCGTCGGTGTTCAACGACGACCTGTCCTACGCCAAGGTCGGCAAGGACATCTCGTGCAACCTCGGCTCGATGAACATCGCCAAAACGATGGACTCTCCTGACTTCGCCCAGTCCATCGAGGTGGCCATCCGCGCACTCACCGCGGTGAGCGACCAGACCCACATCTGGTCCGTGCCGTCGATCGAGCAGGGCAACAACGACTCTCACGCGATCGGGCTCGGCCAGATGAACCTGCACGGGTACCTGGCCCGGGAGCGGATCTTCTACGGTTCGGAAGAGGGCATCGACTTCACCAACATCTACTTCTATACGGTGCTGTACCACGCGTTGCGGGCATCGAACCGGATCGCGATCGAGCGGGGCGCACATTTCAAGGGTTTCGAGAACTCGAAGTACGCCACGGGCGAGTTCTTCGACAAGTACACCGAGCAGGTGTGGGAACCCAAGACCGACAAGGTGAAGGCGTTGTTCGCAGATGCGGGCATTCGCATTCCGACGCAAGAGGATTGGGTCAAGCTCAAGGAGTCGGTGCAAAAGCACGGTATCTACAACCAGAACCTGCAGGCGGTGCCGCCGACGGGGTCGATCTCCTACATCAACCACTCCACGTCATCGATCCATCCGGTCGCGAGCAAGATCGAGATCCGCAAGGAAGGCAAGATCGGTCGGGTCTACTATCCGGCGCCGTATCTGACCAACGACAACCTGGAGTACTACGAGGACGCCTACGAGATCGGCTACGAGAAGATCATCGACACGTATGCGGCCGCCACCCAACATGTGGATCAGGGGCTGTCGTTGACGTTGTTCTTCAAGGACACCGCCACCACCCGCGACGTCAACAAGGCGCAGATCTATGCGTGGCGTAAGGGAATCAAGACGTTGTACTACATCCGACTGCGCCAGATGGCGTTGGAAGGCACCGAGGTCGAAGGCTGCGTCAGTTGCATGTTGTGACGACTGGGCGCTGACAGCGCAGAACTCGTGGCGGCCGAACCTCGACCCGTGGCTCGATTTGTGGTCAGACTCGAGTCGGAGACTGCCTATCGATATGTAGCGAGCAGCGCGTCGAAGCCGCCGTAGCGCATAGGCCTCATACGTTGTTTTGTGTCCCAGAACCGGGACAGCCGCGTCGCCCATGAAGTAGTTTGGCAACCAAATCAAGGTTTGCTGACGACGAAGGCGCCGCATGTCACGGATATTTCTCAGCCATTCCAGCTTGGACACCCGCGAAGCGGTTGCACTGAAGCAATGGCTGGCCGAGCAGGATCCGCCGCTGGCCAACGAGATCTTTTTGGATGTCGACCCCAGCTCCGGACTGCAGACCGGGACACGGTGGAAGGACGCGCTGCGCCGCGCCAATGCGCGATGTGAAGCGGTCATCTGCCTGCTGTCGCCTAACTGGGAGGCATCGCAGGAATGCCGGGTCGAGTACCGCACCGCGGAGAACCTGAACAAGCAGATCTTCATGGCGCGGCTCGAACCGTCCACCGGCGACGACCTGACATCGGAGTGGCAGCGCTGCGACCTGTTCGGTGACGGTCCGACCACCAGCGTGGACATCGGCGGCGGCCCCCCGGTGGAGTTCGCGACCGCGGGCCTCTACCGACTGCGCGACGGTATCCGCGGCGCGGGAATCGGGGCGGAGTCATTCGTATGGCCACCGCCCGGCGACATCGGCCGCGCGCCGTACCGAGGATGGGAACCGCTGCAGGAGACCGATGCGGCGGTGTTCTTCGGTCGCGACGCCCAGATCGTCAAGGCGCTCGATGCCCTGCGCGGGATGCGGTTGACGGGCATCAACGCCCTGTTCGTCGTGCTCGGACCCTCGGGCACAGGCAAATCGTCGTTCTTGCGTGCGGGGGTGCTGCCGCGGCTGCGCCGGGAGGCCCGCAGGTTCGTGCTGCTCGACATCGTTCGACCCGAACGAAACGCTCTCATCGGAGATTCCGGTCTGGCACAGGCGATCACGAATACGCGTTCGTCTTTCGGGCTGTCGCAACCCAGCCTCGGCGAGATCAAGGCCGCGTGCGCAGGAGGCGACGTCACCGCGGTTGCAGGCTGGCTTGCCGAGATCCGGCACGAAGCCGCCGCACGTCTGGTGCACCGCGATGCGGACGACAAGGGCGTGCCTTCGGCTCCCACGCTCGTGTTGCCGTTGGACCAGGCCGAGGAGTTGTTCTCGGTCGACTCCGGAGAGTCGGCCGGCGTCTTTC
>JAEZKH010000053.1 GCA_023415515.1 Actinomycetes bacterium
CGTGGGTCACGGGGGCGGGCCCGGTTAAGGTCCCCGGACCCGACACCTCGTCGGAGGCGATCGCGAACATCAGGGCACGGATCTGGTCTTCCAGGCTGATCCACGGCATGTACTGGCGGCCGCTGCCGAGCCGGGCACCGAGACCGAGGGCGAACAGTGGCCGCAGCCGGCTCAGCATCCCGCCGTGCGGCGAGAGCACCAGGCCGGTGCGCGTCAGCACCACTCGAACGCCGGCCTGCTGGGCAGGCGCCGTCGCCGCTTCCCAGTCGCGGCACAACTGGGCCAGAAATCCGCGGCCCTGCGGCGCCGTCTCGTCGGCGATCCGGTTTCCGGTGTCGCCGTAATAGCCGACCGCGCTGGCATTGATCAGCACACCGACGCCCGCGTCGGCAACCGCTTGGGACAACACCTCCGTCGGGTCTATTCGACTGTCGCGCAGGCTCTGCTTGAACGAGCCGGACCACCGCTTGGCGCCGACGTTGACACCGCACATGTTGACCGCCGCGTCGAACCCGCGCAGCGCCTCAGCGTCGAACTCGCCGGTGTCCGGGTTCCAGAACAGCTCATCGGAGTTCGCCGGTGTGCGGCGGACGATTCGCACCACGCGGTGGTCGGTCGCACGAAGCGCATAGACCAGCGCCGAGCCGATCAGTCCCGAAGACCCCGCAATCGCAACGGTGGGCACTGCTGTCTACAACCCCAGGTCCGCCTCGAACGAACCCTCTTCGAGGCGACGCTTGATCGTGGTCAGGAAGCGGCCCGCGTCCGCGCCGTCGATCAGCCTGTGGTCGTAGGTCAACGGCAGGTAGCAGACCGAACGGACGCCGATCGACTCGTTGCCCGCGTCGTCGAGCACCACCCGGGGACGCTTGACGATCGCACCTGTGCCCAGCATCGCCGCCTGCGGCGGCACCAGGATCGGCGTATCGAACAATGCGCCCTGGCTGCCGATGTTGGTGATCGTGAACGTGCCGCCCGACAGTTCGTCGGGTTTGAGGTTGCCCGACCGCGCCCGCTCGGCGATGTCGGCGATCGCCCGCGCCAACCCGGCCAGCGACAGGTCGCCCGCGTTGTGGATCACCGGCGACAACAGGCCCTGTTCGGTGTCCACCGCGAAGCCGAGATGCTCGGCGTCGTAGTAGGTGATCTCCTTGGTCTCCTCGTTGTAGCTGGCGTTGACGTTCGGGTGGGCCTTGAGCGCGTCGACAACAGCGACCGCAATGAACGGCAGGTACGTCAGGTTCACGCCCTCCCGCTCGGCGAAGCTGGCCTTGGCCCGCGCGCGCAGCGCAACGATCCTGGTCATGTCGACCTCGTGGGTCTGGGTCAACTGCGCTGTCGCCTGCAGAGATTCGCGCGTCTTCTTCGCCGTGATCTGCCGGATACGGTTGGCCTTCTGCGTGGTTCCACGCAGATGCGCCAGCGCAGAGGCGGTCTCGGCCTTGGCAGCCGGGGCGGGCGCCTTCGCAGCGGCGGGGGCCTCCTGCTCAGGTGCCTTCTTGGCTTCGGCCGCCGCGAGCACATCTTGTTTGCGGATCCGCCCGCCGACACCGGTGCCCTTCACCGCGGCGAGGTCGATGTTGTTCTCGCTGGCCAGCTTTCGCACCAATGGCGTCACATACGGCGCGCCGTCGCCCGACGGTTCCGAATCGGTCCGCGGTGCCTGCTTCGGTTCGGGCTTCGGCTCCGGCTTGGACTCTGCCTTCGGCTCTTCCTTGGGCTCTTTCTTGGCTTCTTCTTCCGGCTCGGGCTCGGGCTCCGGCTCGGGCTCAGGTTCCGGTTCGGCCTCTTCCTTGGGTTCTTCCTTGGGTTCTTCTTTGGGTTCCGGCTTGGGCTCGGGTTTGGAAGCGGGGGCCGCGTCGGCGGAGCCGATCTTGGCCAGTTCGCCGCCGACCTCGACGGTGTCGTCCTCCTCGGCGGTGATGCTGAGCAGCGTGCCCGCCACCGGCGACGGGATCTCGGTGTCGACCTTGTCGGTGGACACCTCTACCAGCGGCTCGTCCACCTCGATGCTGTCGCCGACCTTCTTCAGCCAGCGGGTGACCGTGCCCTCGGTGACCGACTCGCCGAGTTCGGGCATCAGCACCGGGGTGGCGTCGTCTCCGCCGCCCGAGGACGACGTGGGCTCGGCCTCGTCTTCGGCGTTGTCCTCGTCTCCGGGGTGGTCCTCGTCCTCGTCCTCGTCTCCGGCGTCGGCGTCGTCCCCGGAATCCTCGTCTTCTTCGGCGGCCGGCTCGGGTTGCGCAGCGGGTTCCTCGGCGGGCTTCTCCTCTTCGGCGTCCTCGGCAGGCGCTGCCGACTTCTCGTCGTCGCCGCCCCCGCCCGCGTCCTCGTCGGCGTCGCCGATCACCGCCAACTCGCCACCCACCTCGACGGTGTCGTCCTCCTGGGCGACGATCTTCTTCAGCACGCCCGCTGCCGGAGACGGAATCTCGGTGTCGACCTTGTCGGTCGAGACCTCCAGCAGTGGCTCATCCACCTCCACCGTGTCACCCTCTTGCTTCAGCCAGCGGGTGACCGTCCCCTCGGTGACGCTCTCACCGAGTGCCGGCATCTGGACGGAAGTTGCCATGTCTGTTGACTCCCTCGAACGGTTGGTCGTCGTGGATTTCAATGCCGTTCCCATCCTGTCACGTCGAGCCGCGCCGCTCGCCCCAGACCTGAAGAGCCGTTGCTCTGGCAATATCGATAGCGGTGGAGCGGCGAGCTCCAGAAGGAGTACTACCCAGTTGGGACTGTTCGGCAAGCTTCGGCGCGGCCGCTCGGCGCGGGCGAGCGGCAATGACCCCGCGGCCGACCTCGTCTACATGCGGCAATGGGTCGCCCAGCGCACGGGTGTCGAGGCGTTCATCGAGCCCAAGACGACGGTCACCGACCTCACCGTCGTACTCGTGGCGAGCGACGGGGAGTGGACGCGGCGCCGGACAGGCGGCGACGCGGGCGCCAGGCGACTGAACGAGCGCCTCCAGATCCCGGTCTACGACGTCCAGAAGGTCGGCTACCCACAGCGCATGCGCGACTACGACGCGCGCCGCCGCGTCGAACGCCAACGCGCCGCCCGGCGGGAGCTGGAAGACCGTTAGGGTGGGCGACCGTGGGGGACCCGGTCGCCGAACGCTACGTCGACAGCACCGACGGCGTTCGCATCGCCGTCTACGAGCAGGGCAATCCGGACGGCCCGACGATCGTCATGGCACACGGATGGCCCGATTCGCACGTGTTGTGGGACGGTGTGGTCGCCCGGCTGGACAAGCGGTTCCGCATCATCCGCTACGACAGTCGCGGCGTCGGCAATTCATCTGTGCCGAAACCGATTTCGGCCTACACCATTTCGAAGCTCGCCGACGATGTCGGCGCCGTGATCGATTCGCTGAGCCCCGGCGAGCCCGTTCATCTCCTCGGGCACGACTGGGGCTCGGTGGCCACCTGGGAGTACCTCGGCAGGCCCGGCGCCGCTGACCGCGTCGCGTCCTTCACCTCGGCGTCGGGTCCCGGCATCGCCCACTACGGCGGCTACATCCTGGACAGCCTCAAACGGCCCCACCGCCTGGTGCGGTTCGGTCGGGCGATCGATCGGATTCTGCGGCTGACCTACTGGTATCCGTTCGCGGTGCCGGTGATCGCCCCCATGGTGTTCAAACGCCTGATGCGCGCGAGCGGCAATACGCTGCTCACCGACCGGGTGCCTGCAGAGCAGCGCTTCCGCAGCGACAGCGCGGAAATCGACCTGGTGAACTCGCTGAAGATCTACCGGTCCCTCGCGGTCGCGCCGCCGATGAAGTTCCCCGCCGACCGCTACGTCGGCGTGCCCGTGCAGTTGATCGTCGGCGTGAAGGACCCGGTGGTGCGACCACACGGCTTCGACGACCTGTCGCGGTGGGTGCCTCGTCTGTGGCGCCGCGACATCAATGCGGGCCACTGGTCGCCGATGTCGCATCCGCAGGTGCTCGCCGGCGCTGTCGAGGAACTCGTCGACCACCTCGGCGGCCGGCCCGCGAGTCGGGCGTTGGCGCGTGCGGAGGTGGACCGCAAGCGCGCGGCGTTCGACGACATGCTGGTGGCTGTCAGTGGCGCAGGCAGTGGCATCGGCAGAGAGACCGCACTGGCCTTCGCGCGTGAGGGCGCCGAACTCATCGTCAGCGACATCGACGAGGCCACGGTCAAGGAAACCGCCGCCGCGATCGCCGAGCACGGCGGGATCGCGCACGCCTATGCGCTCGACGTGTCCGATGCCGAAGCCGTCGAACTGTTCGCCGAAGAGGTGTGCGGTGCACACGGGGTTCCCGATGTCGTCGTCAACAACGCCGGGGTGGGTCAGGCGGGCGAGTTCCTCGACACGCCGTCTGATCAGTGGGAGAGGGTGCTCGACATCAATCTCGGCGGTGTCGTCAACGGCTGCAGGGCATTTGGCAAGCGCCTCGTCGAGCGCGGCGCGGGCGGCCACATCGTCAATGTCGCTTCGATGGCGGCGTACTCGCCCTCGAAGTCGTTGAACGCCTACTGCACATCCAAGGCAGCGGTCTACATGTTCTCCGACTGCCTGCGTGCCGAACTCGACGTCGCGGGCATCGGGCTGACCACGATCTGTCCGGGTGTCACCGACACCAACATCCTGACCAACACCCGGTTCGACGTTCCCGGCCGCTCGGAGGAACACGTCGAGAACCGGCGTGAGCAATTGCAGCGAGCGTTCCGGGTTCGACGGCATGGCCCGGACAAAGCCGCGGCCGCCATCGTCTCCGCGGTCAAGAAGAACAAGCCCATCCGGCCGATCACGGCCGAGGCGTATCTGCTCTACGGCACGTCGCGGATCGCTCCGCAGGTCATGCGGAGCACGGCCAGGAAGAAGCTCGTCTGACTAACCGTTGTCGGCTATGTCCTCGAGAACCGCGAACATCGTCCGCGTCGGCACCCCGGTGCCGCCCTTGCCGTTGTAGCCCCATGGGCCGCCGGTGTTGTAGGCAGGCGCCGCGATGTCGATGTGCGCCCACGACACACCGTCGGCGACGAACTCGCGCAGGTAGGTGCCCGCGACCAGCATCCCCGCATAGCGCGAGCCGCTGACGTTGGCCAGGTCGGCGACGGTGGACTTCAAGTCGTCCTTCAGTTCCTCGGGAAGCGGCATCGCCCAACCGTTTTCGCCGACCTCCTGGGACAGCTTGGCGACGCGGTCGCGAAACTCGTCCGACCCCATGACCCCTGGAGTTCGCGAGCCGAGCGCGACGGTCTGGGCGCCCGTGAGGGTCGAGGTCTCGATCAGATAGTCGGGATCGTCCTCGCATGCCCGCACGATCGCGTCAGCGAGGATCAACCGGCCCTCGGCGTCGGTGTTGAGGACCTCGACGGTGATGCCGCCGTACTGGGTCAGCACGTCACCGGGCCGCTGTGCCGTCGCCGACGGCATGTTCTCGGCCATCGGCACCGTCGCGATCACATCGATCGGCAGGTTCTGCTTGGCGGCAAGCACGACCGTCGCGATGACGGCCGCCGCGCCGCCCATGTCCGACGTCATGTGGTGCATGTTGGCGGCGGGCTTGATCGAGATGCCGCCGGTGTCGAACGTGATGCCCTTGCCCACCAGCGCGACTCGCTTGCCTGCACCCTTTCCCGCCCCTCGGGTACGCGTCCGTTTGGCGCCACGGTGGCTGAGCCGCACCAGTCGAGGCGGCCGCGACGACCCTTTCCCGACCCCGATGATGCCGCCGTAGCCGCCCTTGGCCAGCGCCTTGTCGTCGAGCACCTCCACCTCGAGACCGGCTGCCTCACCCAAAGCCTTTGCGCGTCTGGCGAATTCGTCGGGGAAGAGATGCGACGGGGGAGTGTTGACGAAATCGCGTGCGGTCGCCACCGCGGTGGCGATGTCGGTCGCCCGCGCTGCCTCGGCCTTGGCCTTGCCCTTGGCGTCCGCGGCCAGCGCGGTGATCTCGCGCAGCCCACTGTCCTTCGGCGCGGTCTTGCCGCTGCGGAACTCGCTGAACCGGTACGCGCCGAGGATCAGACCTTCGATGGCCGCCTCCAGATCGATGTCCGACAGTGTGGTGACGACGGCCTCGGTGCCGTTGAGCGCCCTGGCGGCCACCCCGGCAGCGCGTCGGATCACCTCGGAGGGCCACACATCGCGGCTCTTGCCGAGTCCCACCGCCAGCACGCTGCCCACCGGCAAGGAGGGCGCCACCACCCGCGTCACCTGTTCGAACCCGCCTTTGGCCCCGAGCGCCTGCAGTGCGACCTCGATCTCTCCGACGGCTTCGGCGTCGAGGAAGGGATTGGCGACGACGGTCGCTCTCGCATCATCGTCATCGCCGCTGACCACGGGCACGATGAGCACCGCCTTGTCGGCTTTGCGCTTGGGCAGCGACGAGCTGACGGTCACGGCAGGGGCTTGATAACCAACTTTTGCAGAGCTCACGGGCGATGAGCCTATCGGTCACGCGAGACGTGCAGGTCGTAAGCCGTGGCCGAGCGCATCGAAATCGACCACCCACCGGAGTCTGCAGCAGCGACGCCACCACTAGGCTGGTTCGGCGTGAGCGACATCCAGCACGGCCCCCTCGAAGACCGGCACCGTGAGCTCGGCGCGAGCTTCGCCGAGTTCTCCGGCTGGTTGATGCCGGTCTCCTATCAAGGCACGGTGGGGGAGCACACGGCAACCCGCACCGCCGTCGGGCTTTTCGACGTCAGCCATCTCGGCAAGGCGTCGGTACGCGGCGCAGGGGCCGCCGAGTACGTCAACTCCGCGCTGACCAACGACCTGGCCAAGATCGGACCAGGCAAGGCGCAATACACGTTGTGCTGCACCGAATCCGGCGGCGTCATAGACGACCTGATCGCCTACTACGTATCCGATGACGACATATTTCTCGTGCCCAACGCCGCCAACACCGCCGACGTCGTCGCCGCACTGCGGAACAACGCACCCGACGGGCTCACGATCACCGACGAACACCGGTCGCGGGCCGTGCTCGCCGTGCAGGGCCCGAAGTCCGCAGACGTGCTCGGCTCGCTCGGCCTGCCGACCGGCATGGACTACATGGGCTACGCCGACGCGGAGTACCGCGGCGTCGACGTCCGCGTGTGCCGGACCGGCTACACCGGCGAGCACGGTTACGAACTGCTGCCCGCGTGGGACGAGGCCACGACGGTGTTCGACGCCCTCGTGGCAGCCGTCCGGGCGGCAGGCGGCCAGTTGGCTGGTCTCGGTGCCCGCGACACGCTCCGCACCGAGATGGGATACCCCCTGCACGGCCACGAGTTGTCGCTGGAGATATCACCGCTGCAGGCCCGCTGCGGATGGGCGATCGGCTGGAAGAAGGATTCGTTCTGGGGCCGTGAGGCATTGCTGGCCGAGAAGGAGGCCGGGCCGAAGCGGCTGCTGCGCGGCCTCCGCGCGGTCGGCCGGGGGGTGTTACGCGGAGGGCTCACCGTGCTCGACGGAACCACTCCGATCGGGGTGACGACGTCGGGAACGTTCTCTCCGAGTTTGAAAGTCGGCATCGCGCTTGCGTTGCTAGACACCGATCGTGCGATCGAAGACGGAACGCGAGTAACCGTCGACGTACGCGGCCGCGCGGTCGAATGCGAGGTCGTCAAGCCGCCGTTCGTCGAGGCGAAAACTCGGTAGCGAGCAGAGATACAATCGGACCATGACCGACCGCCTCGAGTTCACCGTCGATCGCAACGCGACCCCGGCGAGCGATGAGGTACGTGCCGATATCCTGGCGAATCCCGGATTCGGCCGCTATCACACCGACCACATGGTGTCGATCGATTACGTCGACGGAAAAGGTTGGCACAACGCACGGGTCATCCCGTACGGCCCGATCGAGCTCGACCCGTCGGCGATCGTCCTGCACTACGCGCAGGAGGTTTTCGAAGGCTTGAAGGCCTATCGCTGGGCCGACGGCTCGATCGTGTCGTTCCGCGCCGAGGCGAACGCCGCGCGGCTGCGCTCGTCGTGTCGCAGGCTGGCGATCCCCGAGTTGCCCGACGAGCTGTTCATCGAATCGTTGCGCCAGCTCATCGCCGTTGACGGCCAATGGGTGCCGCCTGCCGGTGGCGAGGAGTCGCTGTATCTGCGGCCCTTCATCTTCGCGACCGAGCCGGGACTCGGTGTGCGGCCGGCAACCGAGTACCGCTACCTGGTGATCGGCTCTCCCGCGGGCGCGTACTTCCCGCGCGGCATCAAGCCCGTCAGCGTCTGGCTGTCGCATGAGTACGTGCGTGCGTCGCCCGGCGGCACCGGGGCGGCGAAGTTCGGCGGCAACTACGCGGCGTCGCTGCTCGCGCAGGCCGAGGCCGCCGACAACGGATGCGACCAGGTGGTGTGGCTGGACGCCATCGAGCGCCGCTACGTCGAAGAAATGGGCGGTATGAACCTGTTCTTCGTGTTCGGCAGCGGCGGTTCGGCTCGTCTCGTCACGCCGGAGCTCAGCGGCTCGTTGCTGCCCGGTATCACACGAGATTCGCTGCTGCAGTTGGCCACCGACGCAGGCTTCGCCGTCGAGGAGCGCAAGATCGACGTCGACGAGTGGCAGAAGAAGGCGGCTGCAGGCGAGATCACTGAGGTGTTCGCCTGCGGAACCGCCGCGGTCATCACCCCTGTTTCGCACGTGAAACACGGCGAAGGAGAGTTCGCTATCGCCGACGGCGAACCCGGTGAGATCACGATGGCCCTCCGTGACACGTTGACAGGGATCCAGCGCGGCACCTTCGCCGACACCCATGGATGGATGTCCCGATTGAGTTAGCTTGTCGTCCATGACGATGAATCCGGTCATGGTCGCCCGTGGCGAGGGTGAGCATTTCAACTTCTTGAACACGCTGCACACCGCCAAGATCACCGGCGAGCAGACCAACGGCGCGATGACCGCGGTGGAGTTCCATGCACCGCGCAACTTCGGTCCGCCTCTGCACCGCCATGACGGCGAGGACGAATTGTTCTACATCATCGACGGCGAGCTGTGGCTGTCGTGCGGCGACGCGGAAGCCGTGCACGGCGGCGGGGCCGTGGTGTGGCTGCCGCGGGGCCTGCCGCACACCTTTCAGGTCCGCTCGCAGACGGCGCGCGTCCTCGTCGTCTCCGCCCCATCGGGTTACGACCAGTTCGTGGCGACGCTCGGCGAACCGATGGACGAGCCGGTGATGCCGGAGCCGAAGGAGATCGACCCCGCGCATGTCGCCGAGGTGTGCGCGCAGTTCAACATCCAGGTGCTCGGCCCACCGCCCGCCCCCTTGGCCTGAACTCCCGCGCCGAAATGGACGAAATGGCGGGAATTACTTGCACTTTCCCGCCCATATGTCGGTTTGGGCGGGATCAGGGGATCGCGAGGCCGACGGCTGCGATTGTGGTCGTCACTTCGATCGCGGCGCCGAGCACGTCGCCGGTGATCCCGCCGAAGCGACGCACACAGTGTGCGACCAGTGCGGCGCTCAGCACCAGCGCAACCAGCACGGCGGCCGGGCCCTGCCACCATCGGGGACCCGCGAAAACCGCGGCCGCCGCCACCGCGATCGTCCAGGCCGCGACGACCGAGACGGGTTGACTGCCCGCGACCATCGCCCCGAGGGTGCTGCCCTGCGCCGACGGCACCGAACGGCGGCACGCGAGGACGGCGGCGACCCGCCCCGTGGTCACCGCGACGATCACCGCGGCCGCGCTCGATTCCGCGAACGCCAACCCCTGCACCAGGATCACCACCACAACGGCGGCCACGCCGAACGGACCGGCCGCGCCGTCACGCATCACCTGCAACGCCTTTTCCGGCGGCCCGTAGCAGCCGAGGCCGTCGACCGTGTCGGCCAAGCCGTCGATGTGCAGTCCTCTCGTCGTGAGCAGCAGCGCAGCGACCGCGAGCACGCCCGCCAGCGGGTGGCCTGCGCCGAACGCCTGCGACACCGCCCACGTCACGGCGGCAGCCAACGCGCCGAGGGCCGACCCGACCACCGGAAGGGCCGTGATAACCCCCCGGCCGACGGCGGTTCCGCTGCGCAGCGGCAACACCGTCGCAAACGCGAAAGCTCCACTGACCGAACGGATCACGACGAAACGCTGGCCTCATCGAAAGTCGCCATCGAGCGCAACGCGGCGACCGCGGCGCGCACGACGGGCAGCGCGACGGCGGCTCCTGTGCCTTCGCCGAGACGCATCGACAGGTCGACGATCGGTTCGAGGGCGAGCTTCTCCAACGCCAGGGCGTGCGCGGGCTCTGTCGACCGATGTCCCGCCTGCCACCACTGTCGTGCCCCGGGGGCGAGCGCATCGGCGACCACAGCGGCGGCCGTCACCACCACGCCGTCGAGCAGCACCGGCGTCCGGCGCACCGCCGCCTGGGCGCAGAAACCAGCCATCGCGGCCAGATCCGCCCCGCCGCACACCCGTAGCAGACCGAGCGGATCGGCGGTGAGGCCACGCGCGCGGTAGAGCGCATTGCGAACGGCGGCGACCTTGCGCGACCAGCCCGCATCGTCGATGCCGGTGCCCCGGCCGACGACCACCACCGGCTCAGCACCCGTCATCGCCGCAATCAAAGCCGTTGCGGCCGTTGTGTTTCCGATCCCCATATCGCCCGCGATCAGCAGGTCGGCGCCTGCGTCGACCTCCTCGTCCGCGATCCGGCGTCCCGCACTGAGCGCGGCGACGGCCTCCTCGGCGGACAGCGCATCCTCGACGGCGATGTTGCCGCTGCTTCTGCGAACCTTGTGCGCGCCGATCGACGCGGAATGCGGTTCGTCGACGTCGACGGCGATGTCCACGACGCGGACCGACGCGCCCGCCGCCTCGGCGAGAACGTTGATCGCAGCGCCGCCGGCGTCGAAGTTCGCCACCATCTGCGCGGTGACTTCGGCCGGAAACGCCGACACGCCCGCCGATGTCACGCCGTGATCACCCGCGAACACCACCACCCGCGCGCGCTGGAACTGGTTGGGCGGACACACGCCCTGGCATGCCGCCACCCACACCGACAACTCTTCGAGCCTGCCGAGCGAGCCGGCAGGCTTGGTCAGCGTGTCCTGCCTGGCGCGTGCTCGGGCGGCGGCGTTCTCGTCGGGCGCCTCGATCGGCGGGATGTCGGTCACGAAGGCTCCTTGATCGGTACCGGCTGTCCGGCGACCACGAGGACGACACGGTCGCAGACCGCGGCGAGTCGCTGGTTCAGCGCACCCAGTTCGTCGGCGAACCGGCGCCCCGCCGCGGTCTCGGGAACGACGGTGAGCCCGACCTCGGGGCTGACCAGGACGAGGTCGGCGCGGTGACCGGCGACGGCGGCGACGAGATCGTCGACGTCGTGGCTGGCGGAGCCGCCGGACCAGGCCTGTGCGCGGTCCATCGCCGCGGTCAGCCAGCCGCCGACGTCGTCGACCAGCGTGGGTTTCCCATCGTCTAGCCGCAATTGTGTTGACAGATCGCATGTTTCGACGGTCGACCAATGCCGCGGCCGGCGCGCGCGGTGCGCGGACAGCCGCGCTGCCCAGTCATCGTCGTCGGCGGTGGGCCCGGTTGCGACATACCGCACCGGCGAGTTGGTTCCCGCGGTCGCGGCCATCGCAGACTCCGCCCACTCCGACTTGCCCGAGCGGATGCCGCCGAGCACCAGCACTCGCACCAGGCTCAGGAGACCTTGTCGCCGCGGTTGACCTGCGGACGCGGCGCGCGCATCCGGCGCAGCTGGGACGCACGGCTCGCGGCGTAGAAGCCGAGCTTCCAGGCGCTCTCGGTGTGATCGGGATACTTCTCGTCGACAAGCCGATTCACCCTGCGGCCCAGGAAGAATCCGTCGACGATCATGATCGCCATCAGGATCAGCATGGCCGGTGAGATGTAGTACTGCACCTGCGGGACGGCGAGCATGATGAAGATCAAGCCGAGCGCTGCCGGCATGAACAGGCCGAGCACACTGATGCGTCGCGAGTCGACGATGTCGCGCGCGTAGCGGCGCACCGGCCCCTTGTCGCGAGGCAGCAGGTAGTCATCGTCGCCTGCCATCATCCGCTCGCGGCGATCGGCCGTGGCGGCCCGCCGGGCGGCCTTCTCTTCGCGCCGCTCCTCCCGAGACAGCTTCGGCCCGCGCAGTTCCTTGCGCCTTCGCCTGGCCTCGGCGGTGGTCATCGGGGCCGGCGCGACCGGGCCGCGGCGGCGCGCCGAATCCCGCTTCGGCGTCGGCCTGCCCTTCGGCGCGGTGGTGCGGGCGGTTTTGGCGTCGGAATCGCTGTCCGCGGATATCTCGACGGCGTGCGCCTCGTCGGGTGGCGGATTGTCCTTCTTACGGCCGAGCAGGTTCACGCCCGCCAGCATAATCTGCTGGAATGACCGGCTCGGATGGCCTACGCGTGCTCATTGCCCCCGACTGTTACGGCGACAGCCTGACCGCGGTCGAGGCCGCAGAGGCCATCGCCAACGGCTGGCGCAGGGGTCGCCCCGACGACGTGCTGACGCTCGCGCCGCAGTCCGACGGTGGCCCCGGGTTCGTCGACGTGCTTGCAGGCAGGTTCGGAGAGCGGCGCACGCTGCGAGTCAGCGGACCGCTGACCGCCGCGGTCGACGCCGACTGGGTGTTCGTCGACGACGATCCACCGACGGCCTACATCGAATGCGCGCAGGCGTGCGGCTTGGCGCTGCTCAACGGCCCGCCCACGGTCGAGACCGCGCTCGCCGCGCACAGCGGAGGCGTGGGTGAGCTGATCGCGGCGGCGCTTAAAGCCGGTGCAGGCCGGATCGTCGTGGGATTGGGTGGAAGCTCCTGCACAGACGGCGGCAAGGGCATGATCGAGGCCCTCGGCGGCCTGGCCGAGGCCCGCGCTCGGCTGGCAGCGGTCGACCTGATCGCGGCCACCGACGTCGAACACCCGCTTCTCGGGTCGATGGGCGCGGCGCAGGTGTTCGGCCCGCAGAAGGGTGCCGACCCCGACACGGTGGCCGTGCTCGAACAACGGCTGACCGGATGGGCCCAGATGCTCGACGCAGCCGCCGGCCGGCCGGTCAGCCGGGAGCGGGGCGCGGGCGCGGCAGGCGGGCTCGGGGCAGGTCTGCTCGCGCTCGGCGGCCGACGCGAGTCTGGGGCGACCGTCATCGCCGAGCACACCCGGTTGACCGACGACGTGGCCGGCGCCGACCTGGTCATCACCGGCGAGGGCCGCTTCGACGATCAGTCGCTGCACGGCAAAGTCGTGAGCGCGCTGGCAGGTGAGGCCCGCGGCACCCCGGTGCTGGTGCTTGCCGGACAGGTCACCCTCGATGATGCCGCGCTGCGGGACGCAGGCATCACCGCCGCCTACGCAATCGCCGACTACGCCGGATCCGTGCAACTGGCGATGTCCGATGCCGCCAACCAGCTGTCGGGGTTGGCACAGGTCACGGCCAACCGACTCGGGAATAGCGGCATGACAAGGTACCGTTGAATTCGTGGGCTGTTGAGCTGCCCGCAACACAAGCCATTCACAGGAGACGCAATGACTGTTCAGGACGAGTCGGCGACCACCACCGCCACCCACGGCGTGATCCTGACCGATGCCGCGGCCGGAAAAGCCAAGGCGCTGCTGGATCAGGAAGGGCGCGACGACCTGGCGCTGCGCATCGCAGTTCAGCCGGGTGGATGCGCCGGACTGCGCTACAACCTGTTCTTCGACGACCGCGCCCTCGACGGCGACCTGACCGCCGAATTCGGTGGAGTCCGGCTGACCGTCGACCGGATGAGTGCCCCCTACGTGCAGGGCGCCACGATCGACTTCGTCGACACCATCGAGAAGCAGGGCTTCACGATCGACAACCCCAACGCCACCGGCTCGTGCGCGTGCGGGGACTCCTTCAACTGATCTAGTACTGACCCGCCGCGCGCAGCAGGTACGAGCACACCAGCACCTGGTTGTCCTGAACCAGTACCTGGGCGACCGCCTGTTCCTCCATTGTCGGCGGCGGACGGGTCCGGCTGCGTGCCGGCGTCACTTCCATGCTGAAAAGCACCTGCGCCTGATACGGCGACAAGAAGACCATCTTGTCGACCGAGGTGACCTCGGCGGTGCCGAACTGCTTGCGGAACGCGTCGCTGCTCAGATTCGCCAAGGCGAGGTCCGACCGCTTCTCCTTCACCGCGTCGTAGAGCCCGCACAGCGTATGGCGGGCGATGGTCTCGACGTCACCCCGCTGAAGCGCACTCAGGTAGTTCTGGATCGCCGTCTGCGCCGCGGAGGCCGTGAGCCTGCGAGGCTCCTGGACGTCGTCCGAGCGCATCACGAGAATCGTCGTGCCCACTGCTGCGGCGGCCACCACGACCGCCGCGATGATGCCGAGCACGGCACGCAGGCGGCGCTTCGGATACGGGACCGGAGGCGGCAGCATGCCCGGATACGTCTGGGGCGCACCGGGATTCTCAGGGTAGGGCTGTACAGGCGGGCCGCCGAAGTGCTCGGGCGGTTGGCCCGGATGCGGAGGAACCCCGACCGGCCCAGCACCGTGGTGGGGCGGATACGGGCCTGCCATGGTAGGCAGGTTAGCGCAAGCGGCCCGACATTTACGGTTTCGTGCGCCCGCTACGATTAGCTAGACAGGGTAATGAATTGAAGGGTGACACTTCGTGACCATCGCGGTAACCGGGTCGATCGCAACCGACCATCTCATGCGATTCCCGGGCAGATTCGCCGAAGGACTGCTGCCCGAACACCTGCAGAAGATCTCGGTGAGCTTCCTCGTCGACGACCTGGTCATCCACCGGGGCGGCGTGGCGGGCAACATGGCCTATGCCATCGGCATCCTCGGCGGAGATCCGACGCTGGTCGGCGCGGTCGGCACGGACTTCGACGACTACCGCAATTGGCTGACCAGCCACGGGGTCGACTGCGACAGCGTGCTGATATCCGAATCGGCCTATACGGCACGGTTCGTGTGCACCACCGATCACGATATGGCCCAGATCGCGTCGTTCTATCCGGGCGCGATGTCACAGGCGCGCGAGATCAACCTCGCGGATGTTGTATCTCGAAGGGGCACACCGGATCTGGTGATCATCGGGGCCAACGATCCCGATGCGATGTTCCTGCACACCGAGGAGTGCCGCGCGCTGGGCCTCGCGTTCGCCGCCGACCCGTCGCAGCAGCTGGCGCGGCTCACCGGCGACCAGATTCGCCAACTCATCGACGGCGCAACCTACCTGTTCACCAACGACTACGAATGGGATCTGCTGTTGCAGAAGTCCGGCTGGTCGGAGGCCGAGGTGATGAACCAGGTCCAGATGCGGGTCACCACCTTGGGGGAGAAGGGCGTCGACATCGTCGGCCGCGACGGCACCTTCGTGCATGTCGACGTGGTGCCCGAGACACGCAAAGTGGATCCGACCGGCATCGGCGACGCGTTCCGCGCGGGCTTCCTCACCGGCCGTGACAAGGGCCTGTCGATCGAACGCGCCGCGCAACTGGCATCGCTGGTGGCGACCCTGGTGCTCGAGGCTCCAGGGCCGCAGGAGTGGAGCTGGGACCGTGATGCCGGCATCGAGCGGCTGACCGCGGCATACGGCGACGACGCAGGCGCCGAGATCGCTGCTGCGCTGAGCTAGAGCTGAACCGGGTAGGTCGGCTCGCTGATCTGGGGCGTGACGCTGCCTTCGACGAAGATCGCGTGCCACAGCATGAAGATCAGCACCGTCCACAGTCGCCTGCTGTGATCGCTTGTGCCGCCGCGGTGTTCGTCGAGCATGGTGCGAACGGCCGCGAGGTCGACGTGCTCGCCCGCACCTGAGGACGCCACGGCCTCGTAGGCCCAGTCCAGCAGCGCGCCGGCACGCAGCCAGTGCCGAATGGGGACGGGGAAACCCAGCTTCGGCCTGTGCAGCACGTGCGGGGGGATCACCGGCTCCAGCGCGCGTCGCAGCGCGTACTTGGTCGTCGCCCTGGTGATCTTGGCGTCCAGCGGCAGCCGCGACGCCACCGCGAACACCTCGGGGTCGAGGAACGGCACCCGCAGTTCGAGCGAGTTGGCCATCGTCATCTTGTCGGCCTTGACGAGGATGTCGCCGCGTAGCCAGGTGAACAGGTCGATGTGCTGCATGCGCGCCACCGGATCCCAGCCTTCGGACTCGGCGTACACGCGTGCCGTGACGTCGGTGTGGGTCCAGTCCGGACGGAACCCGGGCAGCACGGCCTGCAACTGGGCGTCGGAGAAACTTCGGGCATTGCCGTAGTAGCGCTCTTCCAGCGTCTGACTGCCCCTGTGCAGCAAGCTCTTTCCCCGCATACCTTCTGGCAGAGGGGCGGACACCTTGGCCATGGAACGGCGCACCGGCCTGGGAAGGTAGTCGAAGGGCTTGAGTGACAACGGTTCCCGGTAGATCGTATACCCACCGAACAGCTCGTCGGCGCCCTCGCCGGACAGCACGACCTTGACGTGCTTGCGCGCCTCCCTGGCGATGAAGAACAGCGGCACCAGCGCGGGATCTGCAACAGGTTCGTCGAGGTACCAGACGATTTCGGGCAGCGCGGAGACGAATTCGTCCTGGCTGACGACCTTGGTCACGTGCCTGGCGCCGATCGCCTCGGCAGAGGCCACCGCGACGTCGACCTCCGAGAAGCCCTCTCGTTCGAAGCCCGTGGTGAAGGTGATCAGCCGCGGGTTGTGCCGCATCGCCAACGCGGCGATCGCCGTGGAGTCGATACCGCCGGACAGGAATGCGCCGACGGTGACGTCGGCGCGCATGTG
>JAEZKH010000059.1 GCA_023415515.1 Actinomycetes bacterium
TCGCTGCATCGAGCGTCACGGCGAGCGTCCCGGTGCTGAGGATCGCCGTCGCGCCGGAAGCCGACAGCGCGACGGCGTCGAGCGTCGTGCCCAGCGTCGCCTGCGCCAGGAGCCGCGCGGTACCGGCCAGGGTCGCGGCGGCCAAGATGCCCGCACCGGTACCCTGCGACGGGATCGCGCCGGTGCCCGCCGAGGTCAGCGCGCCCAGCGTGGCGTTCGTGCTGCCTTGGATCAGGTTGGTCGCGGTGCCGGCCAGGGTGGCGGCATCGAGCGTTACCGCGAGAGTTCCGGTTGCTGCGGTGTCGGCCGGCTCGATGGCGATTGCCAGCGAGACCCAGCCCGGCAACGACGAGCCGTTGATCGTCAGCGTGCCGGTCGCCGTTTTCGTCGTCTGCAGAAGCCAACTGGCGTGGACCGAGCTTTGGGATTCACGGAACGCCAGATCGGTGCCAGCGCCCGCATCCTCGAAGATGTTGCCCCAACTGCCCGAAATGAGTGCCGTGCGCGCGTTGTTTCCATCGGTGCCGTTGAGCAGCACGATCATGCAATTGTCGACCGTGGGCGTGATCGTGTTGTGCTCTATGGAGTTGTCGGTGCCTCGATTGATGCTCGACGACACGTTGATCGGGGAGCCCGAGGTCTTTGCTCCGGACACCTTGAACAGTCCAGCAACCTTGCCATCGCCAGACGAGCCGCTGAATGTGACCGCGGCCGATGGGAGAGAACCGCTGTAGCGCGTCCACCAAACACCGAAGGACGGCCAGCTAGTTCCGTTGTTGTCCCTGGCGATCAGGTTCCACGAGGCACCCATAGACGGCGTGCCAGTCCCGAGAAAGCACGCGGCAGCGCAGATGACGATGTCGTCATTCGCCAAGCCAGCCGGCGTACCGGGCGTAACGCTCGTGCCGCTGGTGCCGCTGCCTTCCGTGCCCGCAACAGGAGTGCCGAGCGCCATTTGACGACGCCTTTCCTGTTCAGGCGTTGCCGTCGGTCAGCG
This sequence comes from Actinomycetes bacterium, assembly GCA_023415515.1. Classification (GTDB taxonomy): domain Bacteria; phylum Actinomycetota; class Actinomycetes; order Mycobacteriales; family Mycobacteriaceae; genus Mycobacterium. Next base: position 998 of record JAEZKH010000059.1, read on the forward strand.
TGAAGGCCGTGATCGAGACGGTCTGCCCGGCCACGATGGTCGTGTTGTCGAGCGAGAGGTCGCCCGAGCCCTGGCCCACGCTGCCCTGGATGTGGCAGGTCGACGACTGCTTGATGCGGAAGTGCGCCGCGGTGCCCGAGTTGTCGGCCGAGGTGTCCTGCCACGGGCCGCCGGCGATCGCCTTGGCGCCGGACGAGGCCGCCGCCAGCCAGTCCGATGGCAGGGTGAAGGTCGCCAGCACGGTGCCGCTGTCGGCAGCCGCGCAGTTGGCCGGCTGGGCGCCGGTGCGGATCTCGAGCGTCGGGCCCGTGCTGATCGTGGTTTCGATCGCGTCGAGGCGCGCGTTGCGGACCGTCGTCGACAGCTGGATGGTCATGTGTTCCTCGGCTTGCTGTAGCCTGGCGTGTTGGGCCTGCGATTACCGGCCGCGACGGCCGGCGGCCTTCGTCGCTTCAGCGGGCGCGCCTGCGCGGGCTCGGCTCGACCGCGTCGAGGAACTCGACCTGATCGAGCTGGCCCTTGGCCACCTCGCTGACCTTGAGCTCCTCGCCCTTCTTGAACTGCAATGGCACGCGGGCCTCGTAGAGGTCCTCCGTTCCATCGACCGGCTTCAGGTTGTGCCGGCGATCGGCGGCCTGGTCGGCGGACAGTTCCACGCGGGCGCCACCGCTGACATTCAGGACGCCGGCGATGACCTTGATCCTCTGCATGACTTGCTCCTCCGGTTTGGGGAACGGCTCACGTGGAGCCGCTCGCCGAACCGCCCGGGCGCGAGCCCGGGCGTGCGGTCACTTCGAAATCGGTCGATTAGGTGAAGGTGTGGAGTCCGGCGTGCTGCCAGAAGCCGAAGTCGAGATTGCCGGCCCAGTCGATGCCGTACCAGTGCTTCTTGTGCGTGAACTCCAGCTCGGAGCCCTCGGCGATTGCCGAGACGTTCAGCGGGACCTCCTCCTGGAGGATGAACGGCTTGGTCTCCCCATCGGTGCGGAACACCGCGAACTTGTCCGTCCAGGGCAGGCGGGCATTCGGCACGACGCGGATGGTGAACCCGTCGAGGTTGGCCAGCAGGTTGACCTCGCCGCCGCCCAGCACGGGCAGACCGACCGCCGACAGGGCCGCCGCCCAGTAGACGATCGGCACCATGACCTCGAAGGTCCTGGCGTTCTCGTTCATCGGCTCGCCCTGATCGTCCTTGAAGCTCAGGATGGCCGCAATCAGGCCGAGGATAGCGTCGCGCATCTCCTGGGTGGTCGGCGTGGTGCCGTTGGCCGCGGCGCTCGTCTTGTCGTTGTCCTGACTTCCCGACAGACCTTCCGAATGGTCGGTGTCGAAGAAGTACTGGCCGTCGTAGCAGGCGGTCGACGGGCCATCGACGATCTTCTGCGTCATCAGCTTGGCCGGATGGCTGAGCGCGCGCCGGGCGAACTCGGCTATGCGGATCAAGAGCTGGCCTGATGCGTCGCGGCGCAGCTCGCTGACCAGGATCTCGAGGGTGCCCTCGTAGTCCTTGTTCGCGATCGCCCAGGTGAACTCGCGCAGCTTCTTGGGATCGCGGCCGCCGATCCACTCGCGCATCATGGGGACCATGCCGAGCCAGCCATAGGTCTCGATGGCCTGCTTCGAAGTGATCTTCATGGCGTAGCGCAGAACCCAGCTTTCGTCGCCGGCGTTCAGGCGGTTGTAGATTTCGCCGACAATGGCTCGGCTGGTGAGGAGTGCGTACATCGAAGTCTCCGAAAGGGCTTAGAGAGGGAAGGTTGGGGAAGGCTCAGGTCTCGCGGACCCAGATGCCCTTCTTGGCGACCAGGTGGCCGTCCGCCTCGGCACCAAGGATCTTCAGGAAGTCGCCACGACGCTGCGTGGCCTTCGTCAGCGTCAGCGTCTTGCCGTCGCCGGCGGTGATGTCGGGACCGATGAAGCCGTCGGCGTTGTCGCCATCGAACACCATCGCGGTGGTGCCGAAGCCTCCGACCGCCACGAAGGCCATGCCGCCGAGGCCGGTCGCCACGACGGGGATCGTCTGCGTATCCGCATCGGCCGCGGCGGTGAGGCAGAACAACTTGCCAGTGTCCTCGGCATCGTAGGTCTTGGTGCCGGTGATCGTCTCGCGGACAGGATAGTCGGCCCACGGGTCGCGCATGCGCTCCGCGTCGAAGGCGACGATCGCGGTGTCGGTCGCGACGAAGCGGGAGACGAAGCCCACGAACTGGCCGTCGGCCGGGTTCAGGCTGAACGTGTCGTCGTCGGATGCATAGACCGGCGATTCCGCCGCGACGTCCTGCAGTTCGACGCCCGGCACGGTGAGCTCGACCTTTCCGCGGCTCTGAACACGCACGCGCTTGGCGGCGGCAGCGCCGGCGCTGTTGTCGACGCGCGATTCGGCGAAGCCGACGAACCTGTCCGCCGTGGTGAGAGGGCGGGCGTGGCCCGTCGCATCGACCAGGCCGACAGCGGCGTGTCGGTAGATGATGTCGGCAGCGATCACCGGATATTCCTGGATGTCGCCGATCTCGAAGGTGCGGAGGCCATCCGCAGCGAGCGTGGTCATGGAAGCTTGGCTCCGTTCAAAGGTTGGAAGAAGTGATGGTCGACGAGCGAGCCGGTCAGGCCGGGCGCTTGGTCAGGATGCGGATGCGGCCATCGGCGACGCCCTTGGCGT
>JAEZKH010000072.1 GCA_023415515.1 Actinomycetes bacterium
CGTGCACTGGGAAGACGGCGGCGAAACCGAACTGCACAACCTGGTGCTGGTGTGTCCGTATCACCACCGGCTGCACCACAACGGCAGGATCACCATCACCGGACCCGCCGACCGCCTCGTGGTCACCGACGCGTTCGGCACGCAGTTGACCAACGCCTCCCTGGCCCGACCCCCCACCACAGCACCACCGGCCATGCCGCCCTACCGCGGCCCACTCGGCGAACGCGCCCAATGGTGGTGGTACGACCCGTTCCAACCGAAACCTCCACCCAGCAGTAACTAGTCCTCGGGCCGCCACCGCAGACTCCATCGCACGAACACGGCGAACGCCACGCCGAGCACGCCCAGCATCGCGATGTCGAACAGCCACGTCGAGGCGTTGTGCTGCCAGAGCGAATCACCCTTGGCGGGAACAGGATTCGGTGCTCCCAGCGTCGAGGCCGTGGCGGCGACGCCCCACCGCGCCGGAGTGAGTCCGGCGATCACTTCGAGCACTGGACGACCACTTATCGGTATGAAGCCGCCCGCGAGAAACAACTGTGCGACGGAGACGGCGCCGAACAGCGGGATGCACTGGTTGTCGCTTCGCGAGACCGCCGAGATCGCCAGGCCGAGCACCGCCGCCACCACCGCGATCGAGGCGACGTCGATGAACAGTTCCAGCACGGGACTGCCGAGCAGCGCACCCGTCTGCGGCAGGGGTTCCCCAAGGCCGGTCGCGATCACGACGAACACCAGGAGCGCCGACTGCGCAACGGCGACAACGCCGAAGACGACGATCTTCGCCAGCAGATACGGAGAAGGCGAGAGTCCCGTGGCCAATTCGTGGAGGTAGATCGGGCGCTCGCGGACCAGGTCACGCACCGACAGCATCGACCCCATCACGATCGCCGCGAAACTGAGAAGCACGACGAGCTGTCTCGAACCCGCTTCACCGCCGACTGCCAGCGGTAGCAGGCCGAAGATGATCGGTGCGAGCACAAGGAACACCATGGTGCGACGGTCGGCGACGATGAGGGCGACCTGGCGCTGTGCGATCGCCGTGACCTGGCGCCAGAAGGTCGTGCGCCTCGCCCTTGCCGCTGGTGTTGCCGCCGACAGGCCGGCGGCGGGTTCGGCGGACACCCCGTGACGTTCGAAGAAGCGCTGTTGTGCCCCAACGGGATCCGCGACGATGCCGTCATAGACATCGGCCCAGTCCGGTGAGCCCATCGCTTCACCTACGCCGTCGGGTGGTCCGCGGTATGCGGCCCTGCCGCCGGGCGCCAACAGCAGAACCTGATCACAGACGTCCACGAACGGCAGCGAATGCGTCGCCACCATGACCACTCGCCCCGCGTCGGCGAGGCGGCGCAGCATCCACATCGCCTCGCGGTCCAGCGCGGGGTCCGGGCCTGCCGTGGGTTCGTCGAGCACCAGCAGTGACGGTTCGGTCAACAATTCCATCGCGATCGACACCCGGTGGCGCTGCCCGCCGGAGAGATCGTCCACCCGCGTACCCGCGTGCTCGTCCATGTCGAGCTCACCGAGCACCCGCGAGATCACTTGGCGCCGTTCCTGTTCGGAGGTGTCCGGCGGCATCCGCAGCTTCGCGGCGATGTCGAGTGCCTGGGTGACGGTGAGGGAACGGTGCACGACGTCCCCATGTGGCACCATGCCGATTCGGCTGCGCAACGACTCGTATTCGGCGTGCAAATCACGCCCGTCGAGCTTCACCGCACCGACCGTCGGCCGCCACCTGCCTGCGACGACCTTCAGCAGCGTCGACGTGCCCGCACCGGAGGGTCCGACGATCGCCGTCAGCGTGCCGGGGCGGGCGGTGAGCGAAACCCGGTCCAGCAGGGTCACCTTCCCACCGTCGGTGGTCAACCCCACGTCGCGCACTTCGAGGCCACCGGTCGTGGTGGCGGGTTCGGTGCGGCGGACCAGACTGCCTGCGGCGAAGACGAAGTCGACGGTGCCGATGGTGACGACGTCGTTGTCCTGAAGGGCCCTGGTCTTGACGCGATCGCCGTTGACGAAGGTGCCGCTGACGGTGCCGGCGTCCCGGATGGACACCCCCGACGGTGTCGTCACCAAGGTGGCGTGATGACGCGACACCAGTATGTCCGAGACCCCGATATCGGCGTCGGCGCCGCGGCCGATCGTCAGTGGACGCGCGGCGGGGCGCTGGTCGGGCGGCGGCCCGAGTTCGAAGCTCACCAACGGCCCCTCGGGGTCACCCAGATGCAGGGCCATGCCGTCGCTCACCGGTGTGGACTCCACGCGCTGCGCACCGACGAACATGCCGGTGAGGCTGTGGTTGTCGTCAGCGGTCCACTGCATGCCCACGCATCGGAGCAGCACGTGTGCCCGCGAGATCGCCGGTTGGGGTATACGCAGGTCCGCTCGGATGTCGCTGCCGATGACGATGTCGCGTCGCGGCGGGTACGTGCGTCGGACGCCGCCTGAGCGGACCGTGATCATCGGGGCGAGCGGCTCAGTCAAGATCGTCCGGGAACCCTTCGCCGAGCGGGGGCGCGGCACCGGTCCACGACAGCGTCAGTCGGCCGTGTGCACGATCAACACGTCGATTCTCGCCTTGCGGGCGACCTCGGCGGGCACCGCGCCCAGCAGTCGACCCGCGACCGAGTCCAGGCCGACATCGCCGACCACGAGCAGGTCGGCGTTCACTTCGCTGACCAGTTTCACCAGGGCGGGCACCGGCGCATCTGCGATCGCCCGTTCCTCGACGTTGCGGGCGCCTGCCGCGACCGCCTTGTCACGGGCATCCCGCAGAATCGCGTAGACCGGCGCATTCCCGTGCAGCATGTAGCCTTCGCCGCCGAGAGAGTCCGCGGCGCGCGGGTCGGAGACATGATCGTGTGACGGCGATCGCGACCAGCCGCCGGGCTCGACCTCCTCGACGTGTGCGCTCGCGATGATCAGCTTCGCGTTCTCCCGCGCGGCGACCTCCCCAGCGCGCTCCACCGCGCGCATCGAAGACTCCGACCCGTCCGTACCGACCACGATGGTCCGATATACGCCCACGCCGAGACGCTAACCCCGGCCCGCCGACGGTGGGCCGGAATCGGTGAGGATGCGGGCCTGGGTGCTACTTGCCGGTGCGCTCGCGGTGCCTGCAACCCGGCCAGCAGCACGGCCTGCGCTTCCCCTCTTCGAGTTCTTCCTGCGTTCGGCGGATGCGCCGCTGCCGGGTCTTGTCCTGCTTGGCATCCTCGACCCAGCAGATGAACTCGTTGCGCGCCAACGGCGTGATGTCCTTCCACGCCGCCAGCGCGGTGGAGTTGCCGATCAAAGCCGATCGCAGGTCTGCAGGCAACGTGTGCACGACGCCGCCGGGCACTTTCTGGCTGCTCACCCGGCCACCGTAACGGGTCCACGGTGCAGGTGGCCGGGTCGACACATTGAGGACACCCGGGGCGCCGAGGAATGAGGTATGGGAGGAGTCGCAGGAAGGCCTCCTAGATTGGACTGTCGTGACGACATTGCACGACCGCACCGTGCGCGGCTTCGCCTCCGACAACTACTCCGGCGTGCACCCCGACGTGCTCGCCGCGATCGCCGAGGCCAACGACGGCCACCAGGTCTCCTACGGCGAGGACGCCTACACCGATCGGCTGCAGGACGTGTGCGTCGGGCACTTCGGTTCGGCGGCCAAGGCATACCCCGTCTTCAACGGCACCGGCGCCAACGTGCTCGGCATGCTGTCGATGCTGCCGCGCTGGGGTGCGGTGATCTGCGCCAAGACCGCCCACATCCACGCCGACGAGGGAGGCGCGCCGGAGAAGGTCGCAGGCATCAAGCTGCTGCCCGTCGCCGCGGCCGACGGCAAGCTGACGCCGGAATTGATCGCCGAGGAGGCGTGGGGCTGGGACGACGAGCATCGGGCGCGGCCTTCGGTTGTCTACCTCACGCAGTCCAGCGAGCTCGGCACGGTGTACACCCCCGACGAGGTACGCGCGATCACCGGTTACGCCCACGAGCGCGGGATGCGCGTCTTCATGGACGGCGCGCGCCTGTCGAACGCGGCGGCGTCGCTGGACCTGCCGCTGCGCGCCTTCACCACCGACGCGGGCGTCGACGTGGCGACCTTCGGCGGAACCAAGAACGGGGCGCTCGTCGCCGAGTTGGTCGTGGTGCTCGACGCCGACGCGGCCGAAGGGCTGGTCCGTCTGCGCAAGAGCCTCATGCAACTGGCGTCCAAGATGCGGTTCGTCTCCGCCCAGCTGCTCGCGCTGCTCGACGGGGATCTCCACCTGCGCACCGCCCGGCACGCGAACGCGATGGCCACCCGGTTGCGCGAGGGTATGGAAGCGGGCATCGCCGACGGCAGCATCCGCGGTGTCGAGTTGACCCAACCCACGCAGGCGAACGCGGTGTTCGCCCGCCTTCCCGCAGGCGTCGCCGATGCGCTGCGCAGGAGGTTCCGGTTCTACGACTGGGACGCCGCCAATGGCGAGGTGCGGTGGGTGTGCAGTTTCGACACCCGACCCGAGGACGTCGACGCATTCGTCGCGGAGACCGCGAGGCTGACGTCGACGTCGTAGCGGTCAGGCGGTCAGGGCTGGCTGGAGTAACGGCGCAGGAACGCCACCGACCAGAACACGCCGAGCGCGGCGACAGCGGCCCACCACACGATGGTGAGGATCAGCCAGAAGGGGGAATAGCCGAAGTCGGACAGCGCCGCCACGGCGAACACTGACCAGAAGATCTTCCAGAACGCGAAGAAGGCGGCGATGCCCGAGAGGATTCCGAAGACAAGCGCGCGCGTGCGGTCCATGCTGTTGGCCGCTTGCTGCATTTTGGCGAGGATGCTCATGGGTGTTTCCTTGTCGTCCTGTGACGCCGGGGTGGCGTCGTCGTGGCGCAAGTACATCCAGGCGCGGCGGCTACCGATCCCAACAAAGGAGGGGTGATGGCAGGTCCGGCTTCGGTGAGCGCGGCATCGTCAGTGTTGGAAGGGCTTCCGGTGAGTCGCTGGCACTGGCGGCTGGTGATTGTCGTCGGTATCGGCACGTTCTTCGACCTCTACGAGGTGTTCCTCGGCGGTGTGCTCGCGCCCGTGCTGGCCAAGGAGTGGGATCTCGGCACGGCGGGCAAGTCCCTGGTGATCGCGGCGGGCTTCGCGGGCATGTTCATCGGCGCGAACGCGCTGTCCATCGCCGCGGACCGACTCGGACGGCGCCGGGTCTTCATTCTGAATCTGCTGGTCTACTCGGTGTTCTCGTTCGCCGCGGCGTTCTCACCGAACATCGAGACGTTCCTCGTACTTCGCGTGATCGCCGGCATCGGCCTCGGCGCCGAACTGGTTCTCGTCGATACCTATCTGGCGGAGTTCCTGCCGGCCCGGTCCCGCGGCCGGATGACGGCCTGGGCGTACACCATCGGATTTCTCGCTGTGCCGCTGGCGGCCTTGTTCGGCGGCAAACTGGTTGCGCGTCAGGAGCTTCTCGGGATCGACGGGTGGCGGTGGCTGCTGCTGTTCGGCGGCCTCGGCGCCGTCTTCATCATGGCCGTTCGCACAATGCTGCCCGAGTCGCCGCGCTGGTTGGAGAGCCGAGGGCGGCATGCGGAGGCCCGAGCCGTCGTCGAAACCGTTGCCGCCAAGGTCGACCCCGGTGCGGCTATCGCACAGACGACAACGGACATCGTCACGGATTCCGACGACGACGCGCGCAGTGTCGGTGAGGTGTTGCGAATCGCCTTCCGGGACTACCGCAAACGCACGGTCATGCTGGTGATCTTCCAGATACTGCAGACCGTCGCCTACTACGGTTTCGGCACCCTCGCTCCGCTCGTGCTGGTGAGTAAGGGGTTCGAGGTCACCGAATCGCTGGGGTATGCGGCGTTGGCGTTCGCCGGCTACCCGCTTGGCTCGCTCCTTTCGGTGCCGTTGGTCGAGCGGTTCGAGCGCAAGCACCTGATCATCGCGTCCGCACTGGGGATTGGCGTGTGCGGCATCGTCTTCGCCGCATCGACGAACGTTGCGATCATCGTGGTCGCGGGATTTCTGCTGACCGCGGTGTCCAACGTGTTCTCCAACGCTTTTCACATCTATCAGGCCGAGATCTTCCCCACCGCGATTCGCAGCACCGCCAGCGGGATCTGTTACTCGCTGTCGCGCGCCACCTCCACCGTGATGCCGTTCGTGGCAGTGCCCGCGCTTGCCGCACTGGGGCCTGTCGCGGTGTTCACCGGTTCGGCGACGTTGATCGCGCTGCTCTGCCTCGACGTCGGCTTCCTGGGGCCGCGCAGCACCGGGCTGGTGCTCGAACAGGTTCAACAGAGGTAGTGAAGATTCGTTCTCCGCACGTTTCCCTGTCGGTTCGGGCGTATTGCCCGTGCAGGCAGTGGGTATCAAGGGGGAATGACCGACACGCTCGCGCGTAAGATCACCGGCCCGCTGCTCTTCCTGTTCATTCTCGGCGACGTCCTCGGCGCAGGCATCTACGCGCTGATGGGCGTACTGTCCACAGACGTCGGGGGAGTGCTGTGGGCGCCGCTGCTGACGGCGCTGCTGCTGGCACTGCTCACCGCGGGTTCCTATGCCGAGCTCGTCACGAAATACCCGAAGGCCGGCGGTGCCGCGGTCTTCGCCGAGCGCGCCTACCGGGTGCCCGCGGTGTCGTTTCTCGTCGGGTTCTGCATGCTGGCCGCCGGGGTAACCAGCGCGGCCGGGCTGGCCTTGGCGTTCTCGGGCGACTACCTGTCCACGTTCATCGACGTGCCGGCGATACCGGCGGCGATAGTGTTCCTGGCTCTGGTGGCCTGCCTGAACGCCCGCGGAATCAGCGAGTCCGTCAAGAGCAACGTGGTGATGACTGTCATCGAACTGAGCGGCCTGCTGATCGTGGTGGTCGCGGTGTCGGTGATGGTCGGCGGGGGCCGCGGCGACGTCGGCCGGATCACGCAGTTCCCTGACGGGGCGACCCCCGCGTTGGCGATCCTCGGCGGTGCGATCGTCGCGTACTACTCGTTTGTCGGGTTCGAGACGTCGGCGAACGTGGTCGAGGAGATCCGCAATCCGAGCAAGGTCTATCCCGCAGCGCTTTTCGGCGCGCTGATCACTGCCGGGGTGCTGTACACGCTGGTCGGTATCGCCAGCGCGACCGCGCTTGCGCCGGAGGAACTCTCCGAATCGTCGGGTCCGCTGCTCGCGGTGGTCGCTGCATCGGGCGTCGGGATCCCGGACTGGTTGTTCAGCGCCATCGCGCTCGTCGCCGTCGCCAACGGCGCGCTGCTCACCATGATCATGGCGAGCAGGCTGACGTACGGCATGGCTGAATCCAACCTGCTGCCCAGCGTGCTGGGACGCGTTCTGCCGCAACGACGCACGCCCTGGGCCGCGATCATGGCGACAACAGCGGTGGCGATGGCGCTCACACTGGTCGGCGACCTGTCCACGCTGGCCGAGACGGTGGTGCTGCTCCTGCTGTTCGTCTTCATCTCGACGAACGTGGCGGTGCTCGTGTTGCGCCGCGACAGCGTGGAACACGAGCACTTCCGCGTCTGGACATTCGTGCCCGTGCTCGGCGTCGCCTCGTGCGTGCTGCTGTTGACCCAGCAGAGCGCCAAGGTGTGGCTGTTCGCGGCCCTGCTGCTGGCCGTCGGGGCGGTGCTGTATCTGCTTGCACGGACAGCGACGCGACGTGAGACGCGCGTCGCCGTCCGCGAGGACGAACCGGTTTAGGCCGAGGCCGCCAACACTTTCGCGTCTTCGGCGGCGAAGGTGTCCTCGAGTTGCAGCGGTGAGTAATCGATGTCGATCTCTTCCAGCGGGCGACCGCGCGCGCTGCTGATCGTGCCGAACCGCCGCATGCCCTTGTCCGCCGCGTACTGCTGGAACTCCTCCTTCTGGAGATTGAACGGGATCTCTTCGTAGAGGTCGTAGGCGTCGTCGGTGTTCTGCAACGCCATCGGGATCAACTGGTTCATCCGATCCTCGAACACCTTCCAGTTCGAGTCGTCCGCGGCGACGTGGCGCCTGCACGTGAATGTGCCCCATGCCATGTGACGCCGCTCGTCGTCACCGATGCGCCGCACGAGTTCCTGCATGCCGGGAAGAATGTTGTTGTCGACGCAGATCCGGTGCCACGCATAGTATCCCGTCAACGCCATCATGCCTTCGATGACGTGGTTGTAGGTCACCGACGCCCGCACCTGGGCGGCCGGGGACGGGTCGGTGGCCAACGTGTCGAGGGATTCCGGCAATTCCTCGTAGAAGATCTTGCGATAGGTCGGCAGATCGTCGAGGAAGACCTGCATGTCGTCGGTGACGCCGACGGCATCGAGCCAGAGCCGGAACACCTGTGTGTGCTTGGCCTCCTCGAACGCGAACTGCGTCAGATACATCTCGTCGCCGAGGCGGCCCTCTGCCCGCATCGCCGCCATGAAGGGCTGGATGTCCTGGGTGACGGCTTCCTCACCGGCGATGAACTGCGCGCACAGCCGGGTCGCCCATTCGCGCTCCAACTCCGTGAGCCGTTCCCAGTCTTCGCGGTCTTTTGAGAAATCGATGTCGGCCGGGTTCCAGAATTTGGCGTTTCCGCCGGCAAAGAGCTTGAGCGGCAGGCTGTCCCAATTCAAGCCGCCTTCGGCAAGCGATGCCGAGCGGGTTCGTGTGGTTGTCATGTGGTGACCTCCTTGGTCATTGGGGCTGGGCTCTTGGCAGCGAAGGCGTCGGCGAGGAC
>JAEZKH010000470.1 GCA_023415515.1 Actinomycetes bacterium
CGACATGGCCGCCAGCACGTTGCCGGCGAACCCGATCAGCAGCGCGGCCACCGTGAAGTCAGCGGCCCCCTTGTAGATGTCGTAGAGGATCAGCGACTTGCTCGCGTAGTAGTGATACACGGTGGCCTTGTTCAGACCGACGGCGTCGGCGACGTCGTCCATCCGGGTGCCGTGGTACCCGCGCGCGGCGAACAACTTGGTGGCGACGGCCAGCAGTTCCTCGCGGCGGGACAACCCGTTCGAGGTGGAAGACATGGCGACTCACTAACCCTGGCCCGGACCCTGTCCGGGGCTACCAATCAACTGGTTGGCAGTCTAGGGGTTCGGGGTGTCGCCTACCTCAACGCGGGTCTAGACTTTTCCATCAGAAGCAGCCAACACGCGAGAGGGTGGGCACATGGATCCGAACCCGGACTATGACGCCAGCGACGAAGTCGAGTATGGCGCTAACTGGTTCGCGTGGATTCTGCGCGGTGTCTATCCCCCGCCGGCATATCCGCCGGTCTGACCGGTCGCACTGAGCCCAGCCGGGCTACCACGTCGGCCCGGCGAAGTACCGATCGAATCGGATGCGCTGCGCACGCAGCAGTTCCAGCTGGTGGTCTTCGGGCAGCGACTCGACCGTCGTCTTCGACAGTGTCGGCGGCCGGCCCTGCAGCACCGGTTCCGGTGTCTCTTGCATGACACCATCGTTTCGGGTCTCGGCCGGGTCGGCGCGAGTAGTCGACTACCCGACTCAGCACGCAGTTGGATACAAGGCAGTACCGCGCTGCAGGGAATACGCCGACCCCGAGCGCGGCACTGGGCCTTGAGTCACCTGCGCTGAGCGTCGTGCCTGGCCGCCTCGCGAGCCTCGACCTGTTGCGTTGGCGCCTCCTGGGCGACATCGTGACGGCCGTCGCCGTACTTGCCTGCGTCCGCCCGGACGTCGGCCTGGTCGGTGGCGCGGTCTGCGTCGTCGCGGTCGTCGCGCACCTTCGTCTTCGGGTCGATGCGGTCGGCGTGCCTGCGCCGCTCCTCGATCTCCTCGCGGGTCTCGGCGACCGCACCCCGATGGCGATCGGCCTGCTCCTTGAGCCTGGCCGCCTCGGCGGCCTTGGCCTCGGCCTCGGCCTCGGCGGCGCGAGCGCGCGCTGCGGTCTCGTCGGCCAGCGCCTCGCGCTGCTGCACCTTCGCGGAATGTGTGGTCAGGTCCTCGCGGATGCGCTGTGCCTCGATGTGCCTGCGCTGGTTGCGCCTGCTGCGCGCCGCGAACAGCAACGCGGCGATGATGATGACGGCGATGACGGCGACAACGATCCAGACGACAGCGTTGCTCTCCATGGCGGTTCCCTTCGTCGGAGAATGTTCGGGTGGTCGTTGACGCACCCGCCAATTCCGGGTTCCCGTCGACCCCACCGCCGAAACAACGCCCCGATCGCCGGCTCTTACACTGACGTATTCCACTCGTCCAACGACGAGCCGCGCCGGGGCGCCTTCTCACGCTTCGACCGGACCGTGACACGAACCTAGATCGGATCGAAATCGATGATCATCGGGATTCCGAGAGAGTCGCTGCCCGGGGAGACACGGGTCGCCGCGACACCGCAGACCGTCGGCCAGCTGATCAAGCTCGGCTATGAGGTAGTGGTCGAGTCGGGGGCGGGTGCAGCGTCGAGTTTCTCCGACGAGGCGTTCAGCGAGGCCGGTGCCGGCGTCGGGTCCGCCGAGCAGGTCTGGGCCGCCGATGTGGTGCTCAAGGTCAACGCGCCCGATGACGGGGAGATCGCCGCCCTGCGCGACGGCGCAACGCTGATCGGCCTCATCTCCCCCGCGCTCAAGCCGGAACTCGTCGAGAAGCTCGCCGCCAGACCGATCACGGTGCTGGCCATGGACGCCGTCCCGCGGATCTCGCGGGCCCAGTCGCTCGACGTGCTGTCCTCGATGGCCAACATCGCCGGATACCGCGCCGTCGTCGAGGCGGCCCACGAGTTCGGCCGGTTCTTCACCGGGCAGGTGACCGCGGCGGGCAAGGTGCCCCCCGCCAAGGTGCTCGTTGTCGGCGCGGGCGTGGCCGGGCTCGCGGCGATCGGCGCCGCAGGCAGCCGCGGCGCCGTCGTCCGCGCCACCGACCCCCGCCCAGAAGTCGCGGATCAAGTCAAATCGCTTGGCGGCGAATACCTTTCGATCGAATCCCCAGAAGCCGAAGTGTCGGCCACCGGCTACGCCAAGGAGATGGGCGACGACTACAAGGCACGCGAGGCGCAGCTTTACGCCGAACAGGCGAAAGACGTCGACATCATCATCACCACCGCACTGATCCCCGGCCGCCCCGCGCCGCGCATCATCACCGCCGACATGGTGGCGTCGATGAAACCCGGCAGCGTCATCGTCGACATGGCCGCGGCCAACGGCGGCAACGTCGAGGGCACCGTCAAGGACCAGGCGATCGTCACCGACAACGGCGTGAAGATCATCGGCTACACCGACCTCGCCGGCAGGTTGCCCGCGACGGCCTCCCAGCTGTATGCCACCAACCTGGTGAACCTCTTGAAACTTCTCACGCCGGAAAAGGACGGCAAGCTGACGCTGGACTGGGACGACGTGGTGCAGCGCTCGGTCACCGTGGTGCGCGACGGCGAGACGACATGGCCGCCGCCGCCCGTCCAGGTGTCAGCCGCACCGGCCGTCGCCGCGGCCGCGCCGGTCGCGGAGCAGCAGCCCAAGAAGCCGATGACAACGGGGCGCAGACTGGGGCTGACGTTCGCGGCCGCGGCGGTGCTGTTCGCACTCATCGCGCTCTCCCCGTCGGCGCTGCAGATGCACCTGACGGTGTTCGCGCTGGCGATCGTCATCGGCTACTACGTGATCGGCAACGTGCACCATGCGCTGCACACCCCGTTGATGTCGGTGACCAACGCGATCTCGGGGATCATCGTCGTCGGCGCGCTGCTGCAGATCGGGCACGGCGACATCGTCATCACCACCCTGGCCACCCTGGCGACGCTGCTCGCCAGCATCAACGTCTTCGGCGGCTTCGCCGTCACCCGCCGCATGCTGGCCATGTTCTCGAGGAGCTAGACAGTGACCGCCGAAATCAACACAGCAACCACCGCGACCGCGGCGTACGTCGTCGCGGCCATTCTGTTCATCCTTGCGCTGGCCGGCCTGTCCAAGCACGAAACATCCAGAGCGGGAAACACTTTCGGCATCGCGGGTATGGCCATCGCGCTGGTCGCGACGATCGCGCTTGCTCTCGACCGCCGTATCGAACCCCTCGGCCTCGCGCTACTGGTCGGGGCCATGGCCATCGGCGCGGCGATCGGTCTGTGGCGCGCCAAGGTCGTCGAGATGACCGGCATGCCAGAACTGATCGCGCTGCTGCACTCGTTCGTCGGCCTCGCCGCCGTACTGGTCGGCTGGAACGGCTACCTGCACGTCGAAGGAGACCTCGCCGGATCCGAGGCTGCGCTGCTGAGCGGCGAGGGCATGCTCGGCATCCACTCGGCCGAGGTCGTCATCGGCGTCTTCATCGGCGCGGTGACGTTCACGGGCTCGATCGTCGCCAACCTCAAGCTGTCGGCACGGATGAAGTCGGCGCCGATGATGTTGCCCGGCAAGAACTTCCTCAACGTGGGGGCGCTCGTGGTGTTCGGCGCGCTCACGGTCTGGTTCGTGATCGATCCCCAGCTGTGGCTGCTTGCGGTGGTCACCGCGCTGGCGCTGCTGCTTGGCTGGCACCTGGTGGCCTCGATCGGCGGCGGTGACATGCCGGTGGTGGTGTCGATGCTCAACAGCTACTCCGGGTGGGCCGCAGCGGCGTCGGGCTTCCTGCTCGGCAACGACCTGCTGATCATCACTGGCGCGCTGGTCGGGTCGTCGGGTGCCTACCTGTCCTACATCATGTGCAAGGCGATGAACCGGTCGTTCATCTCGGTCATCGCGGGCGGTTTCGGCATCGAGGCCGGACCAGCGGGCGACAAGGACTACGGCGAGCACCGCGAGATCGACGCCGAAGGCGCGGCCGACCTGCTCGCCTCGGCCCACTCGGTGATCATCACGCCCGGCTACGGCATGGCGGTGGCCCAGGCCCAGTACGGTGTGGCCGACCTGACCCGCAAGCTGCGCGACCGCGGCATCGACGTGCGGTTCGGCATCCACCCCGTCGCAGGACGCCTACCGGGCCACATGAACGTGCTGCTGGCAGAGGCGAAGGTGCCCTACGACATCGTGCTGGAGATGGACGAGATCAACGACGACTTCGATGCCACCGATGTCGTGCTCGTCATCGGCGCCAACGACACCGTCAACCCGGCGGCGTCGGAGGACCCCGGCAGCCCGATCGCGGGCATGCCGGTGCTGACCGTCTGGAACGCCGCCAACGTGATCGTGTTCAAGCGCTCGATGGCGTCGGGCTACGCCGGGGTGCAGAACCCGCTGTTCTTCCGGGAGAACACCCAGATGCTGTTCGGGGACGCCAAGGACCGTGTGGACGCGATCAACGCCGCACTGTCGGTCACCGAGCCCGTCTGACGGCCATGCCCGTCGACCGTCTGCTGCCGTCCGACGAGGCCGTCGAACTGATCGCGCTCACTCGAGACATCTGCGACAAGGTGCTCGACCCCATCGTCGATGCGCACGAGAAGGCCGAGACCTATCCCGCCGGGGTGTTCGCCCAACTCGGGGCGGCCGGGTTGTTGAGCCTGCCGCAGCCGGCGGAATGGGGCGGCGGCGGCCAACCGTACGAGGTGTACCTGCAGGTACTCGAGGAGATCGCGGCGCGCTGGGCGGCCGTCGCGGTCGCGGTCAGCGTGCACAGCCTTTCGTCGCATCCGCTGCTGGTGTACGGCAACGACGAGCAGAAACGGCGCTGGTTGCCCGGGATGCTGTCGGGTGAGCAGATCGGCGCCTACAGCCTGTCCGAACCACAGGCCGGCTCCGACGCCGCGGCCCTGCGGTGCGCGGCTGAACCGGTCGGGGGCGAGCCGCCGACCGGCTATGTCATCAACGGCTCGAAGTCGTGGATCACCCACGGCGGGATCGCCGATTTCTACACGTTGTTCGCGCGCACCGGCGAGGGTTCGCGGGGCATCTCGTGCTTCTTGATCCCGGGCGACCTCCCGGGGCTGAGCTTCGGCAAGCCAGAAGAGAAGATGGGGCTGCACGCCGTGCCCACCACGTCGGCGTTCTACGACGACGCCGCGGTGGACGCCGACCGACGGATCGGTGAACAGGGGCAGGGTCTGCAGATCGCGTTCAGCGCGCTGGATTCCGGGCGGCTGGGCATCGCCGCCGTCGCGGTCGGGTTGGCGCAGGCCGCGCTCGACGACGCGACCGCCTACGCGAACGAGCGGACGACGTTCGGCCGCAAGATCATCGACCACCAGGGCCTCGGCTTCGTGCTCGCAGACATGGCGGCGGCCGTCGCGAGTGCGCGGGCGACGTATCTCGATGCCGCGCGCAGGCGCGATCTCGGCAGACCGTACTCGACGCAGGCCAGCGTCGCGAAGCTGACCGCCACCGACGCGGCGATGAAGGTGACCACCGACGCGGTGCAGGTGCTGGGCGGTGTCGGCTACACCCGCGACTTCCGCGTCGAGCGATACATGCGTGAAGCGAAGATCACCCAGATTTTCGAGGGCACCAACCAGATCCAGCGACTCGTCATCGCCAGGGGGCTGACGTCTTGACCCGCGTCTCCCCGTGAGCAGACGCAAAGGTACCCAAACGCCCAGGGAAGTCGGGGCGTTTACGTCTGTTCGGCGGGAGAGGTGATGGTCACCGTCGTGCCGCTGCCCGACTTGGATTGGATGTCCATCGCGCCGCCCATCGCGTCGAACCGGGCCAGCAACGAGCCCAGCCCGATATGGCCGTCGGCGACCGCCTGACCGACGACGTCGGGATCGAACCCGCAGCCGTCGTCGGTGATCGTCAAGACGACGCGATCGCCGTTGCGGCGCAACCCAACCCGCACCGTCGTCGCACCGGCATGCTTGCCGACATTGGTGAGCAGTTCCCGCGCGGCGCGGTGCAGCAGCTGCTGTGAATCCGGCTTGCCGACGTCCTCCAGGTCGGCGTCGACGGTGACCTGTGTGCGGGCCTCGAACTGCTTGACCATGTCGCGCAACGCCGGCGTGAGACCCAGCTGGGCGAGCACCTGCGGGTGCAATTCGGTGACGGTGGAGCGCAACCCGGTCGCCGTCTCCTGCAACGCCTGATACACCATGTCGAGCGCGGGGTCGGGGTTGCGCTCACGCGCCTCGTCGAGCTCGAGGCGCGCGGCGAGAAGTGTCTGTAACGGGCCGTCGTGCAGATGCTCGGCGACCTCGCGGTTGCGGCGTTCGTCTGCCTGCATCGCCTCGGACACCAGTTGACGACGCACCTCTTGTAATGCTTTGACGCGCATCGATCTTCGGGCGAGGACGAAGCACAGCGCCGTCGTTGCCACCGCCAGCCACAGCAGGAAGCCGAAGTGCGTGTAGACGATGTTCGGCAGACCGATGCGGTCGTCGCGCTTCGAGTAGAAGATCCACACGGCGAGATACCCTGCGGCCGTAACGATTCCGAAGATCGCCGTCAGCGCGGGCCGGTCGCCGAAGGCCACCGAGATCGGCAGCAGGAAGAACACCGGAAGCAGTGCCGAGGTCGCACCCCCCGACACCAAGCAGAGCGCGACGATCACCAGCAGGTCGACGATCGTCGACGCCCAGTCCGCCCACCGGGGCACGGGGCCGCGCATCACCGCGATCAGCCACAGCACCGCCGCCACCGCGTACGTACCGAGGATCACGGCGTACAGCTGGGGCAGCCAGTGATCGACTTCCCAGATCCACACCAGGATCGCGATCAACGCGATCAGCGGAAGCCGCAGAATCGCGGACACCCGGACCGGCTCGGCGGCGAAATAGTCGACGACCCGGCGTAGCGACGGATCAGTCACCATGCTCCTCGGTTCCCGGCTTATTCCAACAGCTTGCGGCGCATCGCCTCTGCGACCGCGGCAGCGCGGTCGCTGACGCCGAGCTTCTCGTAGAGCCGCTGCACATGGGTCTTCACAGTCGACGGCGCAAGGAACATCTCCTTGGCCATTGCAGGAATGCTGCTTCCCGCGGCGATCATCTTGAGGACCTCGCGCTCGCGGGGGCTCAGCGCGGGTGCGTCGGGCTCGTTGCGGCGACGGATCTCCGAGGCCAACCCGGCGGCGAGTTCGGGTGCGATGACGTCCTTACCCTTCGCGCATTTCACCACCGCGCTGACCAGCTCGCTGCGGGTCGACTCCTTCGGCAGGAAACCCGCTGCCCCCTCCTGAAGCGCCTTGTACACGATGGCCGACTCGTCGTGGGCCGAGACCAGCAGCACGCGCGTCGGCAGGTCGTCGCGGGTGACCGCGGCAGCCACCTCGGCACCGTCCATGCCCGGCATCCGGTAGTCGAGCAACGCCACCTGCGGCCGGTGTTCGCGGATCAACGCCAGGGATTCCAGGCCGTCCTCGGCTTCGGCGACGACGTCGATCTCGCCGCTGGACACCAACGCACGCACCACGCCCTCCCGGAACATCGGATGGTCGTCGCCAACCACCACGCGCACCTTTTCGCTGGTCACGGCTCCAGCTTGGCACAGCGGACCCGCCCGTTCCCCCGATTGGGGGACAACCGGTTCCCCCGTGTCTTCGGCCGGTCAGCCGACATACATCGCCGCCGAGCTCCGGCATTCTTGAGTCATCGCCGGAGAACACCGGTAGAGAAACTCAAAAGTCAACGCAGACAAAGGAATTGACATGAACAAGATCATCGCCCGCATCGCCCTCCCCGTCCTCTCGGCAGGAGCCCTCGGCGGAGCCGCCCTCGGCCTGGCCGGCATGGCGAGCGCCCAGACCGCGAGCGTCGAGCACAGCACCGGCACCGCGATCGTGGCTTCGCCCGACACCTACGCCAAGCCCGCCCCGACCGCCAAGCCCGGCTGGAAGCACCACCACGGCGTCGGCCACCAGTACCTGGTCACCAACTGAGCCCACAACTGAATAACAACAAAATATCCCCTCCACAGAGGCCCTCCCCCGGCGGCGTAACCAGGGGAGGGCCTCGCTCGTCGGTCCGGCGACTACCGTCGGCGGGATGTCGAACATTTCCAACGACCGGATCGACGACGTCGCACCCGGCGACCTGATCGCCGTCCACGAGGATGCCCAGGCGCAACCGTCCAAGGTGGTGTTCAAGGACTTCGACGAGAAGACGTCGGTCTACACCGTCACATTCGAGGATGACGACGGGGAGACGTTCCAACGCGAGATCCCCGCGGGCACGGTCGTCGCCCACGCCATGGAGTCCAAATGGGAATCGGACCAGAGCCCAACCGCGCACGACCCGGACGCGGCTGTCTAACTGTTCGACCACTGTCCGCCCACGCGGGCTTGCGCTCCCCTCCGCTCGAACGTGGGCCCGGGAATGCCGCCGCGGCTCAGGCGGCGTGGTTGTCGGGTGGGTCGTGCCCGCTGTGCGTCTCGTTGGTGGCCTGGTTGTTGTGGTCGGGTGGTCGGAGGAGTGTTTCGGGGCGGTGGTAGTAGTTGATGCGGG
>JAEZKH010000149.1 GCA_023415515.1 Actinomycetes bacterium
AGGTACCGCCGTGGTTGCGGGAGCGGTCGTAGAACGCCCACCGGCACTCGTCGTTGCCACAGGCCTTGAGCCGCGCCCATGTGCCGTCACGCTGGGCGTCGCGGACGACGAGGAGCAATTCGATCAGCCGGGCCGATACGGCGTCACCCGCGGCGGCGAGCACGATTTCGCCACCCTCGTCCAACTGTGCGCGGGCCCTGCCCCGCGCAGTCACCTCCCGCAGCGGCGTCAGCGCCGCAGTCGGTGGTCGTGGTCCGCCCGCGTTGTGGATCAGCATGGCGCGTAGGCCTTCGCGGACCCCGCGAACGAGTTCCAGGTCGGACGGCTGAAGTTCGGCTCCCTCGGCGAGCAGCCCGACAGAGAGCAGCCACGGTTCGGCGTCGGCAGGATCGGCGAGCCGATCCGGACCGTCGGGCAATTCGACGGTGTTCACCAGCGTCTGAACGCGGTCGAGCGGCGCGGGCGCCGGTTTGGTCTCGGTATCGCCGAGCCAGTGGTGGTGCGACGACGACATGCAGCCAGTGTACCCCGCATGACCGGCAAAGTACTTTGACTAGTCATGCATGACCGGTGTAGCGTTTTTGATAGTCACGAGTTTGAAACGGTACGGACGGGAAAGAGGGAGATCACACATGAGCGAGAGCAGGGTTTCGATGAGCTTTTTGTCTTCGGCGCGGATCCGAGACACTTCGCACGGGGACGCGGCGCGCCGCTACCCGCTCGGAGCGCGGCTGGCGGCCAAGATCTTCGCCACGAAATACGATCGGATGCTTGCCGTCGGAGCTGCCGTCCCGGCGGGCAGCGCGCTCGCCGTCCATGCCGCGCGGCTGACGTCTGTCGGGGAACGCGATGCCATCGCCCGGTCGCTCCGGAGGTCGGTCGCCGATGCCAAGAACCGGAGCGCATCGATGTCGTCACGCGTTCCCCTGAACATCCCGAACATCGCCGCCGCCGAGGACCGCATCGATCAGGTCACCCTCCGGCTGCACTCCCCGCGGCCGGTGACGCCGCGCGGAATCGCCCGCCTGCGGGTGCTGCTCGCCGACGGTAAGGGCCCGCTGTACCGGTACGGCAGAGGCGATCTCGAAGGCCGCCTGGGAGCGGCTCTCGCGGCACTGTAGGCCTTGCTATACCTGCAGGACGGCGGCGCCGGAAACGCGCCCGGCGCGCAGATCGGACAGGGCGTCGTCGGCGCGGTCGAGCGGGTACCGCGGTGTGGTCACGTGGATCCGATGACGGCCGGCGAACGCGAGGAACTCGCGACCGTCGTCGCGGGTGTTCGACGTCACCGAGCGCACCTGGCGTTCGAGGAACAGATGCCGTTCGTAGTTCAGCGCAGGGATGTCGCTGAGGTAGATGCCCGCAATGGCCAGCGTGCCGCCGCGGTCGAGGGCCTCGAGCGCAGGTAGAACGAGGTCGCCGACGGGCGCGAACATGATGGCGGCATCGAGTTTCACCGGCGGGGCCGCGTCGGCCCCCTGCGCGGACGTCGCACCCAGTGCCAGCGCCAGTTCCCGCGCGGCCGACCCCCGCGTCATCACGTGCACTTCGGCGCCGAGTGCCAGCGCAACCTGCGCGGTGATGTGTGCGCTGCCGCCGAAGCCGTATATGCCGAGCCTGCCCCCCGCGGGCAGTTGGGCGCGCATCAGCGACCGATACCCGATGATCCCCGCGCACAACAGCGGGGCCAACTCCGTATCCGTATAACCGGTGGGCAGACGGTAGGCGAAAGCTGCTGGCACAGTTGTGAATTCGGCATATCCACCGTCGGCGTCCCAGCCGGTGTAGAGCGATTGCGGGCACAGGTTCTCTTGGCCGCGGACGCAGTATCGGCACTCTCCGCATGTGTGTCGCAGCCACGCCACCCCGACGCGATCGCCGACGCCGAACTCGCCTTCGGTGTGGTCGCCGAGCGCGACGACCTCGGCGACGACCTCGTGCCCGGGTATCACGTGTGTCCGGTGGACGGGCAGGTCGCCTTCTGCGACATGCAGATCGGTACGGCACACTCCGCACGCCAGCACCGCGACGAGAAGCTCGCCGGGTGCCGGCGAGGGTACGGGGACGGTGACGCGTTCCAGCGGATGTGTGTCGATCGGACCAGGGGATGTCACCCGCCAGGCCGACATCTGGGAATTCGGCATACGACGGACTGCCGTCGGTTCCGTTCTAGGTTCTGCTCTGGACCTTGCCGAGAATCCACAGCAGGATCACCGATCCGAGGATCGCGGTGAACAACGTGAACCACCATCCGCCGCCGGCGGTGTCGACAAAGAAGCTGAGCAGGAAGCCGCCGATCAGCGCCCCGACGACGCCGATGACGATGTTCATCAGAATGCCTGACCCGCTGCCTTTCACGATCTTGCCCGCGATCCAGCCCGCGATTGCCCCGATGATGATGTAACCGATCCAGCCGACGCTGGTCAGTGTCGTGGACCGAGCGAGGAACTCAGTCGCTGCAAGCACATCCATCTCCGCGATCTCCTACCTGTCGGCGCCCGGCGCCGCTGCCGGGCCAACCTCCGGTATACGCCCGCAGCGTAACGATTCGACCGTCGAATCGGGCACGAACAAGATCAGCCGGCGGGCATCATCCCCGGTGCGGTGGCCGGATCGACAGGAACACCGACTCCGACCGGCGCACGGCCCGGCGGCGGCGCAGGTGCGTTGGGATCAGGTGGCGGCGCGTTCGGATCCGCCGGTGGCGCATTGGGATCCGCCGGCGGCGCAGCGTTCTCGGCCGGCGGCGGCGGCGGGGGCGGCGACCACGGCCGGATCGAGTTCGCGAGGGCGACGGCGGCGCCCTTGTCGACTGGGTTGTTGGCGGTGCCCAGCCAGACCACGAACCACCGCTCATTGCGCTGGCCGCGCGGCGTCAGCGGCTGACCAGGCGCCACCGTGGGCGTCGCGTTGCCGACGACACCCGCCCAGATCTGGCCGTTGGGCTTGTTCGTGTCGGTGAACTTCACGTCGTAGGCGGAGAACGCCCCCGGCATGGCTTCCGATCCGAGCGCGCCGTTCTCCTGGTTGATCCTGGTGCCCGGGAACGGCATGAAGAACTCGCCCATGTCGGAGGCCAACCTGGTGGCCGCTTTGGCGTTGTCCGCCTCGGCGCCCGCGAAGAGCTTCATGTCCAGCCTGCCGAGTAGGACGCTCGTGTCGTTGGCCGGCTGCTGGCTCGCCTGTCCCGCCGCGGGTGCAGGCGTTTCCCCGGCCGTCGCCTTGGTCAGCAGGGCCTGGCCGTAGGACAGCTGGGTCGCGTCGGAGACCTTCCAGCCGGCGGGCACCACATAGCTGAAGCCGCCAGCGGCGTTGGCGACGCGACCCGGCTCCGGTGCGGGCGCCGCCGGGGCACCTTCGGGCGCGGCGTTCGGATCGGCCGCGGGCGGTGGCGGAGCGTTCGGGTCGGCAGGCGGCGGCGCGGCCGCATCGGCGGGCGGCGGCGCGTTCGGGTCCGCGGGCGGACCCTGCAGGAAGGTATTGCCCGAAGGCGGAGGCGGGCCCGGCTCCGGCGAGGGTTCCGGGTCGGCCTGCGCCACGGACGGCAGCGTGAGAGCCACCACCGTGACGCCCGCGAGGGCGGCCATCGCCAGCGTCTTCGGGCGGCGCCTGCGGTGTTCGGGGATCGCGTCCGGCTCATGCATGGAGACGAAACTACAGTGTTGCTGGCGTGACGCAAGTGCGGGGCGGTCAAAAAGTGTTTTTCTGTGACATTGCTGGCAGCCTGAAAGCCTGAGCTAGCAGGCGTGAGGAAAGTTGCTGGCATGCCGAGCTCCGCGCGGGGGTCGCGCGGGCTTTGTTCTTTTGATCGACGGCCGTTTCCGCGCCGTTACGCAACCGGATGCACGGAGACCTCCTGGGCCTTGACCGAGAAGTACACGCGCTCCCCCGGTGCCACCCGCAGTTCGGCCGCGGACTCGGCAGTGATGTCGGCCGCGAGGCCGGGCCCACCGTCGGGTTGCTCATCGGCGCGCACGCGAAGGGTCGGGCCCCTGCTGTCGAGTTCTGCCACCGTCACCTCGACGGTGTTCCTCGGGCTGCCGTGCGGCTTGTCCCGGTAGACGGCGACCGCCGCAGGTGCGAAGACGGCCACCGCGGGCCGGCCCGAAACGATGTCCGGAGCGGGCGTGCCGTGCCAGTGCGCCCCCCACTCGGTGGTGAGCGCACCATCTGGGCCCGCGGTTCCGCTGACGAGGTTCACCCCGGCGAAGCGAGCGCCGAACCGGCTCCGCGGGGTGGCCAGAACCGCTGCCACCGAACCGGACTCCGCAACTCGTCCCGAATCCAGGATCAGCACCCGATCGGCGAGCGCGAGCACGTCGATGATGTCGTGGGTGACCAACAACGCCGAGCGACCGTCTTCGGTCAACCTGTCGCGCAACAGCTTTCGCATCGACGACGCGGTTGAGACGTCGAGTCCGGTGAGCGGTTCGTCGAGCAGAAGGACATCTGGTTGCGCCGCGAGGGCGCGCGCAAGCGCGATCCGCTGGGCTTGGCCGCCGGACAGTTGCCTCGGCATCCGCCCGGCGAGGTCGGCGGCGTCGACCTGGTCGAGCCAATGAGCGGCCGCCGCGCGAGCGTCCCGACGGGGTCGCCGTTGGCGGCCGCTGCGCGGAGCGAACGCCACGTTGGCGGCCACGCTCAGATGCGGGAACAGCAACGCGTCCTGCAGCAGCATGGCGACCCTGCGGGCATGGGTCGGGACGAAGACCCCCGCGGCGGTATCGGTCAGCGTTCGTTCGCCGAGCCGCACCACTCCCGAGTCGGGACGGACC
>JAEZKH010000248.1 GCA_023415515.1 Actinomycetes bacterium
TCGACCAGCACCATGCGCACCGTGGTAGGTGTCATCGACACACCTAATACGATGTCCACTGAGTCCTCCAAAAGTTTGCTACGCTATCTAGGCCGTCGGCGCGCCGCCGTCCCCCGCGAGCCGCCAACTAGATACTTCATCGCCACTGTCCGGGCGGGCGTTACAGCCGACCGCATTTGCTGGTGGCGGTGAAATCCTGGCCGATCGCGACGGCACGGCTACTCGCCGACGCCGGTAGGTAAACCCTACTCGCGTCAATGCCAACGCGGACCCGTCGTGTGGACTTCCCGCGGCCGGCTGTCGAGTGTCCTCAGGGGTGTTGGAGGAAGTCGCCCCAGATCCAACCATCACCGTTGGGCACCTTCGCGCCCGTCACATGACACCAGTTGATGTCGGCGATGCAGCCCTGGAAATCGACGGAGTCGTTCCCGCGCAGAATGCCGGTGACCGTGCCGTCGCCGCCGGGCTTGTCGTACACGTCGACGTCGGACGTGATCGTGCCCTTCGGCGTCGGCGGTGGCGCGAACGGTTCGGGTTCGGCCGGTGCGGCGGGCGCGGCGGGCTTCGGCGGGAGCCCGATATCGGGCTGCTTGGGTTTTTCCGCCGGCGCGGGCGGCTTGCCGACGATCACCGCGACGTAGCTCGTGTCGATGACGTCGTCGCGGCTCATCCCCACGCCGAACTGGTAGTAGCCGCACTTCTGGACGTCCTCGGTCGCGATGGACATCAATTGGTTGATCGCCTCGCTTGTCGGGTCGCCGGTGGCGATGTTGCCGAGTGCGTCGCCGGCGTAGGCGTCCGCCGGAAAGGTCGGCGTGTTGGTGGTGCCGAGGGCCCTGGCCGTTCTCACCCACTCCTGCGCATAGCCCTCGAGCTCACCGGAGTACTGCAAATCGTTGCAGAGTGAATTGTTGCGGGCCCCGGTGACAGCGCCGCGGATGTTGTCGAGCGGGTCGGCACTGGCGACCGGCGCCGTCGTCAGAGACATGGAGGCGATCAGCGCGACACTGACGGCAACACTTGAGCAAACAGCGTCTTTCATGGTTGGCGACTGTAACGCCGGTTATCCGGCGTGGATATGGGGCGTTTCCCTACTTTTCTGGGAGCTGGCTGCGCGATCTCAGCGTCGGCCGGACCCCTAGGACGATTTGATGAAGTTCTGATACGAGCGCGACGGCGTCGGCCCCCGCTGCCCTTGATACTTCGAGCCGGCTTTAGTGCTGCCGTACGGATTCTCCGCAGGGCTCGTCAGCCGCAGCAGGCAGAGTTGACCGATTTTCATCCCCGGCCACAGCGAGATCGGCAGGTTCGCGACAATGGACAGCTCGAGGGTGATGTGGCCGCTGAAACCGGGATCGATGAAGCCGGCCGTCGAGTGGGTCAACAGGCCGAGCCTGCCCAGCGACGACTTGCCCTCCAGCCGGCCCGCCAGATCGACGGGCAGAGAGCACCGCTCGAGCGTCGACCCCAGCACGAACTCGCCGGGATGCAGCACGAACGGCTCCCCCTCCTTCGGCTCGACCAAGGTGGTCAGATCGTCCTGCCGCATGGCGGGGTCGATGTGGGTGTAGCGGGTGTTGTTGAACACCCGAAACAGATTGTCCAGCCGGACATCGACGCTGGAGGGCTGCACGAGGCTCTCGTCATAGGGGTCGATGCCGAGGCGTCCTGCAGCGATTTCACCGCGGATGTCGCGATCTGAGAGCAGCACCTGACGAGCGTAGCCGCTGAGGTGTTAGCCTTCCTGATCACCGGCGCGAGCCGGGCAGGCCGATGTAGTTCAATGGCAGAACATCAGCTTCCCAAGCTGAATACGCGGGTTCGATTCCCGTCATCGGCTCCACATCTCACCTGGGGCAACGCTGTTCGAACTGTTCGAACACGGGCCTCGCTGTCACGACGTTGTCCGCCCGGCAGCCTGCCGGGCTTTCGCGGCTTTCAACACTGACACGAGTCGATCAGGCAGCGGGAGTCGCGGTTGTTCGTCACCGACAGCGTCTTGCCGTCGAGGTCGACGCGCTCGGCGATGTTTCGGACGAGGAGCCCCGCCGTTGCGCCTCAGCGAGCAGCATCGCGACAGTTTGGGTGAACTTGCACTCGTGGCAACGAGGTGGGGTACCACGGTGCAGTGATTCGGCGCTCGCCAAATTCGATCGGAGATTGCGGAATGAGCGCCACGAAATTTCGCCCTTGTGGTATGCGAATCACCGTTTTTGAATTGTCGATTACGCGCACAGCGACTGTCCTCAAAGCGCACAATTGAAGCGCGTACGAACAGTCGTCACTCCCATTCGGTAGTTGCCGATTAGTGCGCACGCGCGGGGAGAGGGGGCCAGGTGAAGCCTGTAATCGAAACGGGTTCGTTGCACTTGCCGCCACATCGATTGGCATCGCGAAGACGCGCAACTGGACACCGCGAAGAAGCGTGCCCTCTCTCATCCACCTTGCTTTGGTGAGAAACCGTGATGAATCGACGTGCACTGAAAAAGAACACTTCCCCGGACGCTCTTGGAAGCTGTCTCGCCGGGCTTTCCCAGCCCGATCACATGCATACCGGCCCGATAAGCACTGTGCGGCAGGACGACTTCGAGGGCCATCACATCTCGATCAAGACCACATACGACATCACCGTTGACGGTAAGCCGCTCCATGTTCACATCGGATTGTCCAACGATGGCAGTGCGCATTGCCACGGCCTGCCCGCCTATCAGTTCACATCGGTAGTGGATCTGGTGAAGGCCCTGATTGCGTACTTCCCTGACGAGTTCGGCCCGAGTGAACCCGACCAGACCCAGCATGGGGGCGGCCATGCTGAGCACCGTCACGGCCATCCGAAGGACATGTGACATGGCAGTCGTTCGAAATAACGTCCTCACCGACGCCGCATCCAGGCAGAGCTTCATCAGCGGCGTCAACTTGCTCAAGAACGAAGATACGACTCTGGTCACTTCCCAGTTTGGGATTCCGGGCCAACCGAATCCGGTCATGACCTACGACCTGTTCGTGATATGGCAAATCACCGCGATGAACACCCCGGTACCGCCGGGCGGGAACGCAAATAATCGCAACTCTGCTCACCGCGGTCCGGTCTTTCTTCCGTGGCATCGCATCATGCTCATCTGGTTCGAAATGCAACTGCAACGAGTACTGGGCGACCCATTTTTCGGGTTGCCGTATTGGGATTGGGCGCTAGACGGCACCCCGCCGTTTCCGGGTGCCCCGCCGAACCCGACCGCATCCGCGCTGTGGAACAACTCCGCTGACAAGATGGGTGGCGAGGGGACACCGATACCTGGTGGCGGCTTCTTCTTTGACTCCAACGACCCGACAAGCTTTCGCGTGCGGATCAGCACAACTCTCAATGGTGCTCTGCAACAGCAGATTCCGCCGCGAGGGCTTCGCCGGCAGTTTGGCGGCCCATCGCCGTTTGGTTCGCCGACACTGCCGACCGTAGTTGACGTCCTCGGAGCGTTCAACACGCTGTTTGAGCCCAGTCTGGGGACCTATGACTTTTCCCCGTTCGACTTCAGTTCGGCTGGTTTCCGTAATCGTCTCGAGGGATTTGTCGGCCCGGGATTGCACAACCAGGTTCATCGCTGGATGGGAGGTGACATGGGTCCAGCGTCGTCGCCGAACGATCCAGTCTTCTTCCTTCATCACTGCAACGTCGACCGGATTTGGGAGGCCTGGATGCGTATCAATGGGCGCAATTACTTGCCTGATGGGTCCGCCGACCCCTCGGCTTATCTAGGCCATCGGATCGATGACCCATTGGCGGCGCCCTTCAGCGATGGAGTCACTCCCGATACGCCGCGCAAAGTGCTCGATGTTTCGAACATCTATTCCTACGATTCGTTGCCCGCGTGAGAGCCGTTTCGCCATGTTCTGCGGGGTGCTGAAAATGCCGGGGCCAGGGCGGACGTGCTCGTGGCTCTGACGGCGGGAGAGGTTGGCTATGAACCGTCCGGTTGAGCGCGAAGCCCGCGCTGCTGCACGTCTGCTTGGAGTGCCCGCCGGCGACGCCGCTCGCTGGGCGTCGCCGGGCTTGCTGGGCCGCCGTCTGCGGCTGCAGGTTATGCGGCCGCGTGACCACCTCGTGCTCACAGTGACCGCGGTGGAATGTGAAGTGAGCGTCGACCCACACCATGTGCCGTGGCTGAAGCCAGTCGAGGGTGCCTCGCAGCCGAGGCTGATTGTGACCTTGCCGCCCCAGCATGTCCTCGAGCAGGTCTACCAGGAGATGCTCGGCTCGGATGACCCCCGTGCAGGCCAGCCCGAGGAACCGAGTCTGCCTGCCGGCGCGCGCTTCTCGGGGCCGTCGCGGCTGGCGTTCACTCTTTCGGGTGGCGACCTCGTCGAGCTCACTGTGAACGGAATTCTCACGGCGATGAGCCGGCTGACGTTGGCGGTCGTGCCGCTGGCCGAGCCACGGTTCATCTGGCATCTCTGGGATGCCCTGACCACACCTGCGTTGCCAGGCGGGCAGGAGTCGGTGAGTGGGGTGTTCGGTCGATCGGGTGTTGCGGCTGCGCAGAGTGCCCTTGATCGTGTGCGTGCGACACGAACGTTGACGGCGGCGGGGCTGGGTGAAAAGGTGGTCGCGCTGGAACCAGTTGCGCGGCAGGCAATTCTGGCGATCCCGGCCGCCGAGCGGGCCCGAGTCGTCGATGGCATCGCAGCTGGCGTGGTCGCCGGGGTCGGCGACATCGCGCGGATTCCCATCTATATCGGACGGCCCTCCCCGCGCGCTCCGACCGCGGATGAGACGGCTTTGGAGGTGCCGAGCCGTTTGCAGCTCTCGCCGAGTGAGCGCGGCGCTTGGACGCATGCGATCGGAATCGACGATGCCCCGGGCGTGACGGTGGAGCTGTGGAACACCCGCCTCGGTGTCAGGGCCGGCACCGCCGATGCGCCGACTGTGGATGAGGCCTCGGCTGATCAGAGAATCGTGCGCGCTGTGTGGACGCGTGACCTTGAGATCGCGTGGCCGTCGTGGATACCAAGACCGTCGTTGCCGTTTCGTGCGAGCCTCACGCCGACGAACAGGATCGACATCGTCGACCTGTCCACCGGCGAAGCCGGGAGCTCATGGTTGCTGCCGGCGCCCGACCCCGTTGAGGTCAATGCGCTTGCGTTGACGTCGCTCGGTGCGTTTATGGATGTGCGCGGCCATTGGGATGTCAAGGGTGTACCGCTGACCGAGTGGCAGCATCGCACGACGCTGGGGCGTGATCAGTTTGTGCGGGTGGTGGAGAAGGGCTACTTGTGTCCGTTCGGGCATCGCGCGGTGTACATCACCGAGACGCGGCGTCGCGCTGATCCGACGTTGCCCGATGGGGGTTTCGCCATTCTGTGGCAGCGGCACTACATAATTCTTCGGGAGCGTGTGCGGTCCTATTCCGACCGCGGGATGCCTGGGGTTCAGGTCACGATTGATCCGAAGGTGACGCCGGACATCAATGACCCGGGGGCGGATCCCATCGTGTTCTGGCCCACTATCGGCGCCAAGGAGTTCGCGTTTTCGATCACGGCGGTCGACCAGGATGGGACCGAGCACAAGTACCACGCGCCCTTGTTGTTTGTCCTCGAGCGACGGGCAGAGGATGGGCGGCCAACCAAGGCTGAAGTGTATGAGAAGTACGCGCTGACCGACGATGGTCTGCATCACGTTGCGGGCACACCTTATGAGCAGTTGGTGCGCCACGATCTCGGTGGCAAGCGCGTCGCGATCGCGCCGACGGGCGCAAATGGTGAGGCGACCTACGAGACCCGCGTCTTGCGGTTCACCGCCGAACTGGCCGACGATACCTGTACGCCGTCAATGCTGTTCGGCGAGTTCGTGATCCCGGCGGTTGCGGCTACCACGGGCAGGAAGGATGCGCTGCAGCTGAGCTACGCCGACGCCTACACCCAGTACGGTTTCAGCCCGGCTGACAACAAGGGTGAGGTCGTTCTGGTCAACTTCGAGGACACCGGGCCGGCGGCGCTGCAGTTCGATTCGTCGGATCGCTCCGGCGGCTTTCTCAAACCGAGCCAGCACATCGCCGGGATCGCCCGCGGCAGCGGGCCGGTGTCCGACGTCACCGCCGCCACGACCGGCGGGCCGGCTGACCCAACGGCCCTGTTCGCCGGAATCGGCAAGCTGCTGGGTCTGTTCGAGCTCGCCGACATCCTCGAGGAGCTGGGGCTGGACGACATTCCCTCCTATGCGGCGCAGCTGCTCGACATCGTCGGCTCTGTGACCGGCGGCATCTCACGCGCCGCAGATCTGCTTAGCGCCAACCCTGTTGCTGCGCAACTCAATGCGGCCGCGTCAGCCCTCGACGCGCTGATCCACCAAATCCCCGCGCCGACGGCCGGCGACTTCACGACATTCATTACAACAACGTTGAGTCCAGCGGTCGCTGCCGGGCTTGCGCCGGGTGTGCTCAGTACCTTGGGCAAGGCCGAGGCCGCTATCGTTGAGCGTGCGTTGGGCACAGTGGATACGGTGATCCACCCTGCTGCTGGATCGCCGATCGACCCGGCCGCGCTGTTAGCGTCGATCGCCGCAGGTGTCCCCACGGCGGCCGCGCTCAATCATGTTCACCTGGAATGGCGTCCACCGATCAAGCAGTGGCCCGGTACCGCACGCGCGGATGCGATCTTCCTGCCGTCAGATTCGCGGTCGCTGCTTGTCGCGGTAGATGTGCGTGGCGGGGACCTAGTGGCGCAGCCCTCGGTGGAGGTACTTGCGCAGCTGACCGACTTCACCTTGCAGCTGCTGCCCGGGTTGCCACTGCTGCACATTCCGTTCAAGCGGCTCTATTTCCGGACCACCACCGGAGCTAAGACTGAGATCGACGTCGACCTCGGCGAACTGGAATGGCTTGGCGTGCTTGGCTTCGTCGATAAGCTGCGTCAGCTGATCCCCGGCGACGGGTTCTCTGATCCGCCCAGCGTCTCGGTAGACAGCCAAGGTGTCGCAGCCGGTTTCAGCCTAGTGCTGCCGAATGTCGCGGTCGGGGTGTTCAACCTGTCGAACATGTCGATGGCGGCCGATCTGAAGCTGCCGTTCATCGGTGACGAACCGACTGTTGGCTTCGCGTTCTGCTCGCGTGAGCGGCCGTTCACCGTTGCGGTGTTGTTCCTGGGCGGTGGGGGCTTTTTCGGTCTGCGGCTGAACCCGAAGAAACTTGTGCTCCTGGAGGCCGCAGTCGAGTTCGGTGCGACGCTGGCGCTGGACTTCGGCGTCGCTTCGGGCTCCGTGTCCTGCATGGCGGGTGTGTATCTGCGGCTTGAGGCCGACGATGGGTCGCTGACGGGATATCTGCGCATTCGCGGCGAGGTCGACGTCCTCGGGCTCATCTCGGCGTGCATCGAGATGTACATGGGCCTCACCTATGAATTCGGCTCAGGCAAGGTCATCGGGCGAGCCACCATCACGGTCGAGGTCGAAGTGCTGTTGTTCTCGGGCTCGGTGTCGATCTCGGCGGAACGTAAATTCGCCGGTTCCAAGGGTGATCCGACCTTCGCCGATGCCCTGGGCCCCTACGCGGAGCCCGACTGCCCGTGGATCAGTTACTGCCAAGCCTTCGCCGAGGTGTGAGATGCCCCAGTCCGCCGTTTTCACCTTCCTGCCGCAGGACGAAGCCGCCGATGGGCAACTGCGCGCTGCGCTGTTCGTCTCGCCACGCCTGACACCGACTGGGCCTGACCAAACCGTGTCGGACTTCCGGGCGTTCGCCAACTGGCCGGACGTCGTGGCAGAGAGTCGAATCGTCGTGGAGAACACCAACGGGCAGCGCACTGTCGTCGCGCCCGACCCGACCGACCTGAGCCCACAGCTGTGGCAGGACTACATTGCCGGCCTTCCGGTCACCGGGTGGACGTTCAACGATCTATCGCACACCGAGATCCGGTCGTTTCCCGCCCAGTCGATCCTTGCCGCGGCCCAAGGGCTCTACCATGCGGTGGCCGCGGCCAGCGGCGGTGAGCATCCGGATGCGCTGGCGGGCGGGCTGCGCGCCCTCGGCGGCGCGCATCTGCGGATCACCGGCGATCACCCGTTGCAGGAGCCGACTGGACGAGAGGCGTGGCGTGGCGCGCAGCGGGCCGCCGCCTCGGCCGAGTTGCGCCAAGGGATCGAAGCGCGAGTGAACAGCGCGCTGGACGATCGCCGCAGACAGCGCCACGAGACGCCGGATGATCTCGGACACGGCGGACCCGCGCCGGCCACCGCCGCGCTGGATCCCGCAGCCGCTCATGCCGACAGTTACAACGCGGCGCTCGATCTCGCCGAGGCGCGCCGGTTCTACGACCGGCCTGAGGCGCGCGACCCACAGGCCGCGAACTATCCGAAGCCCGACCCCAATTACCAAGCGCCGCCACCGATTAACGACAAGCCCGACGTGCATGGCGTGCTCGCCGCGCTGGCCGATCACCCGCAGCTGCTGCGTCGCCTCGGCATCATCATTCCGTTCGAGCTCGACCCCGACTTCGTCGGTGCCGGCGCAGACCTGCGCGCCTACCTCCAGCACGATCTTCTCGCCGACAACGAGGTGACGCTGCAACCCTTGACGCGCACCGTCGCGGACTCGCCCTTCTTTCAGCCCGCCTCCGATACCGGCGACCTCCACCACGGCATGCTGCTGCTGGACGACCCTGACCGATACCACCTATCCCAAGTCGATGTTGATTCCACCGCGCTGCTGATCGAACAACGCGTCGCGAACGTCTACTCGATCGCGGCAGCGGCCCAAGACGACGTCCCTGTCGCCACCGACCTGCCCGCACTGCGGTCCACCGGCTTCACGCTGTCCCGGCTCAAGCGGGCGCTGGTGCTCGAGCAGCGGATCGGCCGGGCCGCCGACAACGCCCGGGGTATCGAGCTCGGCAATGAGGTCGTCCTGTTCGCCGAGGACCTGGTGCGCGGGTATCGCGCCGACGTGCACGACGGCGCGGCATGGCGCTCGCTGATGCACCGCCACGTTTCCTACGTCGATGCGATCACCGATGACGAGCGGTTCGCAGTCGACGACGAGGCCTACCTCAAGAGCGCCACACTCACGCACACGCCCGGCGCCGCCGGCGCGCCCGCGTATCTCCATGAAGCGCTGCTCGGCTGGGACGGATGGTCACTGGCGGTTGCGCGTCCGGGAAGCCACATCCCGGCGCAGACGCCCGACGACGGTGATCCGCCGGTCACCGACGGTCCCGGTGACCCGTTTCCTGGCGACCTGAATCTGCGGCCGCAGACATCACTGGTCGCGGGCACGTTGCCTCGCTTGCGTTACGGCACCGCATACCGGATGCGTATGCGCACCGTCGATCTGTCGGGCACCTCGACGTCGTATCCGGGCGATGAGCATGCGTCGGCGGCGCAGGCGTTCAAGCGATTTCAGCCGATCGCGCATCCCGTTGTGGTGCAGCGGCATGCGGTCACCGAAGGTGAGTCGACGCTGCGCCTCGTCATCCGCTCAGGGTTGGCCGGCGACCCGGACGACGCCGGCGCCGCGTTGACACCCCTAGCGCCGGGGACGTATGCGGACGATCTCAATAGCGTCGCGCCGCGCCGATTCGCAACCTATCGCGCGGGGTGCGAGCGGCATCTCGCGCCGCCGAAGGTGAGCCAGACCGACAGCGAACTGTTGGGCCGGTTCGATTCCGACGCGATCGGCGTGGCGGCCGCAGCGGCAGACTATCGCGCGGCGTATGCGCGGGCCCGCCGCGAGCAGGGCACGTTTCAGGACGTCCGGATTCTCTCGGCGAGCGACCCCGACGCCGACAGCCCCGCCGAGGGGATTCACCTCGTCCCGCCGTTGGCGCGCGACGGCGAGTTCACCGCCGCTCAGCTCGACGCGACGCTGGCCGCGTTGGGACGCGGTCAGGCACCCGATCCAGGCTTCGCAGTAGTGCACGACACCGACAACGTGGCGGTGCCGTATCTGCCTGACGTTCTGGCCGCCGGGATCGCGCTGCGGTTCGAAGGTTCGGGCACCACGTCTGGATGGAGCCACACCGAGATCCTGCCGCTGGGCGGTGATTGGCCCGACCTGGAAACGTGGCGGCTGGTGTTGGTCGACGGCCCAGCCCCGACGGTGACAACGACGGACCGGGTGGTGACGGTGAAGCTGCCGCCCGGCGGCACGGCACGGGTGCGGTCGTCGAGCACATTGGATGCGGCGACGTTGGATCTGCTCGGCCTGTGGGATTGGATCGCCGACACCGTTGCGCCGGCCGACCGGCCGAATGTGCTTGCTGGCAAGCATCAGATGATCACTCCGGGCGAAACGATCGTCCTCGTGCACGCGACGCAGCGGCCCCTTGTGCGGCCCGCATTCGCAACTCTGCGAGCGATACGGATCTACGGCGACACGCAGACCGGTTTCCGTGGCGTCCTGCACAACCAGTCGGCGACGACAGGGCGGCTCGACGTCGACGCCGACTGGCGCGAGTGGTTCGACGATCCCGCGTCTGCAACGGCGCCGCACATGGTTGACGGCAAGACCGGGCACGCGTTCGACCTCCCCGTGGTGGACGGCGCCGACGCCATTCCACTGACTGACGCTGCCGAGTTTCACCACGAGTTCCACGACACGATCCACCGCGTCGTCAACTACACCCCACGCGCGACCACACGGTTCCGCGAATACCTTCCGCCGCCGCTGGCCTCGGATCCGGCCGCATTGACCGTGGTCGGCGAGACCCGCACCATCCATGTGCCGTGTTCGGTTCGCCCGGGAGCACCCCATGTGCACAGCGTCATGCCGACGTTGCGGTGGGACGACCTCGCCCAGGATCGGTTCGCGCCCCCGTCGACGACCCGGCGCCGGCGAAGCGGCCTGCGGGTCTGGCTGACCCGTCCGTGGTTCATCTCCGGTGAAGACGAGATGCTCGGCGTCGTGGTCTCCGGTGAGGACGGTGTGCTGCGCAGCACGGACCTGCGACGCAATCACGTCACCGTCTGGGGCAAGGACCCCATCCGTCCGACCGGTGAACTGACCGCGCCGATACCGCGCCCGCGTGACTTTCGCGGCGACGGTCTGCTCATCCGGGATCGGCTCACCCTGGCCGAGTTCGGCCAGACCCCGCCCGGACGCCACCCCGGCGTCACCGTTGTCGGCCATCCCGTGACCTACTCACCCGAGCGCGACATGTGGTTCGCCGACATCGACGTCGACCCCGGCGAAGCGGCGTGGCCATTCCTGCGGTTGGCGCTGACGAGGTTTCAGCCGTGGTCAGTGGAAGGTGCCGAACTGTCGCCGGTCGCCATGGTCGACTTTGTGCAGATCCTCAACGCACGCACGGCGTCGCTCACACGGCCCGACGAGAACACCATCAGCGTGACGGTCTCGGGCATCTCGGATCGCCTTCCCGCCGCGGCCATCCTGCCGCCGAACGGCTTCCCGCTGCTGCCGCAGCTCACCGACCTGCGTCGAGGAGTGCGCGCCTGGATCGAGCGTCGAGGGCCGCTGGCAACCGACATCGACTGGACACCCGTCGGGGCGCCGAGCGAGCTGCGGCGAATCGACGAGGACGAAGTCGCCCGTGTGTGGTCTACGACGCTCGCACTGCCCGAGCCGATCCCGCCTAATCTGCCGGGAACAGACCCCGACGGCGGAGCATCCGAGTATCGAATCGTGGTCGGCGAATGGGAAACCCTCCCGTACGACGAAATTCTCAGCGACGGGGCGCCGATAGAACGATACGTCTACCTCGACCGCTTCGGGCTATGACATGACCCCAGACAAATCTCTGCTCGTGCGGTGCACATCGCACGAGATAGTGGACAGCCTCTTCATGTCTCGGCCAATCAGTCGCATACCGGCCTGACTCTGCACCGCAGCCCGAGGCGCGTCGCGAAATGTCGAGACCCTGTCGCTAATTGAAGCCAACGAGCAAGGAGGCATTCCATGGCCATTTTGAATTCACCGCGATTTCAGGGCAGCGTGACGATCGAACAATGCCTCAACGGCGCGCGCACTATGCCGCCCAACAACGGGGCGTCACCCGAGACCGACAACGATGCCGTAAGCCGGGTGCAGCGCGCTCTCGTCGACCTCGGCTACCTGTTGAGCTTCGATGAAGTCGACGGCAACTACGGCAACCGGACCGCGCAAGCCGTCTCGCGCTTCAAGTCCGATCGCGGAATCGCACCGTCGGACGGCATCGTCGGCCGAAGAACATCACAAGCGCTCGATGACGAATTCCCGCCTGGCGCAATGAGCCTGGGCGCGTTCGCGCCCTTCGTGGCTGCACAACGAGCCGACTTTACGGTCGCTGGTCTGCTCGACGAGCTGAATGGCCTCGCCGCGCTGCCCTGGGCCAACCAAACGGCAGTCTTCGCCCTTCAGGAACTCACCAATCAAAATCTTGCCGGAATTGTCCGCGCCTCCCAAGCAAACGACCTCAAGGCGCAGGTACCGGCATCCGAACATGCCAACATCGATCAGGTCGCGGCAACACTGCTCGCAGCGTTGCCCTCCGGCCCGTTCGGTTTCACGACACGATTCGACCAAGCCGGGTGGACACGTGCCCATATCATCTTCGGAGACTCCTACCTCGATCGCGCCGTCCCGGGCGGCGAACGCCATACGAGTGCGCAACTGTCCGTATCCCACGAGCTCATCCATGTCCGCAACCGAGTCCTGGCGAATTCGTTGAAGGCCGAACCCGTCACCGCCGCCGACTATGCCGATGTCGCCTTCGCCAACGCCGTTGCCGCAGCGACAGGCGATCCGACGACGATGACGCGCGCCACCTTCGTCGAGGAGATCGCCTGCCGCCACCTCGCTTGGAAGGTCTATCAGGATCTCGTGGTCAACCACGCCCGAAGGATGCTCGCCAGCGGTGTGATCACCCGTGCGGCGGCTATCGCGGAACTGACGACAACATTGGCTGCGGGCCAGCTGTTTCGCTCCACAATCAAGTTCGCAGTCGACGGCGTGAACCCCATCCAGACGTACCTCGACAACGGGTACATGAGCGGTTTGCTGAACCCTCCGGCACCCGACTTCAACCGGCAGACCGCTATCTGGATGCAGACCGCTAACCGCTTCAACTACCACAACGAGGCAGCAAGGACCGACGAGATCCGCGACGCGCTGACCAACGAGTTCAGCGCAGTTAGCCCCGGATTCGCGACTCCCGGTGTTGCTCCCGTGGGCCTCATCGGAGGCTGATCCACACCCACCGCCGTCGCGCCCGAACGGATGTCGGTGCCCGCTGGCGGCAGGTCCGCGAGGTTGGCTAGTACCAGGTCAGCGGCAGCGCGCGGACGCGCTCGGGTCGCTGGTTCGTACTGCGGAAAGCACCACGGCGATCGGACCGGCGATACGACGCCGTCGACCACATAGGTGACGACCACGTCGTCGAACGTGACTTAACGCACCGCCGTACTCATGCGGCGATGCTCCCGCCGCCGTCGACTCGAACGATCTGACCGGTGATGTATCCGGCGTCCTCGTCGAGCAGAGCGCAGATGGCATGGGCGATCTCGCGCGGCGCCGCAACGCGACCCAGCGGAATACTCTCCAGCAGCCGGGCTTCGCGCTCCGATCCGATCGGGCTGCGCTCGCGGTACAACTCTGTCTCGGTCGGCCCCGGCGCGACCGCGTTCACCGTGATACCGGCCGCCGCCAGTTCATTGGCCCAGATCCGCGTGCACGCTTCCAGCGCCGCCTTCGCCGCCGCATACGGCGTTCGTTCGGGCGTCCTGAGCGTGGTCAGGCTCGTGACGTTGACGATGCGCCCCCATTGCGCGGCCAGCATCCCGGGCAGCGCCGCCTGCGTGACTTGAACGGCAACACGCACGTTGCCGGCATAGGTGTCGAACAGGTCGTCCAAGTCGATCGAGCCGATGCGGCCCATCCGCACGAAGCCGACGTTGTTCACCACCGCATCGATCGGGCCCGCCGCGAGAACGGCATCCAGGGCCTCCGCAGTTGCCGCGCGATCGGCGAAATCGACTTCCTGAAACTCACCGGGAAAAGTGGGCGGCCGCGTGCGCGCCAGGCCGACCGGGACGTTGCCTGCTTCGCATATGAGGAGTCCCGATGCCGACGTTGCTGCAGCTGACGTCATTGCTGACCGTCGTCAACGAGGGCAGCTTCACCGCAGCCAGCCTCCGACTCGGGATGTCTCAACCGGCCGTCAGCCATGCCGTGGGGACCCTCGAGAAGGAATTGGGTTCACCTCTGCTGGTTCGCGGCTGCGGCGGGCTCGCGCTCACCGACGCCGGGGTGTCAAGGCATGGACTCAGCGGTGATAGGTGACCAGGACATGGTGGCGGTGCTGCCCGCAGACAACCGGCTGGCAGCGCGGAACGAGGTCGACTACGTCGAGTTGGCCAAGGAGCCGTTCATCCTCTCGACTGGTGGTTGCGCCGAAGTGTTCATGCCGATGGCACGACGGCTTGGAGTGGACTTCGACGTGGCATTCGAGGCCCGTGAGATGTCGGCCGTCCTCGAGATGGCCCGGGCGGCCTCGGAGTCAGCATCCTGCCCAGCACAGGGCTGCCCCCACTCCCCGACGGCGTGGTGGTTCGGCCGTTGGTGCCCAAGACCGTTCGTCGACTCGGGGTGGCCGTCTCGGCGAGCGCGTCGGCGCCGGCACGGGCATTCCTGGATCAGATCGCCGCACTCGAGCGGTGAGCCTGGGATCCCGCGGGCGACACCCGGTCGTCGACACCGCCGCAACTCGAGACCGCGAGGAGTCGTTCGCGGGGTGTGAGGCTTTCGCCGGCGCGGATACTCGGCAGTTTCATGGCAGCCACCCTGAGCTCGAGAGGGTGACGGGGAGTGTCGAGCTTGACCCCGAATCTCACCTCGTCGGCCGTCCCTAGGCGCTACGTTGGGCAAACCGCCTCTAGTCGTCACCGTCCGGCGGTCTACACAGGAGGTACGACGATTAACTTTTGCACGGGGCTGCGCGCCTTGACCGCGAGCGGGACGATCGGCCTGTCACTCGTGTTTGCCGGACCGCTGCCTCTGGCGCTGGCGGAGGCACAGACCCGGACATTCGTGCTGACTCAGCAACCCCCCACACTGCACCCGGTCGACCAGCACACTCCGGGGTTGAGTGTGGCGGACGCGGTGCTCTATGAGTCGACGGTCAGCGGCGAGCACGGCGAGTCCGGCACCTTGACCGGGTTTCTCATCACCGCCGACACTCCCGACGCCGAAAGCGGCGACCTCGATGCAGACCGCCTCGGCCAGCTGTCGTTCGACCTCGGGAACGGCAACACACTGGCTGTCATCGGCGAGTCGATCTACCGTGGCGACGCCGTGCAGATGACACCGAGTGCACCGCAACTGCGCGCCGTGGTCGGCGGCACCGGCACCTACATCGGGGCCCGCGGCCAGGTGTCGACGACGCGCAACGACGACGGCACCTACCGGCACGAATTCACGCTTCTCGACGGCTGAGCGGCATCTCATCGCCGGCGGTCAGGCGACCCTACGACGCCAACGACCAATGACCACAAGGAGATCCATGGCCACCCACAGTCGCCGCCGAAGAAGTGCGACGTACCTGACCACCGTCGGCGCCGTCACCGCGCTCACGCTGGCAGGCTGCGGCGCCAGCGCGGCCGAAACGGCCGAGCCGAGCACCGGGGAGTCGCTGCGCATCGTGCTGGGTGCGCAACCCCAGCCGTCGCAGCTACCGCTGGTCTACGGCGTCGACCACAACGGCGCCGATTTCGGGCTGGCCCTCAGCGTCACGCAGAACGTCGTCAAATTCGACGATCACATCAACGCGGTGCAGACACTGCGGGACGACAAGGCCCAAATCCTGGCGACATCGTTCTCCGCGATATTGGATGCACGCCAGCAGGGCGAGGACGTCAAGATCTTCTGCCCGTACGTCAGCTCAGACGATTTCGTGCTTGCGGGCGCCAACGGCGTGCACAACGCGGGCCAGCTGTTCGAACCGTCCACCCGGGTGGGCATCGACAGCCCCGGTGGCTCTGGAGCCATCGTGCTCAACGCGCTGTTGAGCGGTGTCGGTGAACCCCGCGACGTCCACGAGATCCCGAACCAGCGGATTCTGCAGACCAGCAGCGACCGATTGGATGCGTTGATCGCCGGCCAGGTGGATGCGACGGTGATTCACGACACGCAGTACGACAGTGTTAAAGCAAAGCTCAATCAACCGGTGCTGATCGCCACGCTCTACCAGGACTCCCCCGGGTTCATCAAAGTGGCCCAGGCCGCCCGGGCGGATTGGCTCGCACAGAACCGCGAACTGGCCGCCCGCTACTGCGCCACCACGCTGCGCGCGATGACGACGCTGAAAAGCGACTTCGCCGTGTTCCGGAGCGCGGTCGACGAATACGTCGCAGAACCCCCCTCCGAACAATCGCTGCGGGAGTTGTTCGAGCTCATCCAGCGATATCCGTTCTGGACGGAGGACGGTGGGCTCTCCGACGACAGCGTGAAGTTCATGATCGACATCGCCACGGAGTCGGGCGTCCTCACCCAACCGATGAATCCTGCCGACATCGTCGACCGTCAGACGCTCAGCCGGGCCGTCGAACTCGCCAACGCTGCGACGGGATAGCCGCTGAGACGGACCGGCCGTCGCCTCGCAACACTTCGTTCGACCCTGTGGGTGGGTACACCCTTGCCGAAATCGGTTTCCCGGCGCTGCGCGAACCTGAGGCGCCTTCAGGCTTGACCGCTACCCTCGCGCAGCGACGCCGACGGAAGGAGTCGCCTCATCGTGCACGATCACCAGCGCGGGCCCGCGGTCCCTCGATCGGTCCGTGTGTGGGGCCCCCTGTTGCTGACGGTTGCGGTGGCGCTGTACGTCGCCGCCTATCTGCGGTGGCCGAGCCTGGCCGGCCAGGTCGACCTGCTGGTCTACCGGTTCGGCGCAACGCGCGTCGCAGACGGTCAGGACCTCTACGCCGTGGGGATGACCGGAAACGCACACACGATGCTGTTCGACTACACGCCGTTCGCTGCGCTGTGCTTCCTCCCCCTCGTCGGGCTCAGCAAGCCGCTCGTTCTCGTCCTCGGTTTCGCGGTGAACCTCGCCTGCGTGGGCTACCTCGTCCGCCGAATGCTCGCCTCTGCAGGCGTCGCCTCGGCGACCGGGCTGTGGGGGCTGACGGCGCTTGTGCTGGCACCGATCATCTGGCTGGAGCCCGTTCGGCTTTCGCTGCAACTCGGCCAGATCAACCTGGTCATCATGACACTCGTCATCGCGGACCTGCTGACGCAGCCGTCGCGCAGGTGGACCGGCGTGGGTATCGGGCTCGCCGCAGGGATAAAACTGACTCCCGCGCTCTTCATCCTGTTCCTCATCGCAACCGGCCGACGCCGCGAAGCGGTCGTGGCGGGCGTGACCTTCGTCTCGACCGTGGCCGTCGGTTTCCTTCTGCTGCCCGCCGATTCCACCGAGTTCTGGCTGCGCGGCGGGTTCCACGACGTGCGCCGGATCTCCAGCGATCCGCTGGCGAACACCAGCCTGGCCGGCCTCCTCGCCCGGCTCGGCTGGGGGCAATGGCAGACAGCTGGGGCGGTCCTCTTCGCCGTCATCGCCATCGCCGTCGCCGCGGCGGCGTGGCGCCGCGGTCAGTTGCTGCTGGGTATCGCGATCGCAGGTCTGGCGTCGGCCGCGGCCTCGCCGTTCAGCTGGAGCCACCACTGGGTGTGGTTCGCACCGCTTCTCGCCCACCTCGGGCTGCGCGGGTACGTGCACCGCTCGCGGGTCGCGACGGCGGCCCTGTGGGCACTGGCTGGCGCCTTCGGGGGGTGGTTCGTCGCGTCGCGCAGCTCGCCGCCACAGGCGGGTCTGATGTCGTTGCGCCATCCGGGTGCCTGGGATCAGCTGCTCCCGGCGGCCTACCTGTTCGTGCTGGTCATCGCCCTCATCGTGACGGTGTGCACGCTCTGGCCTGCACGCGGGCGCACCGGACTCGCGCACCGGCGAACCGCCGAGGGGATTGACAATGCGGTACCGCGGGTACTGCAGCCCTGATGCGGCAATTGAACGGCGCTACCCCCACCCACGACACGCTTCGCCACGGCGAGCGGCCGATCCCACCGGACCGCGACCCGTTCTACCAGCCGCCCCCTGGCTACGAGCACGCCGAACCGGGCGAGGTGCTTCGTTCGCGCGACGTGGAGATCGGGTTCCTCGGTCTGATCGAGCAGCGGGTGAAAGCCACGCAACTGCTCTACCGCACCACCAACCTGCATGAACAGCCGGAAGTCGCCGTCACGACGGTGCTCATGCCTGCGCAGCGCCAGTGGGGCACGGCGTGTCCGGTGCTGTCGTATCAGTGCGCGATCGACGCCGTCGCGTCGCGGTGTTTCCCCTCCTTCGCCATGCGGCGCGGCGCCCGCCCGATCGGTGCGTTCGTGCAAGCCGAATACCTGTTGGTGACCGCGGCGCTGGCCGAAGGCTGGGCGGTGTGCGTGCCGGACCACGAAGGTTGCCACGGCATGTGGGGCGCCCCAGTCGAGCCCGGCTACCGGATCCTGGACGGGTTGCGGGCCGCAATCAGCTGCGAGCGCCTGAATCTTTCGCCGTCCGCGCCGGTGGGCCTGTGGGGATATTCCGGCGGCGGCCTGGCGTCGGCATGGGCGGCAGAACTCTGTGACCGGTATGCACCAGAGCTCAATATCGTTGGCGCCGTGCTGGGTTCGCCGGTCGGCGACCCGG
The DNA here is from genome assembly GCA_023415515.1 of Actinomycetes bacterium. Taxonomy (GTDB): domain Bacteria; phylum Actinomycetota; class Actinomycetes; order Mycobacteriales; family Mycobacteriaceae; genus Mycobacterium. The sequence goes on from JAEZKH010000248.1 coordinate 18,655, forward strand.
GCAGTGTGGCGCGCCGCCTCAACGGCAGCTTCTTCGCCGGTCTCGCCGCCCTGATGATCTCGGCGCTGACGCAAGTCTTTCCCGGGGCGCAGAAAGTCGTCGATGAACACGCGACGGCCGAGGGCAAGGCGCTGCTCGACGCGTTGCAGACGATGTCCACCGTGGAGGCGGTATGGCAGTTGCGCAATGTCGACATCGGCTCCTACATCGACATGACTGCCGACGAATTGTGGGACCTGCCCGAGGTCCGTCACATCTTTGATGAGACCAGGCTCGGCAAATCCCGGCCCACGCCTGCCGTGCTGGTCGTCCAAGCGGTACACGACGGAATCATCAGCGTCGACGATGTCGATGCACTGGTCGCCGAATATCGACGCCTCGGCGCAGCGGTCACCTATCACCGCGACCTGTTCTGCGGTCACCTGCTGCTGCATCCGTTGTCGGCGCCGATGACGCTGCGGTGGCTGCGCGACCGTTTCACCGACCGACCACTCGACGAGCACAAGACACGCACGGTATGGCCGACGATCTTCAACCCGTCGACCTACCTCGGCATGGCCAAGTTAGGTGTCATCACCGCACGAGTCGTCCTCGGCCGTGCGGTGGTGCGCCAACCGCTGTCGACGACAGACGCCACCGAGTCCTAGACGCTCGTGGGGCATTCGCTCCGCTGAGTTTGCTGTGCTGACGGGCCGATGGGCGCAATTCTATCCAGCAAACGCACCCGCCGTTGCTCGACTACTCCGAATAATTTTTGTATCAGTCTTTGTCGTTGCTCTTGACAGGGTCTTTATCGGAATTACTGACACAGGAGTTAATTATTCGTTACAGTCCCCGGCTTAAATACAAAACCACCACCCCGCGTGCACAGCCGCGACCGTAGGGTTGCTCGCACCGAGAATGGGAGATTGCTGGCCGATGTCTGTCCACTACACGCAGCGCGCCAAGTCGAACCGCAGTCGCCGGCGCAAGGGCAGGCGTTCGTCTGAGCACCCTGTGCTGAAGTGGCTCCGGACCGGCGCAGTGGTCGCCGGGTTGGGCGCTGCGGTGACCACCGGGCAGGGCGTCGCCTATGCCGAAGAATCCACATCGGAGTCCTCGGCGGAATCCTCGTCGGAATCCTCGTCGGAGTCGTCATCGAGGTCGTCGGCTGCCAGGGGGTCATCGACATCGTCGGGCGATGGGCCGGGCGACCACCGGCCGGTGTCCGGGGTCGGCGTGACTGCTGCGACGTCGCCCTCGATGTCGGTGAGTGCCGGCCCCAGAGTCGGCCCGCACCGGATCCTGCGGCGTGGGATCGACTCTCCGATCTCGCGTATCGGTGCGGCGCGTGGCGATTCGATTCGCCGCGGCGTGGCCGGCCGTGTCGGAGACAATGAGGCGGCGGCAGGAAGCAGGCCTGCCGATTCGGCCTCCTCACCCACCGATCCAGTTACAACCGTTGCGGCGACGAACGGGTCGCAAGCGGCTGCCGAAGAAGTGGTGGCGGCGACCCGGAAAGCCTTGACAGAGCGGGCTGTTCCGACGTTGGGCTGGGTCTTCGACGCTGTCACAGAACGCGTCGGCGCGGCCGCACCAGCCGGAGTGGAGAAGAGGCAGGGCCAATCGGACGGCGCGGGCGAGCGCGGTCTGGTCCGGCCGGAGTCGATGCCCCGGTTCACGGCAGTCGTCGAGCGGATCCGTCCGTTGGCGGCGGTACGCCCGGAACGGCCTGTGGTGTTTATTGATTCGGGTCATGCGCCTACCTCGTCGCCGAACACCCACGTAGCGAGCCCGTCGTCGGTGACCGCTACCGGCGAGACGGCCCCGGCGGCGCCGGCCGAACCGAGGTCGCAAGCCGCGAGTGCCGCGGCGCCGGTGGTCGAGCAGTTGCTGCAGCTGGTGGGCTTGGCGCCTTCGTTCGGTTCCGGCTCTACCCCTCCGGCCGATTCACCGTTGGCGTGGGTGATGCTGGGCTTCGTCCGTCGGGAGATCGGCGGGCGTTCGGCGGTCGAGACGATGGTGGTGCGCGCTGACACCGACGGCAGCCAGCGGATCGCCGTCACCGACAGCGTGGGTGATCTGACCGCGCGGCCGAGACTCCTCGCCGGCCTTGGCGCGCTGGTGGATGTCCAGCGTCCCATGATCGGCACGGGTGGCTGGCTGATCGGAAACGGCATCGACGCCGCCGCCGACTGCGTGACCGATTGCGATGGCGGCAACGGCGGCTTGCTGTTGGGCAACGGCGGCAAGGGCGCGAATGGTGGCCGCGGTGGTAACGCGGGCTTGATCGGCGTCGGCGGAACCGGCGGCGCTGCAACAACTTTGGGCCAGGATGCCGGCGCAGGCGGCCGCGGTGGTCTGCTGTTCGGGCCGGGCGGCGCCGGCGGATACGGCGGCCTGAACGGAGCGGGCGGCCGAGGCGGCGACGGCAGCATCTTCTGGGG
>JAEZKH010000281.1 GCA_023415515.1 Actinomycetes bacterium
TTCCTCGAGAGCTTCAAACAGTGGCGCAACCGCGGGGTCGGCGAACACGGCGCGGCCCAAAGGGCCCTTCCCCGGGATGTAGTAGGGGCTGAGGCCGACGGCGCCGCGGATGGCGTCCCACGACGCCGCCCCGATCAGCCGAATGGAAGCCAACGCAACCTGGCGCCTCGTCGGGTGGAAGCCAACGGGTTCAGACCGGCCCCGCGTGCCCTTGAACACCTCCAGGGCAGGCACGTTCGCGACAACGGCGGCGATCTCGGGATCGTCCGCGGCGATGTTGATGACGTGGCTGCCTCCCAACGAGGTTCCCCATAGCGCGATGCAGTGCGGGTCGATGCCGCCATTCCCGCGCATGAACTCGACAGCGCGCCGAAGGTCCTCGCGCTGCCGCCGCCCGTCGATCAACTGCCGGGGTTCGCCCTGGCTGCGTCCGAGGTAGCGGTAGTCGAAGACCAGCGTCGTCAAGCCACCGTCGGCGAACCGGGCGGCGAAATCGGGCACGATCCAATCACTTGTACCCGAGAAGCCGTGTGCCATAACGACACACGCATGCGGGTACGACGAACGCTCAGGACGGTAAAGCTCTCCCGCGCATCGAAGACCACCGGAGTTGAACCAGACATGTTCTACCGTGTGGCGCCATACGGGGTCGGCCACCATCACTGCCAGTTGAGATCGTCGTCTACTTCGACGGCGTCCTCGGACTTCCTCTGGGCTCGGGTGTCGACGATGACCTCTTGCCAGTACGCGGGGCTGTAGAGGTGAATGTCGCTGCCGCTGTTGACCCTGAGCACTCCGCTGTCGTACACCTGGTAGGTCGCGCCGTCGCGGAATTCGACGTCCTCATCGCGGTCCTTGAGTTGTATGAACAGTTGCATGGCCCCGCCGCTACTCCTCGTCGTCGACGACGTGAACGGCGGCTTCCTCGGCGGATGCGGCACCACCGCTGATCCCGACATCCTCTGCCACACAATCCGCTTCGGAGTCTTCGCCGAAGCCTCTATCCGGTGCGACCAGGCGGCCCGCGCGGGCTCGTCCGACCTCATCGTTGCGCGGGAAGTCCCACTGGCGGTCCTCTTCGGAAAGGTCCGCGCTTTCCCAGGTGTCCGGCTCTTCCTCTGCCAGACGCTGATCCATGGTTTCATGGTCGCCGAACGCGCCTGGCCCGTACGGCTGCTCGGGCGGTGAGTAACCCTCATCGAGGACGTCGTCGACTCCGCGGTCGATGAGTGTGTCTTCGGGTTGCAATTGGTTGTCAAGATCCACGCTGTACTCGCCCGCCGCGGGGCCGGTGCTGAACCTTCCATCGGTCATTTCTTCAATGTCCCTTCATGACTCGACATCTTGAGCGGCAGCGCATGGTCATTGCTGCCGCGCGACGATCACCGGCGCCCTGGAACCGTGGGCCACCGCTGAACTCACGGATCCGAGCAGCATGCCCGCGAAGCCTCCTCGACCGCGGCTTCCGACGACGACGAGCGAAGCGTTCTCCGAATGCCTGAGCAGGTGAGTAGCAGGGTTCTCGAACTCGACAAGCCGCTGGACCTCGACCTCTGGATAACGTTCCTGCCACCCGGCAAGGCCTTCCGCCAGCGTCGTCTCTGCCGCCTGCTGCAGCGCCGCAGGTTCCATGCTGGGCACTATGGACATGTCGGCGTCAGCCCAGACGTGCAGCGCCATCAGAGGAACTCCGCGACGGGAGGCTTCGTCGAAGGCGATCTCAGTCGCCAACTCTGATGCCGGAGACCCGTCGATGCCGACCAGCACAGGTCTCTTGTCGGATTGTTCGGGCGGCGTTTCGCCGTGAACCACAACGACGGGGCAACGGGCATGGTGGACAACACCGGAGCTGACGGATCCGAGCAATCGACGATCCGAACCGCTTCGGCCGCGGCAGCCGACCACCACCATCTTGGCTTCTGTGGACAGATCAACGAGGGCGGGCACGACTCCGCCGAACAGCGCCTCGCTGTTGACTTCAGGCCTGTCGCCCCCGCCCTTGCTTCGCACGAACTCAACGGCCTCATCGATGATGCGGCGGGCCTCGGCTTCCTCAGTCGCGAGAATCTCGTCCGCTACTCGACCCGAGGGCCAGATCATCGTGGACGTCATCGGCGGCAGCGAGGGGGCGACGTGTACGACGGTCAGCGGGACGTGATGCATCGCCGCCTCGCCAGCGGCCCACTTCAGTGCCGCCCACGCTGAGGGCGAACCGTCGGTGCCGACGATGATTCCGTGGTGTGGGGTGCGCTCGGACATTTCGACCTCCTCGTGGAAAGCACCGACGACGGTGACGCTAGTCGCCATCAACAGCCTGAAACGGAAGTTGGACCTCAAAGGGCTGGCAAAGGGCCTTGAATGTTCATCGGCAGGCGTCCGGCACGTCTAATCGGCAGGCGTGATCAACCCGTAGTGGCCGTCATAGCGGACATAGAGCACGCTGACACGCCCCTGCGCGGCGTCGACGTAGAAGAGAAACGGCATGTCGAGCAGAGTCAGCCGTTGCGCCGCTGCGGCCTCCGTGAGGCACGGTGCAGGCTGGGGGCTCACGACGACGGGCCCATCGAAGGGACTCAGCTGACCGATCAGAGCTGGCGAAACGAGAGCAAGCCGATACCCGGACGGACCGCCGCGGTAGAGAACGCATGCGGAGTCGGTGCCGCTCTCTCTGAAGAGGTGGAAGGCATAGTCCAGAAGCTCCATCTCGGTGATCGCCTCGTCGACCGTGCACGGCTCCATCGCGAACGACTTTCGCCGCACGATACGGCGTTCCTCCGGCGGAGGCGCAACCACGTCGCGGTGAGGTGCAGACTCCGAGCCGCGGTTCCAGACAGATCCGCGCACTTCTCGATGCTTTGCGACGCTTTCCAGGCGACGCCGTAACCTGGCCTCCAGCCGATCGATCGCCTGGCGTGCACTTGCGCCGTGAACCTGCGCACGAACAAGCCGACCGTCGATGTCGAGGTTGGCTTGTGCCGTGACCGGCTCTTCGACGGCAGGATCGTGGTGGACAGACATCTTGACACGTGCATGCAACACCGGGCGGTGGACATATCGTGCGAGCCTGCCGATCTTGGTGCGCGCGTACTCTTCGACCTCGGGTGACACGCCTCGAAACGTCAAATCAAGTTGGTCCATCACTGCGACGGACTCACTGACTTCATAGCGTCCGTCACCGCCTGCTCCAGACTGGCTATCGTCGAGTCGGGAAAGGGTACAGCCACATATGCCGACGCGCCCCGCAATGCCCTCCTGACCCACATTTCGTCGAGTCCGGAGACGACTGTGACCACGACACCCGTTGCTGCAACGAGCTTTTCGGCAATATCATGACGTAACCCGGCCTTGATGGTGTGGTCGGCGTAACCGGCCACCGCCGCACCCGTGACCGCGCCGATGGCCACCGATATCGGCAACGTCGGCATCGTCAGCAAGCCCAAGAGGAATCCGAGACCGGCGCCGACGATGGCTCCGGTACGGCCGTGATGGCCGCTGCTGGTGTCGAGCACAATCGGCAAGCCGTCGGCATTCTTGCCCAATAGCACCGATTCGCGCACTTGCACGCGCCCCTTCTTGACCTGCTCTGTCAGGTCTGCGAAATTCCGCCGTGCGCACGCGAGATCGCCGTAGCAGGAAACCATGATCAGTTCCCGGCCCTCGGCGTCGGGCGGCTGAGGTGTCGGACCGGCCATGGGTTCCTCCCGCATCGACTGTCGTATGACTCTCAGTGCATCGGAAGACACCCGCCGCGTGTAGGGCAGATGGTCCTTACCGTCCGAGGAATTGGGCCCCCACGCTGGCCGCCTTCTGCGGTTTCGCTGCGGGGATGAGGCATGCTGCTGCCATGCTGTTGCTGAGCGCCGTCATCGGTCGGCGGGTCTACTCGCCGGACGGACGCATGGTCGGCCGCATCGCTGATCTGGCTGTTCGCATGCCGGGGTCCGTCGAACCGGCGCTGGTCGACCGGATCGTGGTTCACCGTAGGCACAGCAGGGACGTTCTCGTGCCGTGGGAAGTCGTCAAAACCGTCGCGCACAGCAACGTTCGTCTGAAAGTCGACGTTGCGGAAAGCGGCGGTCTCCGCACTGATGACCCGCTCGGTACCGACGAGATTCTGTTGGTGCGCGATGTTCTGGACACCCAGGTCTTCGACATCGTCGGTCAGCGCCTGTCCCGTGTGGGCGACGTCGTGCTGGCACACCGCGACCACAAGATGGAGGTCGTCGGCGTCGAGGTCGGTTTCGGGGCTGTACTGCGGCGCCTGGGGCTTGCGCGGGTGGTCGAGCGGCATCCGATCGACCTCCTGCCGTGGACAGAAGTCCATCTCACCTCCGACCGCGGGCATGCCGTTCAACTCGGGTCGCCACGATCTGCGATTCACAGGCTGGACACCCGTGGGTTGGCGACACTCATCGCGCGACTCGATACCGACTCCGCCGCGGAAGTCCTCGCAACGAAAGAGGACGATGTGACGGCCGACGTCATCCAGCGCAGTGTTCCACTCCTGGGTGAGCGGATGCTCCGCGCGATGGGCGGCGCGCGTGCCGCCCGTGTCGTTGCCGCCATGCCTGCTCATCACGCCGCACGCTGGCGCGCCATCCTCTCGACACCTCGGGTGCTGCGGCGCCGTCATTTCTTGCGTTCCGGCGTATGGCCACGCCGCCTGCTGAGGGGTGAACGTCGATGAGACGACGGGGTCTTGCGCTCGGTGCCGTCGTCGCGGTGGTCGGGCCGGGCCTGCTTGCGGGCCTCTCCGACGATGACCCGGCCGGCATCACGACGTATTCGGTGTTGGGTGCCGAGTACGGATACCAGCTGCTGTGGGTGCTCCTTCTTTCCACAGTCGCCCTGGTGATGTTTCATGCGCTCGCAGCCCGGATAGGGATCGTCACCGGGCAAGGGCTGATCGGGCTCGTCCGACAACGCTATGGCGTCCGGGTGGGTGCGACCATACTCACCGCGCTGGTGGTGGCCAACATCGGTACGATGTGTGCCGAATTCGCCGGTATTGCTGCGGGATTCGAGCTGTTCGGTGTCACCAGCGTCTTATCCGTACCCCTCGCGGCGGTGACGGTGTCGCTACTGGTGTTACGAGGCAGCTTCAGGCGCGTCGAACAGGCACTGCTGCTGTTGTCGACGGTGTTCCTCGCCTACATCGCCTCGGGGATCATGGCCCGTCCGGACTGGAACGCGGCGGCCGAGGGTCTGCTGGTACCGACTGTGCCTGCTGACCGCGACGCCATGGTCATCATTGCCGCAACGGTGGGAACAACACTTGCGCCATGGGGTTTGGCGTTCATTCAGTCCTATGCCGTGGACAAGAAGCTTCGGATCGAAGACCTCAAACTCGAGAAGGTCGACGTCACCGCGGGCGCTCTTCTCACCGGCATCATCGGCTTCTTCGTCGTCGTCGCCTGTGCCGCAACACTTCACCGCACTGGACGCTCGATCACCGATGCTGCCGATGTCGCGGTGGCGCTGCAACCGCTCGCTGGTGGCGCCGCGTCGACCCTCTTTGGAGTGGGGCTGATCGGCGCAGCCGTTCTGGCAGCCTCGGTACTGCCGATGTCCACCGCCTACTCAGTCTGTGAATACGCGGGCTTCGAGGCTGCGCTCGATGACCGCTACCGCGACGCGAAAACGTTCTACCTCACGTTCGGCCTGGTCACCGCGGTCTCGGCGTTCGCCGTGGTGCTACCCAATGCGCCCCTGGTGACGATTCTGGTCGCAACGCAGGTGCTCAACGCTGTGCTGCTCATTCCACTCTTGATAGTCATGATCGCCATCGGCCGGGACAACTACCTGATGGGCCGATACCGACTTCACTCGGCGGCCATGCTCTGGTATTGCGGTGCGGCCATCATCATCTTCGCGTGCGTCGCGGCGTTGGCGATCTTCGCCTTGCCGGGCTGAGCCCGCTGCCACCGCGCCTACGCGCCGTTGTTGGGTCCCCCGGAGTTGGCACCGGGAATATCGGTGATGGGGAAGTTGGGCATCGGCGGCGGCGACGGCGTGTTCGGCAGCGACGGTATCTCCTCGGCGGCGATCTCGTGAAGGTCGTTGGCAGGCGGGCCGTTGT
>JAEZKH010000167.1 GCA_023415515.1 Actinomycetes bacterium
CACCTACGCCGGGCACCCCCCCGCCCTGGTCGCCCGCGGCGACGCCGACGCCGAGCAGGGTGGGGGGCCCGACGTGGACGGTGTCTGACGGCACCCGCGCGCGGATCTGGTCGGCGATGGCCAACGCCTGGTTGATCGGGATGGCGAAGCCTTTGCCGCCCGGCGCGAAGCGGTAGTTCACGGTCGCGGCGGTGGTGACGCCGATGACCTGCCCCGCGCCGTTGACGAGCGGGCCGCCCGAGTCGCCCGCGCGGACGTTGGCGGCCACCTCGATGAGACCGGTGAGTTCGTCGGAGGCGCCGGTCAGGGCGTCCTTCGCCTCGATCGTGCGGCCGAGCTGGGTGATGGTGCCCGGCTCCCGGGTCGGGGGGCTGCCGGGGTTGGCGTTGCCGATGGCCACCGCGGGCTCGCCGACGACCACCGAGGCGGAGTTGCCGAGCGGGGCGACGGGCAGGCCGGAGGCCCCGCGCAGCTGGATCAGTGCGATGTCGTGCGTGCGGTCATAGCCGATCAGGTCGGCGCCGAAGGATTGGCCGGTGCCGACGTTGCGGGCGGTGATCACGTCCGCGCCCTGGACCACGTGGAAGTTTGTGAGCACCTCCCCGTCCGGGTTGAGCAGGAATCCGGTGCCCGCGCCGATGGCGTGCTGGTAGTCGATCGTGGTGTCGATCTGCACGACCGCGGGTTCGACCGCGGCGATGGCGGTGTCCAACGGCGCCGCGGACGCGACCGCCGGGCGGATCGGCGCTACCAGTGCCGTGACAGCAACGAGCGCGATCAGCAGGCGATACGGGTGCAAGCGGGCCATATGGGGACTTTCGGCTGGGGACGGGTTCGCATTACATCGTGGCAATGAGTTGTTCCCGTGTCGATGCGGGACTAATCGTCGACGGCGACGCCGCCGCGCGACCTCTTGCGCCGACGCAACGTGATCTTGCCCGATGTGCGCCGGTTACGCAGGCCGGCGCCGTTGCTCGCCCCCTCGGCTTGGTCGTCGCTGTCGGCCTGGTCGTCGCTGTCGGCTTGGTCGTCGCCCTCGGCCTGGTCGGACACCTCGGCCTGGTCGGATACCTCGGGCTCGGCCCCGGTTTCCTCGTTGGCTTCGTCGGCGTCCGCGTTGTCCTCGGGCGCCGCGGCGGTGACCTCCGCGGGCTGCTCGTCGGGTTCGGCGACGTCGGCGGGAGCCTCGTCGGGCTCGCCCTCGACGGCTTCGCTCGCCGCGGTCTCTTCGGCGGTGCCCTCGTCGGCGGCGGATGCCTTGCGTCGTCCCCGGCGGCCCCGCTTCTCCCTCGGCGCCTTCGGCTTGAGAGGTTTTGGGGGAGGCGGCGGCAACTCGGCGACGAACGACAGATAGAAGGCGAAGACGCCGAGCAGCGCGATCGCCGCCGCGGCACCGTAGATTCCGAACAGCCAGCGGCCCGCGGTGTCGAGGCTGAGCCAGATCTCGCTGATCGCCGTGCCGATGATCAGCACACCGGCCGTGACGTGCAGGCCGATCGACGCGGTGCGAAGCGTCAACGCCAGCTGGGGGGTGCCCAGCTCCGGCCTACGGGTCCGCAGCAGCGTGAACACCACGGGAAGTGCGGCCGACCCGATGAGGGCACCGGTGACGATTCGCAGCACCGTGCCGAGCGTGTGCGAGGTGGTTCCGGTCAGCTCCGGCCACCGCGGCAGAACGAAGAAGAAGTACAAGGCGCCCGCCGCGACAACGAACGACGCGTGCCAAACCACCGCAACTTTGCGGCCCATACTCCTCCTTTGGATTTCTCGGTCGAGAAGCGACCGGCTGTGGTGTCTGTCGACCGGTCGCTCCTCGGACCCAGTGCGGAGGATGCGGGATTTGAACCCGCGAGGGCTATTAACCCAACCCGCGTTCCAGGCGAGCGCCATAGGCCACTAGGCGAATCCTCCGCGGGCCATGGTAGCCGACCTGCTTGCCACGCCCCATCAGCCCGCATCAGGAGCTCGTATTAGACTCGCTTCGGACCCCGCGCGGCGTCTATCCTGTGAACTCCCCCAGGGCCGGAAGGCAGCAAGGGTCAATGGGCTCTGTCGGGTGCGCGGGGTCCCCCTTTTTTCCGACATTGAGGACGCATCGTGTCGTTTCACTCGCTCGGCCGTGAGGAATTGCAGGCGCAACACCAGACGCAGAAGGCGGGCTACGCCGATCTGCAGGCCAAGCATCTGAAGCTGGACCTGACCCGGGGCAAGCCGTCGCCGGCCCAGCTCGACCTGTCCAATGCGCTGTTGACGCTGCCCGGCGACGACTACCGCGACGGTGAGGGCACCGATACCCGCAACTACGGCGGACTGCACGGTCTGCCCGAACTGCGGGCCATCTTCGGTGAGCTGCTCGGCATTCCGGTGCAGAACCTCATCGCGGGTAACAACGCCAGCCTCGAGCTGATGCACGACGTCGTGGTGTTCTCGCTGCTGCACGGCGCAGCTGACTCGCCTCGGCCTTGGCGGGACGAGCCCGCGGTGAAGTTCCTGTGCCCCGTCCCCGGCAACGACAGACACTTCGCGATCACCGAGAGCCTCGGTGTCGAGATGATCAACATCCCGATGTTCGAGGACGGCCCCGACGTCGACCTGATCGAGGAACTCGTCGCCGCCGACCCGGCCATCAAGGGCATGTGGTGCGTCCCGGTGTTCTCCAACCCCACCGGCGTCACCTTCTCCTGGGAAAAGGTGCGCCGACTCGTGCAGATGCGGACTGCTGCAACGGATTTCCGGTTGTTCTGGGACAACGCCTACGCGGTGCACACGCTGACCCATGACCCGGTGCAGCAGATCGACGTGCTCGGGCTGGCGGCGGCGGCAGGCAACCAGAACCGGCCGTATGTGTTCGCGTCGACCTCGAAGATCACCTTCGCCGGTGCCGGTGTCAGCTTCTTCGGCGGCTCGCTGGCCAACATCGCCTGGTACCTGCAACACGCGGGCAAGAAGTCGATCGGGCCCGACAAGGTCAATCAGCTACGCCATCTGCGGTTCTTCAAGGACGCCGACGGCGTGCGGCTACACATGCAGCGCCACCAACAGCAGCTCGCGCCGAAGTTCGCGCTGGTGCAGGAGATTCTCGAAGACCGCCTCGGGGAGTCGAAGATCGCGTCGTGGACGGACCCGAAGGGCGGCTACTTCGTCAACCTCGACGTGTGGCCGGGCACCGCCAAGCGCACGGTGTCGCTGGCGAAGGACGCCGGCATCGCCCTCACCGAGGCGGGTGCGTCGTTCCCGTACCGAAAAGATCCGGAAGACAAGAACATTCGCATCGCGCCGACGTTCCCGTCGCTTCCGGACCTGCGGGAGGCCATCCACGGCCTCGCCACCTGTGCGCTGCTCGCGGCGACCGAAGCCATGCTCGATGGCTGAGATGGTGCGGAACACCGCGTGACCGTCCAATCACACCAAACAACGTTTTGTAGAAGTCCTTTCGAACAATCGCTGCAAAACGTCGACTGCCGTGACGAATGGGTTCGCCGCGATCCGGCGGCGAAGGCCACCGGCGGCGGGTGTCCGCGAGCCTCGGTAGCCTGCTGAGCGTGGCGCTCTACCGCAAGTACCGTCCTTCGACATTCGCCGAGGTCGTCGGCCAGGAGCACGTCACCGAACCGCTGTCGGTGGCGCTGACCGCGGGCCGCATCAACCACGCATATCTGTTCTCGGGACCGCGCGGTTGCGGTAAGACGTCCTCGGCACGGATCCTGGCCCGCTCGCTCAACTGTGAGCAGGGCCC
>JAEZKH010000461.1 GCA_023415515.1 Actinomycetes bacterium
GCATCCCGGAGGCCGAGAAGCAGCGCCTGGTCGCCGGCGTCGCCGCGCAGTACGAGTCCGAGGTCGTCTACCACCAGATCCGCGAGGACCTGGAGGCGCAGGGCGTCATCTTCGTCGACACCGACACGGGCCTGCGCGAGTACCCGGAGCTGTTCGAGCAGTACTTCGGCTCGGTCATCCCGCCGGGGGACAACAAGTTCGCCTCGCTCAACACCGCCGTGTGGTCGGGCGGCTCGTTCGTGTACGTCCCGCCGGGCGTGCACGTCGAGATCCCGCTGCAGGCCTACTTCCGGATCAACACCGAGAACATGGGCAGTTCGAGCGGACGCTGATCATCGCGGACGAGGGCTCGTACGTGCACTACGTCGAGGGCTGCACCGCGCCGATCTACCAGTCGGACTCGCTGCACTCCGCGGTCGTCGAGATCATCGTGAAGAAGAACGCCCGCGTGCGGTACACGACGATCCAGAACTGGTCGAACAACGTCTACAACCTCGTCACCAAACGCGCTCGTGCCGAGGCGGGGGCCACCATGGAGTGGGTCGACGGAAACATCGGCTCCAAGGTGACGATGAAATACCCGGCGGTGTGGATGACCGGTGAGCATGCCAAGGGTGAGGTGCTGTCTGTCGCGTTCGCGGGCGAGGGTCAGCATCAGGACACCGGCGCGAAGATGCTGCACCTGGCGCCGAACACCTCGAGCAACATCATCAGCAAGTCGGTCGCACGCGGAGGTGGCCGGGCGTCCTATCGTGGCCTCGTTCAGGTGAACAAGGGCGCGCACGGTTCCCGCTCCAGCGTGAAATGCGATGCGCTGCTTGTCGATACAGTCAGCCGCAGCGATACCTACCCCTACGTCGACATCCGCGAGGACGACGTCACGATGGGCCACGAGGCGACCGTGTCGAAGGTCAGCGAGGACCAGCTTTTCTACCTGATGAGCCGCGGCCTCACCGAGGACGAGGCGATGGCGATGGTGGTGCGCGGTTTCGTTGAGCCGATCGCCAAGGAACTGCCGATGGAGTACGCACTCGAGCTCAACCGGCTGATCGAGCTGCAGATGGAAGGCGCGGTCGGCTAGTGGGACACGATCTGACGACAGCCATCGAGGGGCAGAACAAGGGCGAGCTGTTCACGTCCTATGACGTCGACGCCTTCGAGGTGCCCGGCGGCCGAGACGAGATCTGGCGTTTCACGCCGTTGCGGCGGCTGCGCGGTCTGCACGACGGGTCGGCGGCGGCCACCGGGCACGCGCGCATCGAGGTGTCCGACTGCGCGGGCGTGACCGTCGAACGGGTGGCTCGCGGCGACGAGCGGATCGGTCAAGCCGGCGTACCCGCCGACCGGGTTGCCGCGCAGGCGTTCTCGTCGTTCGAGGACGCGACGATCGTCAGCGTCGACAAGGGTGCCGAATGCGACGAGCCGATCGAGATCGTCGTGACGGGGCCGGGTGAGGGCGTAACCGCCTACGGGCATCTGCAGGTGCGCGTCGGAGAACTCGCCAGCGCGGTGGTGGTCATCGATCAGCGTGGCAGCGGAACCTACGCCGACAACATCGAATTCGTCGTCGGCGACGCCGCCACGTTGAAGGTGGTGTCGATCGCGGACTGGAACGACGACGCCGTGCACGTGAGCATGCATCACGCCACACTCGGCAAGGACTCCACCTTCCGGCATGCGGCGGTCACCCTCGGTGGCGACGTGGTCCGGTTGACCGGACGGGTGCGCTACTGCGCGCCCGGTGGTGACGCGGAGTTGCTCGGCCTGTACTTCGCCGACGACGGTCAGCACTTCGAATCCCGGCTGCTGGTCGACCACGCGCAGCCCAACTGTCGATCCGTCGTGACGTACAAGGGTGCGCTGCAGGGCATTCCGGAGTCGTCGCGGCCCGACACCCACACCGTCTGGATCGGTGACGTCCTGATCAGGGCCGAGGCCACCGGAACCGACACCTTCGAGACGAACCGCAACCTCGTGCTCACCGACGGTGCCCGCGCCGACTCGGTGCCGAACCTGGAGATCGAGACCGGGGAGATCGCCGGGGCCGGGCACGCAAGTGCGACTGGCCGATTCGACGACGAACAGCTGTTCTACCTGCAGGCCCGTGGCATCCCCGAAGACCAGGCGCGCCGCCTGATCGTGCGCGGCTTCTTCGGCGAGATCATCGGCAAGATCACCGTGCCTGCCGTTCGCGAACGGTTGACCCAGGCCATCGAACACGAACTAGAGCTCACCGAAACCCTTCAAGGAACCAACTGATGACGACACTGGAAATCAAGGACCTACACGTCAGCGTCGCGGCAACCGAAGCCGCCGATGAGATTCCGATCCTCAAGGGCGTGGATCTGACCGTGAACTCGGGGGAGACCCACGCGTTGATGGGACCCAACGGTTCCGGCAAGTCGACGCTGTCCTACGCGATCGCCGGACATCCGAAGTACACGGTGACGTCGGGATCGATCACCCTCGACGGTCAGGACGTGCTCGACATGACCGTCGACGAGCGGGCCCGCGCCGGGCTGTTCCTCGCGATGCAGTACCCGGGCGAGGTGCCGGGCGTGTCGATGTCGAACTTCCTGCGCACCGCGGCGACGGCGGTGCGCGGTGAAGCGCCGAAGCTGCGGCACTGGGTCAAAGAGGTGAAGTCCGCCATGGACGAGCTGGACATCGACCCGTCGTTCTCCGAACGCAGTGTCAACGAAGGGTTTTCCGGCGGCGAGAAGAAGCGTCACGAGATTCTTCAGCTGTCGCTGCTCAAGCCGAAGATCGCGATCCTCGACGAGACCGATTCGGGTCTGGACGTCGATGCGCTGCGCGTCGTGAGCGACGGCGTCAACCGGTACGCCGAGGCGGAGCACGGCGGGATCCTGTTGATCACGCACTACACCCGCATTCTTCGCTACATCCAGCCGCAGTTCGTGCACGTGTTCGTCGGCGGCCGCATCGTTGAGTCCGGCGGTCCGGAACTCGCCGATGAACTCGAGGAGAACGGCTACGTGCGCTTCACACAGCAGGCGGCCGCTTCAACGTCGTAGGGGAGGTGGATCGTATGACCACATCGGTGACGCCGCTCGACGTCGAGACGATTCGGGACGACTTCCCGATACTCAAGCGGGTGATGCGCGGCGGAAACCAGTTGGCATACCTCGACTCAGGCGCGACATCGCAGCGTCCGCTGCAGGTCCTCGACGCCGAGCGTGACTTCCTCGTCACCTCCAACGGCGCTGTGCACCGCGGCGCGCACCAGCTGATGGAGGAGTCAACCGACGCCTATGAGCAGGGCCGTGCGGACATCGCCGCGTTCATCGGCGCCGACGCGGAGGAGTTGGTGTTCACCAAGAACGCCACCGAGGCGATCAACCTGGTGGCATATGTGCTGGGGGACAAGCGGTTCGAGCATGCGGTGGGCCCCGGTGACGTGATCGTCACCACCGAGTTGGAACACCACGCGAACCTGGTGCCGTGGCAGGAGCTGGCTCGCCGTACCGGCGCCACGCTGAAGTGGTATTCGGTGGGACCCGAGGGCAGGATCGACATCGACTCGCTCGAGCTGGACAGCAGCGTCAAAGTCGTCGCGTTCAGCCACCATTCGAATGTGACGGGCGCGATCGCACCCGTCGCCCAGATCGTCGAGCGCGCCACGGCGGTCGGTGCGCTGACCGTCCTTGACGCGTGCCAGTCGGTGCCGCACCAGCCCGTCGACCTGCACGCGCTCGGTGTCGATTACGCGGCGTTCTCCGGCCATAAGATGCTGGGTCCCAACGGTATCGGTGTGCTGTACGGCCGTCGGGAGCTGCTCGACGCGATGCCGCCCTTCATCACCGGCGGATCGATGATCGAGACGGTGACGATGGAGGAGACCACGTTCGCGCCTGCGCCGCAGCGATTCGAGGCCGGCACCCCGATGACGTCGCAGGTCGTCGGGCTCGCCGCGGCCGCGCGCTATCTCGCCGCCGTCGGCATGGACGCCGTCGAACACCACGAAGCGGAACTGGTCGCCGCCGCCCTGGATGGGCTGGCCGGGCTGCCTGAGGTGCGCGTCGTCGGGCCTACGTCGCTCGTCGGCAGGGGCTCGCCGGTCAGCTTCGTCGTCGACGGCATCCACGCCCACGACGTCGGTCAGATCCTCGACGACGAAGGCGTCGCCGTCCGGGTGGGTCATCACTGCGCGTGGCCGCTGCATCGCCGCTTCGGCCTTGCGGCGACCGCACGGGCCTCGTTTGCCGTGTACAACACCCACGACGAGGTCGACCGGCGGGTGGCCGGCGGGAAGCGCGCCCTCGAATTCTTCGGCAGGGCTTGAGGTT
>JAEZKH010000465.1 GCA_023415515.1 Actinomycetes bacterium
TCGGCGTCCTCGAGGACTCTGGTGAAGACGTTCTTGTGGTTCGTCTTCCTGGACAATCTCATCGCCATGATGGCCTCCTGATCAGTCTTATCAGTTTGGGGGGTTTGCCGGGAACGTGTAGGGACGAAGCCACCGCGGCACCGGATTGTCGTCCGGCTCTGGCCCCGGCCACCCTGGTGGAACGGGCCAGTCTGGTGGGTCTGGGGGCATCTTGACGGGGTAGGTCGAACCGCCGAACGGCGTGGGTATCGTCCATTTCGTTTGTGGTGTCGGTGGAGTCACAGCGAGCGGGTCCTTGTCCCAACCTGGTGGCGGCCCGGCAGTGTCGTCGCCCGGTGGTCGCGGCGCGTTGCGGGCGCCACGGACCAGTACGGAGGGGTCGGGATTGTCGCAGTAGGTGTAGAGGAAAGGTTCGGGATAGTTCGGTAACCACGCAGGCAGATGCGGCAGTTTGTAGTCGCATGCGTAGCGCGGGTATGCGTCGACGCTGAGCCAGACGCCGCCGTCGTGGAGGAGACTCGCAAAAGTCCCCAATGTTGAAGGCCGATCTGTTCTCAACATCTCGTGGAGTGCTGCCGTACGGGCCGACAGCACCTGCGACACGGTGGTGAGATTGCCCAGCAGCTGAACCATGGTGTCGGAGTTGTCGTCGATGATGCCATCCAGGACGGTGACCGGTGCGGCGCCGCGGTCGACCAGAGTGCGGAAGCCGCCTTCGGCCCTGTTCACCCCCGCCATGATGTGCTTCATATTCTGCGAGATGCTGCTCAGAGCCGGTGCGGCGTCACTCAGAGTCGTCAGCACTGTAGGGCTGGTGCGCAGCACGCTCATGGTTTCGGGCAGCACGGAGCCGACGGTGGAGATCAAGAATGCGCCGCCGTCGAGCAGGGCCTCCAGTTTCTGCGGGCCCTGTCCACTGACGCGCAATTCATCGGTGATGACGCGCAGCTTGTCGGGGTTGATTTGGGCGAGTAGGCCATCGGCGGAGGAGAGCACTTGTGCCAGCGGCACCGGCACGGACGTCTGGTCCTCGCCAATCACGGCCCCGTCGGCCAGCGCGGGTCCGCCGCTGTGCTGGGGCACGAAATTCAGGTACTGCTCCCCGGCCGGGGACAGCGCAGAAACGTTGACCTTGCTATCGCGCGGTACTAGAACGTTGCCGTTGATGTCGGCGGTGGCCTCCACGCCGGTGGTGGTGAAGTTCACCGCGGTCACGCGCCCGATCGAAACTCCGCGCAGCGTGACGTTCTGGTTGACCATCAGCCCCCCGGATTCGCGCAGCAGCACTTTCACCGACATCGTGGGGCGCAGTGGGTTGATGCCCAGCGATCCCAGCAATACGTAGCTGAGCGAGACGATCGCGGCCAAGACCAAACCGATCACGGAGACGGCGACACTGTGGCTTTTCACCGCCCGCACGCCGTCCACGCTCAGGCGTGCCAGCCGCTCGGCGAGGTTCACTGAGCTACTCATGGCCGCGGCTCGTGCTGAGGCCCATAGAGCTTGCTCAACAGCAGGTTCCATTCGTATCGGAGGCTGCCGATGAGGGCGTGGTAGTCGGTGCCGTCCACGCCGTGAATCCCCGGGTCGCCTGGGAAGTTCATGTCCGGAAGTGCCCCGAGCGCCAGCTGGGCAATACTGCCCGTGGCGTTTATGTTGGGTCCGCTCGACATCTTCGGGAACATCGAAGTCACCCGGTAGAAGGTGTTGATGTTGAGATTGGGATCGGTGACGATGTCATTCAAAGCTGCCGAGAACTTGTTCAGGTCCTTGATCGTGCTGCGGGTGTCGGTACCCTGGATCGACGGAAACCTACTGAGCTGGCGCGTGATTCGCGCGACCCCGTCGGTAAGGTCGGCGATCGTCGTGGTGTTGTCGTGGATCACGGTCATCGCGGGCACCGCGGCGGTGATGACCTGGTCGAGCGTCTGTTGCCGGGCGGCAAGGGTGCCTGCCAGATCGGACGTATTGCGCAGCGCCTTATCGATCTGATCCGTTCGCGCATTCAACCGGGAGATCAACGTGTTCGATTCCTGAAGTAGCGCTGCGGCTTTGGCGCCTTTTCCGCCGACGGCTTTGCCGGCGCCGTTGATGACCGTCACCAGGCTGCGGATGGCGCCGCCGTTGACGAGCAGCGCTGCTGAGCCCAAAACGTCTTCGATGGTGGCCGCTGACGCCGTCGACGCCAACGGGATGGTGTCGCCGTCACGCAAGGGTCGCGCGTCGGGGACCTGGTGGGCGGCGGGTCGCACGGCGACGAAGATGTCGCCGAGCGGGGTCGCTGAACGCAGTTCGGCGGTAGCGCCGGTGTCGAGCGCTACGTCGGCGTCGAGGCGCATGGTGACTTCGGCGGTGAAGTCGCGCGCGCGGATCGTTTCAACCTCGCCGATGTCGGCGCCGTTGAATTTGACTTTTGCCTTCTGTGGCAGATTCATCGCGTTGGCAAATACGGCTGTCACCGTAATTGCTTTGCCGCTCAGGGTTCCTGGTGCGGGCAGCGGCACGCCGGCCAGGCCGCTCGCGCAGCCCGCCAGGAGCATGGCCAAGGCGGCGATCGTTATGCGCGAAACTAGTCGGCCCACGACGGCGGCGCTGCGTGTCATCGTTGTCCTCCAGCTTCGGCCATGTTCTGCAGTAGCCCGGTCATGCTCTCCACATAGAAGTTCGCGCCAAACTCCGGTGTGTAGTCGTTGATGGTGCCGGTGTTGCAGCCCAAGTCTTTGATCCCGGCAAGGTTGCAGACGTCCTTGGTCAACTGCCCGTTGAGAAATATCTTGTCCAGCAGCGCGTGGGCGCGTATGACGCGGGAGGTCGGGTCGATGGCGTTGTAGAGGTTCTGGCCCGCCATCGGGAGGACGTCGAGGATTTCTTCGAGGTCGCGGCGGTGGTCGGCGGTTGTTTGCAGCATTTTTTGGGCATCGGTGACCGTCGCCTGGAGTCCACTGCGGTGTTTCTCGAGGAGGGTGGCCGTTTGCGCCAATATTTCGTTCAGATCGGCCCCGGCGTGCCCGTAACCGAGGTTTTCGTCGGCGACGATGGCGGTGAGTTGACGAATGTTTGACCCAAAGTCGCGGATCGCGGTGTCGTTATCGGCGGCCGCC
>JAEZKH010000480.1 GCA_023415515.1 Actinomycetes bacterium
CGCCCTGGGGGTGGGGTGCGCCGCCGCGACGGCCCACCAGCGTGTGCTTGCCTTCTTCCAGATAGTAGTAGTCGTCGGCCAGGCTGGTGACGTGCAGCAGGCCCTCGATCGGGAACTCCACGAGCCGGCAGAAGAGGCCGAAGTCCTCCACGCCGACGACGATCGCGTGGAAGGCCTCGCCGATCCGGCCTTCCAGGTGGGTCAGCAGCTTGATGCGGGTCAGCTCGCGCTCGGCGGTCTCGGCCCGGCGCTCGGTCCGGGTGCAGTGCTCGCCCAGGACGGCCAGCTCGTCGAGGTTGCTCCGGGGCTTCTTGCCCGCCAGCAGCGCCGTGATCTGGCGATGGACCTGGAGGTCCGGGTAGCGGCGGATGGGGGAGGTGAAGTGGCAGTAGTCGTCGCTCGCCAGGGCGTAGTGGGTCTCGTGCTCCGGCGTGTAGATCGCCTGCTTGAGGCTGCGCAGCAGGCCGTAGTGGACGGCGTACTCCTCGGGCTTCCCCTTGGACTCGTCGAGCACGCGCTGGAGTTCGAACCGGCTCTGGGGGAGGTCGATCGGGAACTCCAGGCTGCGGGCGAACTGGGCGAACTCCTCCAGCTTGTTCGGCTCCGGGTCCGGGTGGACCCGGCGGAGGAAGCCGACGTGGTTCTCGGTCAGGTAGGACGCCGCCGCCTCGTTCGCGGCCAGCATGAACTCCTCGATGACCTGGTGGCTCTCGTCGTGCGACGCCAGGTGCGCGCCGGAGACCTTCCCCTGCTCGTCCAGGTCGATCTCGACCTCCGGCAGGCTCAGCTCCAGGGCCCCGCGGGCGAACCGGCGGCGGCGGAGGATCATGGCCAGCTCGAGCATGTCGACGACCATCTTCACGACCTCGGGGGCGACGCCTTCGTGCGCGCCGGCCGGGTCGCGCATCACCGCGAAGGCCTCCTCGTAGGCGAAGCGGTGGTCGACCCGGATCGCGGTCCTGGCGAACCGCTTCGTCGTGAGGACCCCCTCCGGGGTGAGGTCCAGGAAGGCGCTCACCGTGTAGCGGGTGTGGTCCGCCTGGAGGCTGGCGAGGCTGTTGGAGAGGACCTCCGGGATCATCGGGATGACGCGGTCGGGGAGGTAGACGCTGGTCCCGCGCTTGCGGGCGACGTCGTCGATCTCCGAGCCGGGCCGGACGAAGTGGGAGACGTCCGCGATGTGGACGCCCAGGGTCCAGTGGCCGTTCTCGTCGCGCGAGAGCGAGATGGCGTCGTCGAAGTCGCGGGCCGTGGCCGGGTCGATGGTGACGGTCAGGACCCCGCGCAGGTCCTCGCGGCCGTCGACGTCGTCCTCGCGGAACTCCCGGGCCAGCTCCCGCGCCTCGTCCAGGACGGACTCGGGGAAGACGTCGGGGATGTTGAACGCCCGGATGACGGTCAGCGTGTCGACCCCCGGGGCCCCGCGCGCGCCGAGGATCTCGGTGACGACCCCCTCCCCCTCCTGGTACGGCGTGGGGTAGCGGACGATCTCCAGCGCGACCTTGTCGCCGGGCCTGGCCCCCTTCGCCCCGGGGTCGCCGACGTAGATGAGGTCGTGGAACGTGGTGCCGTCCACCTTCACGTAGCCGGCGCCCCCCTCCTCGCGATAGGTCCCGACGAAGGCCCCGCTGGCCCTGGCGACGATCTGGATGACCCGCCCCTCGTCGTTCATCCCCTCGCGGCGGGCCCGCTTGACGATCTTGACGGCGACCTCGTCGCCGCTGGAGGCGTCGCCGGCGGCCTCGGGGGGGATGTAGATCTGGTCGGACTTCTCCTTCAGGCCGTGCGGCCGGACGAACCCGAACCCCTTCGACGAGCGCCGGAACAGGCCGATGATCGCCCCCGAGGTCTCGGCCTTCGACAGCGACTTGTCGCGGCCGATGTCGAGCTTCCCCTCGCGCACCAGGCCCTTGATCTCGGCCCGGAACTCCGGGTAGTCCTCCGGGTCGATCTTGAAGTGCTTCGACAGCGACTTGAGCGTCCGGGGCTTGTAACTCGGGTCGGCGACGAGCTGGAGGACGCGTTCGGCGTACTTGGACATGGGACTTCGCCCTCGGGTCTCGGTCGCGGGTGGATCGTGGTGGTACGCCTCTAGAATATCATCCCGCGGCCCTCCCCGCCGGGACCCCCGCCGTCCCCCGCTCGACGGTCCACGGGTGCAATGTTGCTTTTTTGCGCTTTTGAGGATGTTTGCCGACGATGTCGCTTTAGAATATCGCGGGCCCGTTGTGTAAGGGCCGAGTACGTTCGTGGTCGCGTCTTTCCTCGCCGGAGCTGAAGCCATGCCGGTCCGCCTCGCGTCGACCCTCGTTCTGTTGCACCTGCTGGGCGGCGCGGCCCTGGCGGGGGGCCCCGAGGACTCGGTCGTCCGGATCTTCTCGAGCCTCCGCCTGCCCAACCCGGTCCGCCCCTGGGCCAAGCAGAACGCGGTGGAGACGATGGGCACCGGCGTGGTGCTGGACGGCAAGACCGTCCTGACCAACGCCCACGTCGTCATGTACGCGAGCCGGGTCTCCGTGCAGGGGCCCCGCGGGGGGGACCGCTTCGAGGCGAAGGTGGCCGCGCTGGGGCCGGGGATCGACCTGGCCACGATCACGCTGGACG
>JAEZKH010000001.1 GCA_023415515.1 Actinomycetes bacterium
CGCCTGTGCGGTGGCGACGCGCCCGCGTGGCGTGCGGGCGATCATCCCGGCGCGTACGAGGAACGGCTCGCACACCTCCTCGACGGTCGTCGCCTCCTCGCCGACGGCGACGGCGAGTGTCGACACCCCGACGGGCCCGCCGCCGAAGCTACGGGTCAGCGCCGAAAGCACAGCGCGGTCGAGCCGATCGAGTCCGAGTTCGTCGACGTCGTACACCTCCAACGCGTACTTCGCGATGTCGCGGGTGATGACACCGTCTGCCCGCACCTCGGCGTAGTCGCGCACCCGGCGCAGCAGGCGGTTGGCGATGCGCGGCGTTCCCCGCGACCGGCGGGCGATCTCGGCGCCTGCTTCGGAGCCCAACTCGATGCCGAGAATGCCCGCCGAACGCGCCAGCACCCGTTCGAGCTCGGCGGGTTCGTAGAAGTCCATGTGCGCGGTGAAGCCGAACCGGTCGCGCAGTGGGCCGGTCAACGCGCCCGACCTGGTGGTGGCTCCGACGAGGGTGAACGGGGCGACCTCCAATGGGATCGACGTTGCGCCAGGGCCTTTGCCGACGACCACGTCGACCCGGAAATCCTCCATCGCCAGATACAGCATTTCCTCGGCGGGCCGCGCGATGCGGTGGATCTCGTCGATGAAAAGGACATCGTGTTCGACCAGGTTCGACAGCATGGCGGCCAGATCACCGGCCCGCTCGAGCGCCGGACCGGACGTCACCCGAAGCGACGAGCCCAGTTCGGCGGCGATGATCATCGCCAGCGACGTCTTGCCCAACCCGGGCGGACCCGAGAGCAGGATGTGGTCCGGTGTGCCGCCACGGTTCTTGGCGCCCTCGATCACCAGCTGCAGTTGTTCGCGCACCCGCGCCTGCCCGATGAACTCACCGAGCGACCGTGGGCGCAGGCTCGCGTCGATATCGCCCTCGCCGACCGTCAACGCAGGCGAGACGTCCCGCTCCTCGGCATCGTCGTCGTCGGTGAAGCGGCTCATTACTTGTTACCCAACATGGACAAGGCGGCCCGCAAGGCGGTGGACTGCGTCGCCTCCGGGTCATTGGCCAGCACCTTGTCGCACGCCTCCTCCCCCTGCTTGACCGCAAAGCCCAGTCCGACAAGTGCTTCCACGACCGGGCCGCGGACCGCATGACCGTTGACGGCGGGCAGGCCGACCCCGGAGCCGACCGGGCCGACCTTGTCGCGCAGTTCGAGCACCATCCGTTCGGCGCTGCGCCTGCCGATCCCCGGTACCCGCGTCAAGGCGGTGACGTCACTGTCGGCCAACGCCTGTCGCAGCGCAGGAGCGTCGTGAACGGCCAGGGTGGCCAATGCGATCTTCGGGCCGACCCCCGATACCGACAGCAGCGTGGTGAACAGGTCGCGGGCCTCGGAGTCGGCGAAGCCGTACAGCGTCATGGAGTCCTCGCGCACGATCATCGCGGTGATCAGCCGGGCCTCGGTGCCCCGCCGCAGGGTGGACAAGGTCGACGGCGTCGCGTTGACCCGGTAGCCGACCCCGCACGCTTCGATGACCACATGGTCGAGTGCCAGGTCGAGAACTTCCCCGCGAATAGACGAGATCATCGTGCCGCCTTGAGTCGTGCCCGGTATTTCCTCTGCTGTTCGGCCGCAAGCGCTTCAGCCGCGGCCATCCGCGCCAGCATCGGTGCGCGCCAGCAGTGGCAGATGGCCAGCGCCAACGCGTCCGCGGCGTCCGCGGGCGTCGGCTTTGTCTGCAGGGCAAGGATTCTGGTGACCATCGCGGTGACTTGAGCCTTGTCGGCGTTGCCGTTGCCGGTGACCGCCGCCTTGACCTCGCTGGGGGTGTGGAAGTGAACGTCGATGCCGCGTTTGGCTGCGGCGAGCGCGATGACTCCGCCGGCCTGTGCGGTGCCCATAGCGGTGTTCGCGTTCTGGTTGGCGAACACCCGCTCGATGGCGACGACATCCGGCAGGTGGGTGTCCATCCAGTGATCGACCGCGTCACTGATCGTCAACAGGCGCTGCTGCAGCGGGACGTCCGAGGCTGTGCGCACGACGTCGACGTCGAGTGCGGTGACCTGACGCCCGCTACCACCCTCGATGACGGAGAGCCCACAACGCGTCAGCCCGGGATCGACTCCCATTACGCGCACGCCAACCACCTTCTGTGAACACCTGTTCGACGGCAGCCTAGCGTGGTTGACCGACGAAATCCGGCAGGGACACGCGCCAGGTGATCCTTTTCGACGGCCGTCGCGACGGGTATGGGACGTGGGTGCAATTTTGGGATGTGACGGCGGCGCCGAGCGTCGCTAACGTCGCGTGGGACCTGACGCCGACCCGTGGAGCCAATCAGACGATGCCCGACGAGTACGAACTGGAGTCCGCAACCAACCTTGCCGTCACGCTTGCCTGGGTCGCAGGCGCCGTGGTGGCCGCGTACCTGTTGGGAGTGGTCGTCTCCTGGACGCTTGTCCGCATCGGTCGGCGCAGCGGGGTGATCTGCGACATGGCCCAGCTGACCCGGATGCCGCTGAAGGCGACGCTGGTGGTGTTCGGTTCGACGATCGCCGTGCAGCGCACCTCCGATCCCGACGACAGCTGGCGCGGCTGGCTGGACCACACGCTGCTGATTCTGCTGATCGCCTCGATCACCTGGCTGGTGGCGAGCCTGGTCCTGGTCGCCGAGCGACGCGCGATCGTGCGATTCGGCGGCGGCGACGACGAGATATCCGATGCCGACCGCGTCTGGCGCCGGGTCCGCACGCAGGTGACGGTGCTGCGCAGACTGGCCATCGCGATCGTGGTGATCCTCGGCGCCGCCGCGATCCTGATGACCTTCCCCCGCTTCTCCGACATCGGGACGACGGTGTTCGCCTCGGCAGGGGTGTTGTCGGTGGTCGCAGGCCTTGCCGCCCAGACGTCGCTTGGGGCGGTGTTCGCCGGCATGCAGATCGCCTTCTCCGGCGCCGTGCGCGTCGGCGACGTGGTGCAACTCGAGGGTGGACAGTGGTGGGGCCGCATCGAGGAGATCACCTTGAGCTACGTCGTGGTCCGGCTGTGGGACGAGCGGAGGCTCGTGCTGCCCTGCACATACTTCACCACCGAACCGTTCGAGAACTGGACCCGCAGCGCCACCGAGATCATGGGCACCGTTGAATTCGATGTCGACTTCTCCGTGCCGTTCGACGAGATGCGCGCCGAGCTGGATCGGCTGCTGTCGCAAAGCGAACTCTGGGACGGCAGGCGCGGTGTGCTGCAGGTGACCGACGCTGTCGGCGGGGTGGTCCGGGTGCGCATCGTGGTCAGCGCGCCGAACGCGGGCGCTCTGTTCGACCTGCGCTGCGCTGTCCGCGAAGGCATGGTCAATTGGGTTCAGCATCAGGGCGTGCTGCCCATGCAGCGGATCGAGGCGGCCGAAACGGTCACCGAGGTGGGTCCGATCCGTGCCGACGAGGGCGAGACCGAACGCGTGTCGGCCAGCTTGTTCTCCGGCAGCCCCGAGGCCGACGCTCGCGCCCGCGCGTTCGACGACACCGCCCCCGATCGCGAGGACGACTTCGCCGCCGCGAGGTGGAACGGCGGGGGGCGCTGAGCCTCAGTCCTCGATCTGGGCGAGGACCTCGTCGGGGATGTCGGCGTTGGTGAAGACGTCCTGGACGTCGTCGCTGTCCTCGAGCGCGTCGACGAGCTTCATGATCTTGCGCGCACCGTCGGCGTCGAGCGGCACCGAGACGGACGGCTGGAATCCCGCTTCTGCGGACTCGTAGTCGATGCCCGCCTCCTGAAGGGCGGTGCGAACAGCCACCAGATCTGTTGGCTCACAAATGATTTCGAAGCTGTCATCGAGATCGTTGACATCCTCGGCGCCCGCCTCGAGCACCGCGGTGAGCACATCGTCCTCGGTGAGGCCGTTCTTCTCGAGCGTGATGACGCCCTTGCGGGAGAACAGGTACGAGACGGAGCCGGGGTCGGCCATGTTGCCGCCGTTGCGGGTCATGGCGACGCGCACCTCGCCCGCGGCGCGGTTGCGGTTGTCGGTGAGGCACTCGACGAGCACCGCCACGCCGTTGGGCCCGTAGCCCTCGTAGGTGATCGTCTGCCAGTCCGCGCCGCCGGCTTCCTCGCCCGCCCCCCGCTTGCGTGCGCGCTCGATGTTGTCGTTGGGCACCGAGTTCTTCTTGGCCTTCTGGATCGCGTCGTACAGGGTCGGGTTACCCGCCGGGTCCCCGCCGCCGGTGCGCGCTGCCACCTCGATGTTCTTGATCAGCTTGGCGAAGTTCTTGCCCCGGCGGGCATCGATGATCGCCTTCTTGTGCTTTGTGGTGGCCCACTTGGAATGGCCGCTCATGCGTGTACTACCTCTTTCGCTACTGCCGAAGTCCGATCAACGAGTCTACGTGGACGTTTGCGCCCTACGGTGCCGCGCCGGGCGGCGCGGGGCCACTATGTGCGGTATCCGGCCCCGTCCTGCGCGCCTCACCGGATCTCGCCCTCGATGTAGCGCTGCAGATTCGGGGCGACGGCTGCGACCAGCTCATCGTCGCCCATAGAGGCGAGCGGTTCGATCTCCCAGACGTACCGGGTCATCGCCAGACCCATGATCTGAGCGGACACCAGACCGCTGCGCACGGCTCGGTCGCGTTCGTCGGTTCCGAGATGCGCAACCCCCATCAGGCTCGTCTCGACGACCCGACGAAGTTTCTCGCGGGTGGTCGGCTCGTGCGCGGCGGTCTGCAGCACCGCCCTCAGCACGGGTCCGATCTCGTCGTCGGCCCACGCCCCGAGCATCAGTCGCATCAGGGTTTCGCCCAGTTCGGGGATCGGCGCGGCCCACGCCGCCGCGACGCTCTCGAGCCATCGCGGCGGCGGATTCGTCGCCGCGTCCAACAGGTTTCGCTTCGATCCGAAGTAGTGGTAGACGAGTGCCGGATCGACATCGGCTTCCCGCGCCACGGCGCGAATCGTGGTACCCGCCCACCCGGTCTCGGCGAACGCCGTGCGCGCCGCGGCGAGTATTCGCGCCGCGAGGACCCCGCGTTCATCGCGCGGCCCGGGTGTGATCGATTTCGCAGCCACCTGCCGACCTCGTCCTGATTACCCATTGCACCGAGAAGAGTTTCATCGTAGCGTGAGACTAGTTTCAACGCTACGTGAAATTAGGAGATGGATGTGGACACGTCCGCGCAGCACCCCGATGTCGTCGTCGTCGGCGCTGGGCCCGTCGGCCTCGTCGCGGCCTGCGAACTCGCCCGCAGGCACGTGTCTGTCCGCATCGTCGACAAGCTGGCCCACCCGACGAACGAATCGCGCAATCGCGATCCATGCCCGCAGCCTCGACATGTTCGACCGAATGGGGATCCTGGACGACCTGGTCGCGACGGGCATCAAATCGACGAGCATGCGGCTGATGAGCCGCGGCAGCCAACTGGCCCAGGTGAAATTCGGCGGTGTCGACAGCGCCTTCCCCTACTCGCTGCTGACCGCACAGACCGAGACCGAACGCGTGCTGACCGACCGGCTCGGCCGTCTCGGCGTCGCGATCGAGCGGGGCGTCGAGGTCGTGGGGCTCGAACAGGACAACGACCGGGCCCACCTGACCCTGCGACGTTCCGATGGCTCGACGGAGTCGGTCACCGCGTCCTACGTGATCGCTGCGGACGGCGCCCACAGCACGATGCGACATCTGCTGGGCGTCGAGCTGCACGGGACGTTTCATGGCGAGCGGTTCATTCTCGGTGACTGCGACGCCGAACACCACATGGACCCGGAGTCGATGTACACCGTCTTCTCCCCGGCGGGCACCGTCGTGATGATGCCGATGCGCGCGGGCCGCGCGCGGTTGATGGCCCAGCTCCACGATGCGCCCGGCGCGCCCGTGAACCCGCACCCTACTCAAGAGGCGCTGCAGCAGATCCTCGACGAGCGCGTCGGGGGCGTGACGATCACCGACAGCCACTGGCTCACCTGCTTCGAGATTCACCACGGACAGGTGGCGCGGTACCGGCACGGACGGGTGTTCCTCACCGGCGACGCCGCCCACATCCACAGCCCCGCAGGTGGACAGGGCATGAACACCGGCATGCAGGACGCCTTCAACCTGGCGTGGAAGCTCGCCGCCGTCGTCCACGGTGATGGCGGACAGGTCCTGCTCGACAGCTACCACGCCGAGCGACACCCGGTCGCCGAGGCGGTGATCGCGTTCAGCGGGAATCTGACCAGGGCAGGCACGGTGCGCGGCGGCGCCCAGGTCGTGCGAAACGCCATCGTTCGGGTGCTCGCCAACGTGCCCGCCGTCAGCGCGAAGATGGCCAGCGTGGTCGAAGAGGTCGACATCGGCTACCAGGACAGTCCGATCGTCATGTCGACAATGCGACGCGCGAGGATCCACGCCGGGGGGCATCTTCCGCACATCGGCGATCCGGACATCCAGAAGCAGCTGGCCCGGCTGTGCGGTGGTGACAACGCCGGCCACACCGTGCTGACGGTGACCGCGGACAGGCCTGCGCCCGCCGCGGGTCCGGCCGGGCAGGTACAGGTGCTCATCGCCGCTGACGACACGCCCGTCGGCGGATACGACGCGGTCGTCACCGACCCGCGGGGTCTGGTCACCGAGCGTTACGGCGTGCGGGACGGTGCCCGCGTCGTGGTCCGGCCGGACGGTTACGTCGGGGCCGTCGCGGAACTCGACGACCGCGGCGCCGTCACCGACTATTTCGCCCGGATAGCGCGCTGAGCCAATCGGTGAATGAATTCGAGATCCGCTGAGTTATTTCCGAATAATTTCGTCCGGCGAGATCATTCGTTTGCTGATTGCTACTCTGCCTAAATGCCCCCGGCTTGGCAATTTTTCCGCCGATGAACACGGCGCAGAGATGGTGGCGCGGACTTGATCACTACTACTGGCTGACCGCTTTCCTCGCCGCGCGCGGCCATCAGCGTCAGACGTGTCGCCTGGTCGCAATGGTGATGGTCGCGATGAGCGCCATCTCCTTGATGCTGATCTGGAGCCCGTCGGGACCGCAAGGTGTCGTCAGCCGGACCCTGGCGGTGGTGGTGGCCGTCGGCTGCTGGGGAATGGCTGCACTCTGGCTGCGCGCGCGCTGGCCCTCGGCTGTGGAATCGCGATTGTGCGTGTGCGTCGGCTCGGTCTGCATTGCCGTCTCGTGCCTGATCCAGACCAACGCGCTGACCGGACTGTTCGGTACGACCGCATTCACTCTGGTCGCGGTTTACGCGGCCGTTTTCCACACCACCCGATGGGTTGCCACCACCTGGGTCGTCGCCGGCATCACCCTGATCGTGCTCGCGGTCAGGTTGGCGCCGTATTCCGTCGCCTTCGCGATTTCCGCCGTTTTGCTGGTCGGTTTCACCGTCGTGTTCGTGTCGCTCACCGGGCGCGCAGCGATCTGGCTCGTCGACGCCGACGTTCTGCACGAGAATTTCGAGCCGCTCACCGGGATGTTCAACCGCGAAGGTTTCTATGAGAAGGCGACGACGCTGTTGGCAGCGCGCAGTCGCGGCGACGACCGTTTCCTCGCGGTGTCGGTGATCAACCTCGACAGCTTCTCGTTGGTGGGCGAGTTCTCCGGCAACAGCGGGGCCAATCGGGCCCGCGTCGAGATCGCGGCGCGCCTTCGCGAGACGGCACGACGCGACGCGGTGCTCGCGCACATCGCGGACTCCGAATTCGTCATCGCCGACTTGTTCGACAGCAACGACGCGTCGGCGCTGATCGAACGGGTGCGCGGCACGATCTCGAGCTCGCCGTCACATCTGTCGGCCAGCATCGGGGTGGTGACCACTCCCCTTCAGCCGCTCGTGCAGCTGCCCCCGCACGACGTGCTCGACGAGTTGATGTCGATCGCCACCAACGCGATGTACGAGTCGCGCAAGCGCGGCGGCAATCAGGCCACCTACGTCAGGAGCCCGTCGTTGACCGTGCTGGACGACGGCAACGACGACTGGTACGGCAAAGAGGAGCTCGCCTGACAGCGATTTCGGCGTGATTTCCTGCGGCCAGCGCAGGTTTTCACGCCGAAATCGCTCACGCGCGGCCGGTGACGATGTCGACGAACATCCGGTGCACGCGGCGGTCGCCGGTCATCTCGGGGTGGAACGCGGTCGCAAGGATCTTGTCCTGCCGCACCGCGACGATGTGATCGGCAGCCCGCGCGAGCACCCGCACGTCGGCGCCGACCCGCTCGACCCACGGCGCGCGGATGAAGACCGCGTGCACGGGCCCGTCGAGGCCCTCGAAGTCGATGTCTCCTTCAAAGGAGTCGACCTGTCGGCCGAATGCGTTGCGCCGCACCGTCATATCGATTCCTTTCAGCGGCGCCGCGTCCCGGCCGGGAACGCCGGCGTCGAGGATCTCACTGGCCAGCAGGATCATCCCTGCGCACGAGCCGTATGCGGGCATCCCCTCGGCGAGCCGAGCCCGCAGCGGATCGAGAAGTTCCAGCTCGCGCAGCAGATGGGTCATCGTGGTGGACTCTCCGCCGGGGATGACGAGGGCGTCGACGGAATCCAGTTCGCTCCGGCGCCGGACGGTGACCGAGTCGGCGCCCGCTTCGCGCAGCGCGGCCAGGTGCTCGCGGGTGTCCCCCTGCAGCGCCAGCACGCCGACGCGCGGGCCGGTCACTTTCGCGCCGAGGTGAAGTCGCGCTTGTAGCGGGTCAGCCCCTCCTGCATGACCGCCGCCACCATCTCCCCGGACTGGGTGAAGATCTTGCCCTGAGTCAGCGACCGGCCGCCCGATGACGACGGCGAGGACTGGTCGTAGAGCAGCCATTCGTCGGCGCGGAACGGCCGCATGAACCACATCGCGTGGTCCAGCGACGCCACCATCAGATGATGACGCTCTTCCAGGTGGTTCACCTGCGCCGAGCCGAGCAGGGTGAGATCGCTCATGTAGGCCAGCGCGCAGATGTGCAGCACCGGGTCGTCGGGCAGCGGGTCTTTGTGCCGAAACCACACCTGCTGTTGCGAGGCCTTGCCCGGCGAGAGCCTGAGCTGGTCGCGGGGCACGATGCGGACGTCCCATTCGGCGAACTGCTGGAACCCCGCGTCGTCGAAAACCCCGCCCTGGGAGATGAAACTGGGCAGGTCGTCGGGTGGGACCGCGAAAGGGACGGCGTCCTGATGCTCGATGCCGCTCTGGTCGGACTGAAACGACGCCGACATCGAGAAGATGGTCTCGCCGTGCTGGATGGCGTTGACGCGCCTGGTGACGAACGAGCCGCCGTCGCGGAGTCGCTCGACGATGAAGACGGTCGCCGCCTTCGCGTCGCCGGGCCTCAGGAAGTAGCCGTGCAGCGAGTGCACCTGAAACTTCGGGTCGACGGTGCGGACCGCGGACACCAGGGACTGGCCGGCGACGTGTCCGCCGAAAGTCCTCTGCAGGTAGCCCGATTCGGGACTGAACACCCCGCCGCGGTAGATGTTGACCTCGAGTTGCTCGAGATCAAGGATCTCCTCGATCGCCATGTATTGAGTACTACCAGCCGCGTTCGGCAAGCCGGTGCGGGGCTGCGATCTCCTCGACGTTGATGCCCACCATGGCCTCACCCAGTCCGCGCGACACCTTCGCCAGGACGTCGGGGTCGTCGTAGAACGTGGTGGCCTTCACGATCGCGGCCGCCCGCTCGGCGGGGTTGCCGGACTTGAAGATGCCCGAACCGACGAACACGCCCTCGGCGCCCAGCTGCATCATCATCGCGGCGTCGGCCGGCGTGGCGATACCGCCGGCGGTGAACAGCGTCACGGGCAGCTTGCCGGCCCGAGCCACCTCGGCCACCAGTTCGTAGGGCGCCTGCAGTTCCTTTGCGGCGACGTACAACTCGTCGTCGGCGAGCGACGTCAGCCTGCGGATCTCACCGCCGATCTTGCGCATGTGGGTGGTGGCATTGGACACGTCGCCGGTGCCCGCCTCGCCCTTGGAGCGGATCATCGCCGCGCCCTCGGTGATTCGGCGCAGCGCCTCGCCCAGGTTGGTCGCGCCGCACACGAACGGCACGGTGAACTTCCACTTGTCGATGTGGTTGGTGTAGTCGGCGGGGGTCAGCACCTCGGACTCGTCGACGTAGTCGACGCCGAGGCTCTGCAGGATCTGTGCCTCGACGAAGTGGCCGATGCGGGCCTTGGCCATCACCGGGATCGTGACCGCCGAGATGATGCCCTCGATCATGTCGGGATCGCTCATCCGCGACACCCCGCCCTGGGCGCGGATGTCGGCGGGGACACGTTCCAGCGCCATCACCGCGACGGCTCCCGCGCCCTCGGCGATCCGAGCCTGCTCGGGGGTGACGACGTCCATGATCACGCCACCCTTGAGCATCTCGGCCATACCGCGCTTGACCCGCGCGGTGCCGGTCTGTGCCGACCCGTTCGATCCAGCTGACCCACGGATTCCCCGGTCGCTGCGCTCGTGCCCGCCGATATCCACCGCTATCTCCTCCAAATCGCTACGGAACCAGTCTAAGGGCGGCGGCAAATCCGATTAATCCGTACATCAGCGGATCGACTGCAGCTGCCGTTGCGGCTCAACACCGTCGTCGTCTGCCAGCTTGCTCGCCTCTGACAACAACTCGCCGAGCTGTAGCGGATAGACGGTCTCGCCTCCTGCGACCAGTTCATCGATCATTGTCGCATCGCACCAGCGGTGGCCGTGAATGTAGCGGCGTTCCAGCGGCGTGCGGCCCGTGGCGACCGGCTCGAAGCGCTCGGTGCGGTGTACGAAGAACATCTCCTCGCTGCGAATGACCGACCCGTTGAAGTCGATCACCGCGTCGCGCCGCCACACCGGACCGATCATCTGGGCCTGCGCCACACGAAGCCCGGTCTCCTCGGCCACCTCGCGCACCGCGGCCTCGACGAGTGTCTCCCCCGGCTGCACCGCGCCACCGACGGTGAACCACCACCGCGGCGCGTCGCCGTCGCCACCGCGCGGTCGCGCAGGGTCCGACCCGCAGAACAACAACACCGACCCCGCCCCGTCGAGGAGCACAACGCGAGCCGATGTGCGACGGCTGACCAGTCCGACGTCGCGGTCGGGCTGCTCGGCGATCTCGAAATAGCCTGGCAGCGCCGCGGTTCCACCGAGCCGAAGCAGCCGCACGGCGGGCCGTTCGCGTAGGGCGAGCGTGTCACGCACCGCATCGTTGTGGAAGCGGCGGGCCAGCGTCACCCGCGCCTCGGCATCGGCCAGTTCGGCGACCAGCGCAACCGGCAGCGAGGCCGGATCGACGATCGCGAGTGCCGCCGACAGCTCGTTCTCGGCCGCCTCCCTGGCCGACCGGGGCGCCTTTTCCGCAGCGTCGGCGAGCGCGGCGAGACGTCTACCC